>DATLBT010000078.1:0-43088 GCA_035526825.1 Verrucomicrobiia bacterium | reverse complement strand
GTCCCGCAGGACAGCATGCAGGCGCTTTCGTGTTTGCACGATACCCAAAACGGCGACACGCGCCGATTATCGCGTGAGTGATATGACCAGCCGCGCACTGCCGGATCCTTTGTGGAGCGTCGGGCCATGAGCCCCCGCGCGGAGCGCGCTTTGCCGGAATCGCAGGCCGCCCGCACCATTGGCTCGACCATCCGCGACACGCGGCTCGAGCAGAACATGACGATGGAAGTGCTCGCCGAGCGCGCTGAACTGAGCTACCAGTACCTGTCCGAGATCGAGCGCGGCCGCTGCAATTTCTCCATCGTCGTGCTCGATCGCATCGCACTCGCACTGGAGGTTTCGCTGCCCGCGTTGATCCTCAAGGCGAGCGAGCAGGATCCGGGCAAGCCGCAGCGTTCCCGCCGGGTGCGCCGCAGGCGATAAGCTCCGGTCGTTGCGACCCGGCGTGTCCGGGCGTAGAAAGACCGTTCCGGAAAGAGGAGACTCCAATGCCGCGCTACGCCGTGCCGTCGGTGCTGTTCACCGTTTTCGTCCTTGCTGCGGCGTGCGCGCAGCAGATGAAAACCCCTGAAGAGCCGGTTGCAGTCGCAGCCGTGGGCGGCACGCCCGAAGTGCCGCCGGCACCCGTAGGCGCAACGCTGCTCGAAGGACTGGGCAACTACCAGCGCGCCGTCACCACGTTCAAGCCGGGCGCCCAGCGCTGGTTCGACCAGGGCCTGATGCTCGCGTACGGTTTCAACCACGACGCGGCCGAGCGCTCGTTCCTCAAGTCCGTGGAAATCGATCCGGAGTGCGCGATGTGCTGGTGGGGCGCGGCGCTGGTGCTGGGCCCGCATGTGAATGCGGCGATGGATCCTGCGAACAATGCAAAGGCCTGGATGCGCGTGCAGAAAGCCATCGCGCTCGCGCCGCGCGTCGATTTATGGGAGCAGGCATGGATTGGGGCTCTCGCCACGCGTTACGCCGAGGCGCCGCCCGAGGATCGCAGCAGCCTCGACCGCGCCTATGCAAATGCGATGGCAGAACTGGTGAAGAAACTGCCGGACGACCTCGACGCGCGGACGCTGTACGCGGAAGCGCTAATGGACCTCGCGCCGTGGAACTACTACGAGCCTGACGGCACGCCCAAAGGCAACACGCGCGAGATCGTGTCGACGCTCGAGTCGGTGATGAAGAACGCTCCCGACCACGCCGGCGCGCTGCACCTGTACATCCACGCGGTCGAGGCCTCCAACAGGCCCGAACGCGGCGTGGCCGCGGCCGACCGCTTGCGCGAGTTGATTCCCGGATCTGGCCACCTGGTGCACATGCCCGCGCACATCTACACGCGGGTCGGCCGTTACCACGACGCCACCATCGCCAACGAGGCAGCCATCAAGTCCGACGACGCCTACCTCGCTGCGTGCAAGCCGGCTCCCGGCGTCTATCCGCTGGGCTATGTGCCGCATAACCACCATTTCCTGTGGTGGGCTGCGTCGCTGGAAGGCGCCAGCGCCAAGGCGCTCGCCGCCGCGGCCGAGACCGCGCGCCGCACCGACTTGCCGGAGCTTGCGCGCACGCCGGGCTATGAATTCCTCCAGGATTTCCAGGTCACGCCGTTGAAGGCGCAGGTGCAGTTCGGTCGCTGGGACGATATTGCCAAGGCGGCAAAGCCCGCAGACGATTTGCCGTATCCGCAAGCCATGTGGCACTTCGCGCAAGGCATGGCCGCGACGCGCCAAGGCCGCGGTGCCGATGCGCAGCGGCACCTCGATGCGCTGGCCAAGGCGGCCGCCGACCCCCTGTTCGAGAAATACCTGGTCGGTCCGCAGCAGGCACTGTCGCGCACGCTGAAGGTGGGCGAACGCATTCTTGCGGGCCAGGTCGCCTTGGCCGGCAAGCAGGTCGCGGGGGGCATTGCCGCCCTGGCGCAGGCGGTGGCGCTCGAAGACGCCAACGCCTACTTCGAGCCTCCGCTGTGGCACCAGCCTGCAAGGCATTACCTGGGTGCGGCGCAACTCGCTGCCGGCCGCGCCGCGGCAGCCGAAAAGACCTATCGCGACGACTTGCGGCGCAACCCCGAGAATGGCTGGGCGCTTTATGGGCTGGCCAAGAGCCTCGAATCCCAAGGCAAGACGAAGCCCGCGACCGAAGCCCAAGCCCGCTTCCGCAAGGCGTGGCAGCACGCCGACATCGCCCTGAACGAATCGGTCCTTTAGCCTAGGGGACCTGCGTGTTTCGCCCACGAGAGCAGATAAGCTACGACCGCGAGCCAGCCGTAGCAGGCATGTCCCGGAGTCCAGAGTGTCAGCCAGGTGTGAACCGACCAGCGCACGCGCACACCTCCCTTCACGCGTTCTGGTGGTAGACGACAACAACCTGAACCTCCTGTTGGTCCGGGCGCTGCTGGACGGAGCGGGTTACGACCTGGCGGAGGCGGGTAACGCTGCGCAGGCCCTGGAGGCGATTGACCGCTTCAAGCCGCACCTGATGCTGCTGGATATCGAGTTGCCGGACCGTACGGGGCTCGACCTGGCCCGTGAGCTCAAGGCCAACGCCCGGACACGCGACATCGTGCTGGTCGTCCTGTCCGCACACGCCGGGCCCGCCACCGAGGCCGCTGCCCGTGCCGCAGGCGCGGAGGGCTTCATCGGCAAGCCGATCGAGCCTGGGGACTTCCGGCATGCGGTGGCCGGTTACCTGGCCCTTGCGCGCTCTTGATTGCCAACCTTAATCCCCACCGGTCAAAGCCTTATGTTGACCCCGCCAGCGCAGCCTAGCCTGCAATGACCCGTGCCGAGCGTGTGCCGTTGCTGTTGATCGACGATGACCCGCTGGTGGCTCGCCTCATGCGCGTGCTGTTCGACCAGGCCCGCTTTGACCTGGACCATGCCGAGACCGGGCAGGCAGGAGTCGAACACGCCGAACGCACCCCCCCTGCAGTCGTCATCCTGGATTTGCGCCTGCCCGACATGAGCGGCATGGATGTCTTGAAGAAGCTGCGGGCACTGTGCCCGCAGGCACCCGTGATCATGTTGACCGGCAGCGCGGACCTGAAGAACGCAGTGGAAGCCATGCAACTGGGCGCCTTTCACTACCTTTCCAAGCCAGTCGACAACGCCGAGCTGTTGCTGCTGGTCAAGCGCGCGCTCGAGCACTCGGAGCTGCTGACGGAGCTCACCGAGCTGCGGCGCAAGTCCAGCCCACTGTCTACACTCACGGAGCAGATGGGAACCAGCCCCGCAGTGGCCACCGTAGCCGGGCACGTGGGGCAGGTGGCCGACTCGAATTTCACCGTGCTGGTCCTGGGGGAGACCGGCACCGGCAAGGAACTGGTGGCCCAGGCATTGCACGCGGCGAGCAGCCGACGCGACAAGTCGCTGATTGCCCTCGATTGCGGCGCGATTCCCGAGCAACTGCTGGAATCGGAGCTGTTCGGCCACGAGAAAGGCGCATTCACCGGCGCCGATCGAAAGCGCGAAGGACTGTTCCAGCTGGCGCAGGGCGGCACGCTATTCCTCGATGAGATCGGCAACCTCCCGCTGACCCTGCAAGCCAAGCTGTTGCGCGTCATGGAGTCCCGCGAGGTCAAGCCGGTCGGCGGCAGCAAGCCCGTAATCGTGGACGTGCGCTTCCTGGCCGCCACGCACGGCGATTTGCTGGCGCGGGTGCGCGAAGGCACGTTCCGGGAAGACCTGTACTTCCGCCTCGCGCAGTACACGATTCCACTGCCGCCGCTGCGCGAGCGGTTGGAGGACGTTCCGCACCTGGCGGGTCGCTTCTTGAAGGAGGCCGCGCTCGAACTTCACCGCCCGGTGGTCGGCTTCACCGGCGAGGCGCTGGGGGCGCTGCGGGACCACCGCTGGCCCGGCAATGTGCGCGAGCTGCGCAACCTGGTGCGCCTCGCCGTTTTGCAGTGCCAGGAGCGCGAGGTTCCCGCGAGCGTGGTGCGCCGCCTGACCACCCAGGGTGGTCCCGCCGACGCCGCGGCGCCGGTTTCAGTCACGACCGGCGTCACGGCCGGGGTTGCAACGGGCCGGACCCTGCGCGAGATCGCCGACGCGGCGGTGCGCGAGGCGGAGACGCGCGCGATCACACAAGCGCTGGCCGCGACGGCGGGTAACAAGAGCGCGGCCGCCAAGGCCCTGCAGACCGATTACAAGACCCTGCATTTGAAGATCCAGCGCTACGGTATCAAGGCACGCGCGACCGACGACGGCTCGTGACATGAAGATCCTCATCGTCGACGACCATCCCGTCAACGTCGGGCTGCTGCAAACCCAGCTCAGTGCCGAAGGCCACGAGGTCATCAGCGCCCGCGACGGCATCGAGGCCCTGGAGCAGCTCGTACGCGAGCGGGTGGATGGGATCATCTCGGACATCTTGATGCCGCGCATGGACGGTTATGCGCTGTGCCGCGAAGTCCGCCGAAACGCGGACCTGCGGCACCTGCCGTTCATTTTTTTCAGCGCGGTCTTCAATTCAGAAGCCGACGAAAAACTGTGCTTCGACGTCGGCGGCGACAAATACCTGCGCAAGCCGGCGACGGCAGGCGCCCTCGTTGCGGCGCTGCAAGACGCGATGCGGCAAACGCGCATCGCGGGCCGGCCGCCCGCGCCTGCCGCCGATGTGGAGGTCATGAAGGAGTACCGCTCCAGCCTCGTCAAGAAACTGGCCGAAACCAACGCCGAGCTTCTGGCCTCGCTCGATCAGCTGCGCCTGACTGAACAACGCCTCAACTTCGCCCTGAACCTTTCGCACACCGGGGGATGGGAGATGGACCTCGTCGACGCCAGCACGCGCCGCACCCCCCGGCACGACGAGGTGTTCGGCTACGACGCACCACTGCCAAGCTGGTCCTACGAGCGATTCGTCGAGCACGTCCTGCCGGAGGACCGCGCCGCGGTCGACGTGAAGTTCAACCGGGCGGTCGATGAGCGTGTCCGGCTGGACTTCGAGTGTCGCATCCGGCGCACGGATGGCAAGGTGCGCTGGGTCCGGGTGGCAGGCGAACACCAGCTCGACGCCAGCGGTCGTTCGCGCAGCATGGCCGGCATCATCCAGGACATCAGCGAATGGCGCGAGGCGCAGCAAGCCGTGCGCGACAGCGAACGCCACTACCGCGAGTTGTTCGACCTGGCGCTTTACGCCATCGTCGTCGGCGAGCCCGGCGGGCGCTATGTCGACGTCAATCCGGCCGCCTGCACCCTTACCGGTTACACGCGCGAAGAGCTTCTGGAGATGAAGTTCCGCCTGCTGGCAGCGCCGGAGGAACAGGCGAAGGTCGCGGCGGCGGTGGCGCGCATGGCGCTCGGCAAGGTGATTCGCGAGGAGTGGCGCGCGCGGCGCAAGGACGGCTCGCTCATCATCATCGAGGTTTCGGCCCGGCAGCGGGACGACGGTCTGATCCAGGCGTTCATCCACGACATCACCGCGCGCCGGCAGGCCGAAGAAATCCTGCGCAAGCGCGCCGACGAACTCGAGACGTTCCACAAGTTGAGCGTCGGTCGAGAGCTGCAGATGATCGAGCTCAAGAAGGAGATCAACGCCCTGTCGCGGCAAGCCGGGCAGCCCGAACCTTACGACCTGTCCTTCTTGCGGCTCGAGCGATGACCGGAAGCTATAGCCTCGGACTGGTGGCGCTGTCGTACGCAATCGCCGTGGTGGCCTCGTTCTCCGCGCTGGAGATGACCACCCGGATCTACGTGGCGCGCAGCCCGGCCACCGCGCGGCTGTGGCTGTGCATCGGCGCGATGACGATGGGGCTGGGCATCTGGTCCATGCATTACACCGGCATGCTGGCATTTCACTTGCCGATCCGGGTCACGTACAGCTTCACCCTGACGGCGTTATCACTGGCGATTGCGGTGGCCGCGGCCGGATTCGGCTTGCACATGGTGAGCGGCAAATCGGCAGGGCGTCGGCAGCTGCTCGTAGCCGGCCTCGTGATGGGGACGGGCATCGCGACCATGCATTACACCGGCATGCTGGCGATGGAAGTGCGGCCAGCCATCCGATATGACACCGGGTACTTCGTGGCATCGATTGTCATCGGGGTCGCCGCGTCGATTGCGGCGCTGTGGATTGCGTTCAGCCTGCGCAACGAGACCGTCGGTACGGCCTTGTGGCGAAAGACCATCAGTGCGCTCATCCTGGCGGTGGCCATCACCGGCATGCATTACACGGGGATGGAAGCGGCCCGGTTCGCGCCCGACACGATCTGCTACGGCGACACCGCGCGATTCGGTAGCCTCGACGGTCCATGGCTCGCCGCCGGCGCGGCCATCTGCACCTTGTTCGTGCTGGCAACGGCACTGCTGGTCGCGGCCGGTGATGCGCGCGAGCGGGTCGCTGAAATCGCGCTTTACAAGGATCAACTCGAGGCGCATGTGCGCGAGCGCACCGCCCAGGTGCGGGACTCCGAACTCGCGACCCTGAACATGATGAAGGACGTCATGTCCGCCAAGGTGCGCCTCGAGGAGGCGAATCAGGCCCTGCGGGCGCAGATCGCACAGCGCGAACAGGCTGAGCTGGCGTTGCAGGATGCGAACGCCAACCTGGAGCGCAAGGTCGACCAACGCACGGCAGAATTGTCGGAAGCCAAGGAGCGGGCGGAGGCGGCCGACCGCCACAAGAGCGAGTTCCTGGCCAACATGAGCCACGAGCTGCGCACTCCCCTCAACGCGATCATCGGCTTCACCGGCACCCTGCTGATGAAACTGCCGGGCTCACTGAACGCCATGCAGGAAGAGCAGCTCAACATCGTCCAGACCAGCGCCCGCCATCTGCTGTCGCTGATCAACGACCTGCTTGACCTCGCCCGCATCGAAGCCGGACAACTGATGCTCCACGCGCAGCCGGTGGAGTGCCGGGCGCTGCTGGAAGGCGTGGTTGCCATGCTGCGGCCCATGGCGGAGCGCAAGGGCCTGTTGTTGCTGCTGCAGGTTCCGCAGGATCTTGAAATCTCGACCGACGTTCGTGCCCTGAAGCAGATCGTGCTCAACTTGGGTAACAACGCCATCAAGTTCACCGAGCGCGGCTCGGTGACCATCGCCTGCCGCCGGCTCGACGGCGGGAAACGGGTCGAGATCAGTGTCATCGATACGGGCATCGGCATCCGTCCCGAGGACCAGGAGAAATTGTTCCGGGCCTTCACGCAGATGGACACGCATCGCGAGGGCACCGGGCTGGGACTGCACCTCTCACGCCGGCTCGCGCGGCTGATCGGCGGCGCTTTGGAATTGAGCAGCGAGTTCGGTCGCGGCAGTCGATTCTCGCTGACCTTGAATACGGAGTAGCGATGGCCCGCATCGTGATCATCGAGGACAACGCCCATAACCTCAGTTTGATGACCTACTTGCTGTCGGCGTCGGGCCACGCCACGGAGGGTTGGGGTGATGGCCAGTCTGGGCTGGACGCGGTGCGCCGTGCGCCGCCGGACCTCGTGCTCTGCGACATCCAGTTACCGCACCTGTCCGGCTACGAGATTGCAACGGCCTTGCGCGACGATCCGGCCCTGCGCACCTTGCCGCTGGTGGCGGTGTCGGCGCTCGCCATGCGGGGCGATCGGGAGCGCGCCTTGGCGGCCGGGTTCCAGGGCTACATCGAAAAGCCGGTACAGCCCGAGACTTTCGTTGAGCAAGTAGAGGCTTACCTTGCCCAGAGATTGCGCCGCGGGCCGCCGCTTGCCGACCATCGGACCACCGAGATTTCGGTGCTGGAGGCTTCAGAGTCGGCAGCGCGCGCGGTGATCCTCGTCGTGGACGATGTCGAGGGCGACCTGGCGCTGATGCAGGCCATTTTGAGCGCCGCGTTCCGCGTCGTCATCGCGCGCGACATCCCAGCGGCCCTTGTCCGCATGCGGCGCGAGCCTCCCGACCTGGTCATTTCCGACCTGCACTTTCCAGACGGGAGCGGCTTTGACTTGCGCCGCAAGGCCATGGTCGATCCAGCGCTGTGCGGGATCCCGTTTTTATTCGTCTCGACTACCGCAGTGCGCGACGAGGAGCGCAACGAGGCCCGGCGCCTGGGCGTATTCGAGTTCGTCGAGCAGCCGGTCGAACCGCAGCGGCTGTTGCAGGGGGTGCAAGCCTGCCTGGCGCGAGGAATGGTCAGGGCCCCGCGAACGCCCTAGCCGCGCAAACCCCCGGCGTATCCGGCCAGCGCCATGGCGCGCCCGCAACAACCAGGGTGCAGCGTCCTGAAAATCCGTCTGGACGCTGGAAGGGAATTAATAAATTCAACGGCTTGGCGCAAGACCCGGCTCGGCACGATCCTTGGAATAGAGGACCCAAGTCCCACAGGAAGCGCCCATGTCCAACCTTCAAACCCTGCTGCCGTCCCTTGCGGCTCCGCACTCCCTGCAGGCCCACGACCTGTGCAACTGCCTGTACCTGGTGACCAGCTTTGCAGAGTTGCTTCGCGACGGCGCAGCCGGGGCAGTGAGCGACCCACAGAAAGAACTGTTGGCTCACGTGATTGACAGCGCCCGGCGCGCGCAGGCGCTGGTCGACCGCGTACTGCGCCCCGGTACCCTGTCGTGAGCGCAGTCCCGGAAGAGGGGGCGCCCCTCGTGCTGCTGGTCGACGACAACCCGCTGCAGCGCAAGAACCTCGAGATCCACCTCAAGAGAGCCGGCTACCGGGTGACCTGCGCGGCGAGCGCGGCCGCGGCATTGCGAGCCGCCGAGTTGCAAACACCGGCTGTCATCCTCAGCGACGTGATGATGCCGGGCACCGACGGGTTTCTATTGTGCCGGGCGCTGCGTCGCAACCTTGCGCTGAGGACCGTGCCGGTCGTGCTGATGAGCGGTCACTACGGCGAAACCCTGGACCTGCGCCACGCCGCGAACTGTGGAGCCAACATGTTCGTTTCACGCGCGCAGGGCCCCGCTGCGCTGGTGCGGGGGGTCGCCGACGCCTTGCGCAACCCGGCAATGCGTCTCGAGCCAATCTCCGACGCGGCGCTGGACGCAGAGCACTCGGTGCGCGTCAGCCGCCAATTGGACAGGTTGAACGCCGCCCACGAAGCCGCCATTCGCGACAGCGAACGGGACGCGCTCACCGGGCTGGCCCATCGCGCTGCCTTCAAAAAGAAGCTGGACGACGCCACCGCCTCTGTCGTTGGCAGCCCCAACCGCGCAGCGGTACTGCTGGTCTCGCTGGCAAACTTCCGCGAGGTCAACGATGCGCTCGGTCCCGACGGCGGCGACCGGCTGCTGATCGAGACCGCCAGCCGACTCAGGCAGGTGGCCGGCCTCGGCGTCCCCTGCGCGCGTTTGGGGACGGCCGAGTTTGGCGTGCTGCTGCCGCGGTTCTCCGATGAGCACGAGTTGGCGCGCATCAGCGGCGCGATACTCGTGCAACTGGCCCAGCCGATCCCGATCCAGGGCATTTCGGTGGAGATGCGGCCTTGTGTGGGCGCGGCGCAGTGCCCCGACGACGCGGCACTCGGCAGTGAGTTGCTTCGTCGCGCCAGCGTCGCCCTGCACTACGCGCAGGACCGGCATTTATCTTTCTCGCGCTACAGCGCCGAACAGGATCCGTTCTGCGTGCAGCAACTGGTCCTGGCCGCGGAACTGCGCCAGGCGGTTGATCGTAACGAGTTGGAGCTGTGGTACCAGCCCAAGCTCGACCTGGCGACCGGCTCGGTCGAAGCCGTCGAGGCGCTGGTGCGCTGGCGGCATCCGACCCGCGGCCTGGTGCCGCCGGACGATTTCATCCCGATTGCCGAGAACATCGGCCTCATCTGCCGCATCACGCGCTGGGTACTGCGCGAGGCGCTGCAACAGGCGCGCCGCTGGCGCGACAGCGGCTTGAACCTGAGCATGTCCATCAATGTCACCCAGAGCGATCTGCGCGAGCCGACGTTCGAGCGCGAAGTACTGCACGCGATCGTGAATGCTGGCGTGCCGCCTGGCAGCGTGACGATCGAGATCACGGAAAGCGCCGCGATGCGCGAGCCGGAAAGGGTGATGCAGGCGCTCGGTGCCTTGCGCGAGCGCGGCGTGCGCATTTCGCTGGACGATTTCGGCATCGGCCAGGCGTCGCTGGCACACCTGCACAGCCTGCCGGTCGATGAGATCAAGCTCGACAAATCATTCGTGCTCAACTTGCCGGATGCGCACAGCCGCTCGATCGCCGGTGCCGCGGCGCTGCTGGCTCGCGAACTGGGACTGAAGTCGGTCGCGGAGGGAATGGAGACCGCCGAGTCCCATGTCCTGCTGGAGAAAATGGGATTTACCAGCGTGCAGGGATTCCACCTGAGCAAGCCGCTGCCAGCCGCGGGCATCGTCGCCTGGATCAACGGCCGGGCGATCGCGCCGGGCAGCAAGGCACGAGCCTGCAGGGCCTGACGACCCGCTATCGGCGTGAGGGCGATGTCCGGCGCTCTCTGGGCGTCGTCCAGCTTTGATAGGCTCTGGCCCGTTCGTGGACGGGCCTGACTGGAATGTTGAAAAAACCAATCATTGGTATCGCAGTCTTGATCGCCGTGGTGATCGGCATCGGTTTCGTCTTGCCACGCACCGCGCACGTGGAACGCGCGATCGTCATCGAAGCCCCGCCGGCGAACGTGTTCACGGTGCTGAATGGTTTCCGCCAGTTCAACGCCTGGTCGCCGTGGGCCGACATCGACCCGAACGCCAAGACGGTGCTGGAAGGCCCGGCCGCCGGCGTCGGCTCGAAGATGAGCTGGTCTGGCAATGCGGAAGTGGGCGAGGGCTCGCAGGAAATCGTCGAGTCGACGCCGCACCGCCTGATCAAGGTGAAACTCGGCTTCGGCGATTTTCCCGGTGATTTCACCGCGACCTACACCCTGGTGCCGGAGGGCACCGGCACCCGGATCACCTGGGGCTTCGACGCCGATTACGGCAGCAGCCTGATGGGCCGTTATTTCGGCTTGCTGTCCGACGCCATGCTGGGCCCGGATTACGAGAAAGGACTGTCGCGCCTCAAGGCCTACGTCGACAAGCTGCCCAAGGGCGACTTGTCCACACTCAGTTTCGAGCAGGTCGAGGTGCCCGCGAGCATCGTGGTCATCACCTCCATCCGCAGCACCGATACGCCGAGCGCGATCGGCGTGTCGCTCGGCGTGGCCTATGGCCGATTGCAGGGTTACATGAGCACGGCGGGCCTGAAGCAGGCGGCGCCGCCGATGGCGATCTATCGCGGTACCGATGGCGGCACCGTGGCGATCGATGCAGCCATCCCGGTGGATCGCGCCGATGCAGCACCCGCTGGTGCGATCCGGATCGAAAAACTGGCCGGCGGCCCGGCCATGCGCGCCGAGTACAAGGGGCCGTACACCGGCCTTCCCGGCGCGCGCGCGCAGCTGCAGGCCTACCTCGTCGCCACCGGCGAGCGGTCCACCGGCGCAGTGTGGGAGCAGTACGTCAGCGACCCGGCCAAGGTCGGCGACGCCGACCTGGTCACGCATATCTTCAGCCCGATCTAGGATTCGGCGCCGCGCTGCCAAGGCCCGTGACGTTCGACTCGCGCAGCTTCCTCCAGCAGCTCACCACGCAACCCGGCGTGTACCGCATGTACGGCGCCGAGGACGAGCTGCTGTACGTGGGCAAGGCGCGCAACCTCAAGAAGCGCGTGGCGCAGTATTTCCTCCGGGCGTCCGGCTCGCCGCGCATCGAGGCGATGGTCAACCAGATCGCGCGCATCGAGGTCACGGTCACGCATACCGAGGACGAGGCGCTGGTGCTGGAGGCCAACCTCATCAAGCAGTTCGCGCCGCGCTACAACGTCACGCTGCGCGACGACAAGAGCTACCCGTACCTGATGATCGCGGGAGACCACCCGTATCCGCGCATCACGTTTCATCGCGGCTCGCGCGCGGCGCCGCATCGTTACTTCGGGCCGTACCCAAGCGCCGCGGCGGTGCGCGAGACGCTGCTGTCATTGCAAAAACTGTTCCGGTTGCGGCCCTGTTCCGATTCCTTCTTTGCGCATCGCACGCGACCCTGCCTGCAACACCAGATCAACCGCTGCTCCGCGCCCTGCGTCCGGCTGGTAAGCGAGGAGGATTACGCGCGCGACCTCGCCAATGCGCGGCGCCTGCTCGAGGGCAAGGGCGAGGAACTGGCGACCGAGCTGTCGGCGGCGATGGAACGCGCTTCCGCGGCGCAGGACTACGAGCTTGCCGCACGCAACCGCGACCAGATCGGGGCGCTGCGGCGGCTGCAATCCGACCGCATCATCGCCCCCGACGTGCGTGATGCCGACGTCATCGCGGTGGCCACGCACTCGGCCTGCACCTGCGTGACGGTGCTCAGCGTGCGCGACGGCCACAACCTCGGCCATCGCAGCTTCTTTCCCGCGCACGCCACCGACGTCGAGCCCGGGCCGCTGCTCGCGGACTTCCTCGGTCAGTACTACCTGGAACGAAAGCCGCCCGCCGAGGTGCTGGTGCCGCAGGCCCCCGACGAGGCGGCCTGGCTCGAGCAGGGTTTTTCCGGGCGCGCGGGACGCAAGGTCGAGATCTACACGCCCCAGCGCGGCGCCAAGGTGCGGCTCCTCGAGATGGCGCAGCTCACCGCCGATCAGGCCCTGTCGGCACACCTGGCCGCGAATGCGACGATGCGCGCGCGGCTCGACGAGTTGCAGCGCGTGCTTTCGCTCGACGGCCCGCCGCAGCGCATGGAGTGCTTCGACATCAGCCACACGCAAGGCGAAGGCACCGTTGCGTCATGCGTCGTCTTCAACGCCGACGGGCCGCTCAAATCCGCGTACCGCCGCTTCAACATCGCCGGCGTGCAGCCGGGCGATGACTACGGCGCAATCCGACAGGCCATCGGCCGGCGCTTCGCTCGAGTGAAAAGCGGCGAAGTGCCGGCGCCGGATGTGTTGTTCATCGACGGCGGCAAGGGCCAACTTGGGGCGGCGCTCGAGGCGCTGGCGGAGCTCGAGTTTCCGGCGCTGCGCGTGGTGGCAGTGGCGAAGGGCGAGGGCCGCCGGCCGGGCCGCGAGCAACTGTTCGTGCCCGAGCAGGAAGCATCGATCGTGCTGCCGGCCGACTCGCCGGGCCTGCATTTGATCCAGCGACTGCGCGACGAGGCGCACCGCTTCGCGATCACCGGCCATCGCGGCCGGCGTGACAAGGCGCGTGTGACCTCGGCGCTGGAGGCGATCGAAGGACTGGGCCCATCGCGGCGGCGCTCGCTGCTGCGCGAGCTTGGCGGGCTGGGGCAGGTCAAGCGAGCCGGCATCGACGATTTGCTGCGCGTGACCGGCATCAACCGCGCCCTGGCCGAGCGCATCTACGCCCATTTCCATTGACACTCTTCTGTGGGAGGGGCCCTGGCCCCGATGTTGTGCCACCGACATCGGGCCGACAGGGCCCTCCTACAGAAGCGACTACGTAAGATGCGCTCATGAAGTGGAACCTGCCCCTGGCCCTGACCGTCGGCCGCGTACTCGCGATCCCGGCGGTGCTGGCGCTGTTCTACCTGCCTTTCGAGCACGCGCGGCAGTGGGCCTGCGTGCTGTACGGCACGGCGTGCATCACGGACTGGCTCGACGGTTACCTCGCGCGCAAGTGGAACCAGACCAGCAAGTTCGGCGCGTTCCTCGACCCGGTCGCGGACAAGCTCATGGTCGCTGTCTGTCTGGTCTGCCTGCTGCACGCGGTGCCCGTTGCGACCAGCGTTGCGCTGAAAGGCCTGCTGGCAGCGATGGTTGCGGTGATCATTGGCCGCGAGATCACGGTGTCGGCGCTGCGCGAGTGGATGGCGGAGCTCGGCAGCCGCGCCAACGTCTCGGTCAGCTGGATCGGCAAGGTCAAGACCGCGTTCCAGATGACCGCGATCGGCATGATGATCTGGGAAATCCCGACCTGGGGCCTGCCGTGGTACGCGATGGGCTACTGGCTGCTGGCCATCGCGGCGCTGCTGACGCTGTATTCGATGGCGGTCTACCTGCGCGCCGCCTGGCCGCTGATGCGCGAGTCGGCTTGAGGCGCGGAAGAATCGTTTGACAGGGCCGCGTCCGGCCTTAGAATGGCGCCCCTACGCGGGAGTAGCTCAGTTGGTAGAGCGCAACCTTGCCAAGGTTGAGGTCGCGAGTTCGAATCTCGTTTCCCGCTCCAGATCTGGCCAAAGACCTCGCCTATGCGGGGTTTTTTGGTTTTAGAGGGGCGTCACGGCACTGGGGCTCGGTGGCAGAGTGGTTATGCAGGGGACTGCAAATCCCCGTACGTCGGTTCAATTCCGGCCCGAGCCTCCATCACTTCACCAAGGCCTGCGCCTGAAGCTCCTGCTTGAGGTCGTGCGAGCGCTGGATCACGTACTGGTGGATGGCTTGCACCGCGTCCGGTGGCAACACGTCGGAAAACGAAGGCATGCCGCGGCTCGACAGCGCGCCGGCCACGATGGGCGCGAACATCTTGTGCTTCGCCGCCGTCAGGTAGCGCAGGTCGGGCACCGGGCCGCCGGCGATCGCGGCGAGGCCGTGGCAGGTCGCGCACACGCCGTTGAACAACTCGCGTCCGACCGCGATCACCTCTGGCGGCGCCGTGACCGGTGGCGGTTCGGGCACTGGCGCGGGCTTGCGTTGCGGCCTGGGCAGCACGGCCTTGCCGCCGAGCTTGTAGGTGAGGATGCGCGCCTCGGGTAGCGTCTTGGCCTTCTCTTGTGCCATCGCACCGAGCACCAGCGGGAAGGCGTTGCCGAACCCGGCATTGAAGGTCACGTATTGCTCGCCCTGCACGGTGAACGTCACCGGCGCCGCCATCACGCCCGAGTTGGTCGGCGATTCCCAAAGTTTTGTGCCGAGGTCAGCGGCATAGGCGACGACGCGGCCGTCGGCTGTGCCCTGGAACACAAGGTTGCCGCCGGTGCTCAAGGTGCCGCCGTTCCAGATCGTGGGATAGGCCTGGGTCCACACCGCTTTCTGCGCAACCGGATCCCACGCGACGAGATGTCCCTTGAAGGTTTCGGCCGCGGCCTTGATCTCAGCCGGCGTCTCGGGCATCACGAAGGCCTTGGAGCCGGTGTTGAAGATGCCGCGGAACAGGTACTTCGCGGCGTTGTCCGGCACCATCAGCGCGGCGTTTTCCTGCGCCGGAATGTAGACCAGCCCCGTCTTCGGGTTGAACGACATCGGCTGCCAGTTGTGCGCGCCGAGCGGGCCGGGCTGGATCAGCCGAGCCTCCCTGGTCCAGTCGGCCTCGGGGTTCTCGATGGGCCGGCCGGTTTTCATGTCCACGCGCGAGGCCCAGTTCGAAGGCATGTACTTCTCGGCCGACAGCAGTTCGCCGGTGGCGCGGTCCAGCACGTAGAAGAAAGCGTTCTTGGGCGCCTGCATGATGACCTTGCGCATGCGTCCACCGACGTGCAGGTTCGCCAGGATCATGTGCTGGGTTGCGGTGTAGTCCCAGGTGTCGCCCGGCGTGGTCTGGTAGTGCCAGACGTACTCGCCGCTGTCGGGCCGCAGCGCCAGGATCGACGACAGGAACAGGTTGTCACCCTTGCCCTGGCTGCGGACCTGCCGGCTCCACATCGAGCCGTTGCCGGTGCCGATGTAGAGCAGGTCGAGGTCGGGATCGAAAGCCATCGAGTCCCACGCCGTGCCGCCGCCGCCCTGTACCCACCAGCTATCGCCCGACCAGGTCGGCAGCGCCATCTGCATCATCTTGTTCTCGGGCGGCAGCTTCGGGTCGCCTGGAACGGTGAACACGCGCCAGGCCTGTCTGCCCGTCGCGGCGTCATAGGCGGTGACATAGCCGCGCACGCCCAGGTCGGCGCCGCCGTTGCCGATGATGACCTTGCCCTTCACGATGCGCGGCGCGCCGGTGATGGTGTAGCTGCGCGCGTGGTCGATCACGGTATCCACCGACCAGGCCGGCGTGCCGGTGGCGGCGTCTAGCGCAATCAGGCGGCCGTCGAAAGCGCCAACGTAAACGCGCCCCTGCCACACCGCCACGCCGCGATTGCCCGGGCCGCAGCAGGCGTCACGCGCCTTGTCGAGCGGGACCTTCGGGTCGAACTTCCATTTCAGCTTGCCGCTGCGCGCATCGAGCGCGTACACCACGCTGAAGGCGCTGGTCGTGTACATCGTCCCGTCGACGACGATCGGCGTGGCCTGCACACCGAAGTCCAGATCCAGGCGATGCGTCCAGGCCAGTCCGAGCTGGCCGACGTTGCGCTCGTTGATCAGCGCGAGCGGGCTGTAACGCTGCTCATCGTAGGTACGGCCGGTGCTCATCCAGTTGCCCGGCTCGCTGTCGGCGGCGTACAGCCGCGCGGCGTCGACGTCGGCGGGCGGCCGGGCGAGGGCGGTATTCGTGGACAGGATGGCGGCAAGGCACAGCGCGGCGCGACGCATCATCTGCAGGCTCCCCCGAATGCAGGCTGCGGCCATTATGCCCCGGCCCCTTCGCCGCATTACCCGCTAAAATTCGCTCGCACCCGAGCCCGGGTGGCGAAATCGGTAGACGCAAGGGACTTAAATATTGAGCAGCCGCCGGGAAACCGCCGGTCTGAATGCGCTTAAATTCGGTGGACGCTTCTGCGTCGTTGCGCGGGTGCCAATACCGAGCTAAGCCTGCGATGTGCAGGAAAGTGTAGAGACTTGACAGGCGCCACCTAACTCGCCGGTTTGGCGACACGGTGAAGATAAAGTCCAGACTGCAAACCCGGATGAGTTTCCGGGGTGGTGAAAACCATAGCGGTACGAAAATCCCTCGGCCTTAGGCCGTGCTGGTTCAAGTCCAGCCCCGGGCACCATTTGGATGTACGTAGGGAGATGCGCTTGACGGGCCAACTGGCCGAGCCACTGCTGACCTTCGCCGCCGTATCGGTGGCGCGGGGCGACCGCGTGCTGCTGCAGGGCCTGACCGGCGCGGTGCTCCCCGGCGAGATCCTCCACATCCGCGGTGCCAATGGCGTCGGCAAGACGTCCTTGCTTGAGGTTTTCGCCGGCCTGCGCGAACCCGAGTCAGGCGCCGTGAAAGGACCGGATGAAGCCACGCAAATCCACTGGATCGGCCATCGCAATGCGCTGAACGGCGCGCTGACGCCATTCGAGAACCTGTCGTTCTGGTGCGAGCTGCAAGGTGTGCCGGGCGACGGCATCCGCGGCGCGCTGCGCGAGTTCGACCTGACCCGTGTCGCCGACCAGCCAAGCCGCCAGTTGTCTGCCGGCCAGCAGCGCCGCGCCGCGCTGGCACGTCTTGCGGTGGTGCGCCGCCCGCTGTGGTTCCTCGACGAGCCGCTCAGCGCCCTCGACGATTCCGGCGTGCGCCACTGGCTAGGGCTGCTTGCCGCGCACCAGCAGCAGGGCGGCGCGGCGATCGTCACCAGCCACCAGGCGCTGCCGGCGACCCTGGCCGGCCTGCGTCACTGGGAACTGGCGTGAGCGCTGTTGGCGCAGTGATCGCGCGCGAGCTCAAGCTCGCCCTGCGACGGCGCTCGGAATGGGCGCAGCCGCTCGTGTTCTACGCGGTGGTTGCGACCCTGTTCGCGCTCGGCGCAGCGCCCAGCGCGCCGTGGCTGAAGGTCGCGGCGCCGTCGATCCTGTGGGTCGGCGCGCTGCTCGCGGCGCTGCTGTCGCTCGACCGCGTGTTCCGGGGCGACCGCGAGGACGGCACGCTCGAGCAGATGTTCCTGTCCTCGCAAGCGGTAAGCCTGCTGGTCGGTGGCAAGCTGTTCGCGCAATGGCTGGTGATCGGCTTGCCGCTTACGCTGCTGGCGCCGCTGCTGGCGCTGGGCCTCGGGATGGAAGCGCAGGTAATCGGCGTGCTGCTCCTGAGCCTGCTGCTCGGACTGCCGACGCTGGTGCTCACCGCGGGCTTCTGCTCGGCGCTGATCGTCGGCCTGCCGCGCAGCGGCGTGTTGCTGCCGGTGCTGGTGCTGCCGCTCGTCGCGCCCTCGGTGATCTTCGGCGCCGGCGCGGTACGCGCCGCGCAAAGCGGCTTGCCCGCGGACGCTCCCTTATACTTTCTCGGCGCGATCCTCGTGCTGTGTGCCTGCGGCGTTCCGCTCGCCGCGGCGGTGGCGCTCAAGAACGCCCTCGACTGATGAAACTGATTCCCCACTGGCTCCATCGACTGTCCTCGCCGCCGGTCGCCTACGGCGTCGCCGGCGCGTGTCAGCCGTGGCTGGGGCTCGCGAGCGTGGTGCTGCTCGGCTACGGCTTCCTCGGTGGCCTGATTCTCGCGCCGGCCGATTACCAGCAGGGCGATGGCTACCGGATCATCTTCGTGCATGTGCCGGCCGCTGCCTTATCGATCCTGCTGATCTGGGCGATGGCATTTGCCGGCGTCATCGCGCTCGTGTGGCGCATCAAGCTCGCGGAAGTCTTCGTGATCTGCGCGGCCCCGGTCGGCGCGAGCCTCACCACGTTGACGCTGGTCACCGGCATGCTCTGGGGCAAACCGATGTGGGGCGCTTACTGGAGCTGGCACGACGCGCGGCTCGTGTCCGAGCTGGTGCTGCTGTTCATGTACTGGGGCGTCATCGCGCTGAACCAGGCCATTGCCGACCCGCGCGCCGCCGCGCGCGCGTGCAGCCTGCTTGCCATCGTCGGCGCGATCAATGCCGTGATCGTGAAGTACTCGGTGGCATGGTGGAACACGCTGCACCAGGGCCCGACGCTGAAGCTCGGCGGCTCGAGCATCGACAGCGCGATGCTGTGGCCACTGCTCGCCGCGATGGCGGGGCTCGCTTGCTTCAGCGGCCTCGTGATTGCGCAGCGGCTGCGCAACGAACTGCTGTGGCGCGAGCGCGGCAATCCGTGGGCGCGGGACGCCATCGCATGAACGACTTCTGGAACATGGGCGGGTACGCCTTGTATGTGTGGGGCAGCTACGGCGCCTGCCTCGCGGTGCTGGCCTGGAACCTTGCCTCGCCGGCGCTCGCGCGCCGCGCACTGCTCAAGCGCCTGAAGGCGCAGCAGCCATGACGCGCCGCCAGCAACGCATGTTCGGTGTCGCCCTGCTCGCGCTCGGCATTGGGGTGGCCGCAGCGCTCACGTTGACCGCGTTCCGCAAGAATCTCATGGCGTTCTACACGCCGACTGACCTCGTCGCCGCACCCATGAAACCCGGGGCGAGCCTGCGGCTCGGAGGGCTGGTCGAGCGCGGCTCGCTGCAGCGCGGCGAGGGCCTGGTGGTGCGCTTCACCATGGCCGACTGCGAGCACAAGGTCGCGGTGCGCTATGAAGGCATCCTGCCGGACCTGTTCCGCGAGGGTCAGGGCATCGTCGCGACCGGCGCGATGGACGGTGATGGCGTGTTCGTCGCGAGCGAAGTGCTGGCCAAGCACGACGAAAACTACATGCCGCCGCAGGTGGCGAAGTCGCTGCAGACGCCGCAGGGCCATGCTTGCGGGCAGTTCAGGCCCCTCACCCCGGCCCTCTCCCCGCGAGCGGGGAGAGGGAGAAATATCTCGTGATCGCCGAGCTCGGTCACTTTGCGCTGATCTTGGCGCTCGGCGTTTCCGCGCTGCAGGCGCTGTTGCCGTTGTACGGCTGGCGCCGTGGCGATGCGCGCGCGCTCGCGGCCGGGCGCTCCGGTGCGCTGACGCAGTTCGCGCTGGTGGCGCTGGCCTATGTGTGCCTGAGCCTTTGCTTCGTCAACGGTGATTTCTCGGTCGCCTACGTCGCCGCGAACAGCCACACCGACCTGCCGCTGATGTACCGGCTCACCGCCGTCTGGGGCGGCCACGAGGGTTCGCTGCTGCTGTGGATGCTGATGCTGTCGGGCTGGACCTTCGCGGTGAGCTTGTTCAACCGGAATCTGCCCGATTACATCACCGCGCTGGTGCTCGCCGTGCTCGGCGCGATCGGCGTCGGCTTCCTGCTGTTCATGCTGACGACGTCGAACCCGTTCGACCGGCATTTCCCGGTGCCGCTCGAGGGCAGGGACCTCAACCCGCTGCTGCAGGATCCCGGGATGATCATCCACCCGCCGATGCTGTACATGGGTTACGTCGGGTTTTCGGTTGCCTTCGCATTTGCCATCGCGGCGCTGCTGTCCGGCAAGCTCGACACCGCCTGGGCGCGCTGGACGCGGCCGTGGACCACCGCGGCGTGGATGTTCCTGACGCTCGGCATCACGCTCGGCTCGTGGTGGGCTTACCACGAGCTCGGCTGGGGCGGCTGGTGGTTCTGGGATCCGGTCGAAAATGCCTCGTTCATGCCCTGGCTGGTCGGCACTGCGCTGATCCACTCGCTCGCGGTCACCGAGAAGCGCGGCCTGCTCAAGAGCTGGACCGTGCTGCTGGCGCTGCTGGCCTTCGCGCTGTCGCTGCTCGGCACGTTCCTGGTGCGCTCGGGGGTCCTGGTGTCGGTGCACGCGTTCGCGACCGATCCGGCGCGGGGCGTGTTCATCCTCGCGTTCCTCACCGTCGTCATCGGCTCGGCGCTCGGGCTGTACGCCTGGCGCGCGCGCATCTTCGTGACGACGGGCGAGCTGCAGTTCCTGTCGCGCGAGGGGCTGCTGCTGTTCAACAACGTGTTCCTGGTCAGCGCCGCCGCCGCCGTGCTGCTCGGCACGCTGTATCCGCTCGCGATCGAGGCGCTGAACCTGGGCAAGCTCTCGGTCGGCCCGCCGTATTTCAATGCTGTGTTCGTGCCGCTGACCGCGCCGCTCGCGGTGTTGATCGGGCTGGCGGCCTGCGTGCCGTGGAAGAACAGCCGCGGCCGCGACGTGCTGCGACTCATGCGCGGGCCGGCAGCCTTCGCGGTCGTCTGCGCAATCGGCCTGCCGTTCCTGCTGCAGGGACGCAACACGCTGGTCGCGGTCGCCGGCACGCTGCTCGCGACCTGGGCGATGGCGACGGCGGGGCAGGAGCTGTTGCGCCGCGCGCGATCGCACCGCGTGCTCGCACAAGGCCTCGCATCGATTCCGCGCGGCGTCTGGGGCATGTCGCTGGCGCACTTCGGCATCGGCGTGTTCGTGCTCGGCGTAACCCACGTCTCCACGTTCGGCGCCGAGCGCGACGTGCGCCTCGCGCCCGGCCAGGAAGCTGCGCTCGGTGCGTATACCTATCGCCTGATCGAGGTGCGCGGGCTGCCAGGCCCGAACTACGACGCCGACGTCGGCACGATCGAAGTCTCGAAGGACGGCCAGCGCCTCGCTGTGCTGCAGCCCGAGAAGCGGCTGTATCGCGCGCAGCGCAATGTCATGACCGAGGCGGCCGTGGACCACACGCTGCTGCGCGACCTTTATGTCGCGCTCGGCGAGCCGTTCAACAACGGCGACTGGAGCGTGCGGCTGTACTACCGGCCGACGATGCGGCTGGTCTGGCTCGGCGGCGTGCTCGCGTTCCTCGGCGGGCTGCTCGCCATGAGCGACCGGCGCTACCGCCTGGCGCAAGCCGCGGCGCGCGCGCCGGATCCCTCCGCCTCGGCGCCCGCGTAAGCCATGCGCTACGCCATCCCGGCCGCGCTGCTCGCGGTGCTGGTCGCGCTGTTCGCGATCGGCCTCACGCGCGATCCGAGCAAGATCCCCTCGCCATTGATCGGCCAACCTGCGCCCGCCTTCACGCTGCCGACGCTTGACGGCACCACGCTGAGCGCGAGCGAATTGCGCGGCCCACTGCTGGTCAACTTCTGGGCAAGCTGGTGCACGCCGTGCCTGCAGGAGCATCCGCTACTGATGGACCTTTCGCGCCAGGGCGTGACGATCATCGGCATCGACTACAAGGACGCACCCGACGCCGCCAGCCAGTGGCTCGCACGCCACGGCAACCCGTTCAGGCGCATCGCGCGCGATGAAGCGGGGCGCGCCGGGCTCGACTGGGGTGTCTACGGCGTGCCGGAAACTTTCCTCATCGATGCCAGCGGCGTGATTCGCCACAAGCACATCGGGCCGCTGACGCGAGCCGTCTGGGACGCGGAGCTTGCGCCGCTGCTGAAGGTCCAGCCGTGAGGCGCGCCGCGCTGCTGCTCGCGCTGGCGCTGCTGGCCCCGGCGACGCTCGCGCAGGAAATGTCGGCGGCCGACGAGGTTCGCTACCGGCGCCTGATCGACGAGCTGCGCTGCCTCGTGTGCCAGAACCAGACCATCGCCGAGTCCAACGCGCCGCTCGCCGCCGACCTGCGCGACGAAGTGCGCAAGCAGATCATCGCCGGCAAGACCGACGCCGACATCGCCGACTTCGTGACGGCGCGTTACGGCGATTTCGTGCTCTATCGCCCGCCGTTCAAGGCGCGCACCTTGCTGCTGTGGCTCGGGCCGTTCGCGCTGCTGCTCGGTGTCGGCGCCGTGGCGTTCGGGTTCATTCGTCGCTCGCGCGGCGCGCCCGTCGCCCCCGGCGCGGATCCCGCGGCGGTGCAGCGATTGCTCGACGAGCAGCGTCCGTGACCTGGCTCATCGGCGCGCTGGTGACGCTCGCGGCCATCGCGGCACTCGCGCTGCCGTGGTGGTGGCCGCGCTTCGCCGATCGCCCGGGCCTCAAACGCCGCGCTGCCAACGTTGCCGCATATCGCGGCCGGCTCCAGGAAGTGGAGGCTGACGTCGCCGGCGGCATCCTCAACGCCGACACACTGCAGGCCGCGCGCGACGAGCTGGCCGCGCGCCTGGTGCAGGACGCCGACCTCGTCGAGCCGGCGCTGGAGCAAGCCGCGCGTTCGTCGATGCCACTCGTCATGGCGAGCGTGGCGCTGCTCGCCTTCGCAACCGCGTGGTATGGATTTGCCGGCAGCTGGCGCACGCAGGCGCTGGTCGAGCTGTCGCGCACCGACCCCGACGCCGCGCGCGCGCAGGCCGTGGATCAGATGATCGCCAAGCTGCGCGCGCAGCTCGCCGACTCGCCCGACGACGCCGATGCCTGGGCCTGGCTCGGCCGCAGCCTCGCGGGCCGCGGCAGCTGGCCCGAAGCCGCCGAGGCCTTCGGCCGTGCAAGCAACCTCAAGTCCGGCCAGGACCCGGACCTGCTGGTCGAGGAGGGCGAGGCGCTGGCGTATTCGCAGGAACGCCGCATGGAAGGCGAGCCGGCGAAGCGCTTCGCCGCGGCGCTGACGATCGCGCCCGAGCATTCGAAGGCGCTGTGGTACGCCGGCATCTCCGCTGCTCAGGCGGGCGAAGACCGCGCCGCGATCGCGCTGTGGGAGCGACTGGCCGCGCAGCCGCTCGGGAACGACATGCAAACCGCGCTTCAGCATGCACTGGCACAGTTGCGGGAGCGGGCGGGGGTGCCGGCGCCGGTTGCGAAGGCGAAGTCGCCCGCGGCTACGGGCGCTACGGCGCTGCGCGTCGAAGTGAGCGTCGCACCGGAACTCGCGGCGGAAGCCTCGCCGGAAGCCGTGCTGTTCGTGTTCGCGCAGGACCCGGCCGGCCCGCCGATGCCGCTCGCGGTCGAGCGCCGCGCCGCGGGCCCGTGGCCGGTACAAGCCACGCTCGACGACGAGGACGCCATGACGCCGACCCGCAAGATGTCGTCAGTATCGCGCTGGCGCGTGGTAGCGCGCATTTCACGCGCGGGCAGCGCGACGCCGCAGCCTGGGGACCTGGAAGGCAGTGTGGAAGTCGAACGGTCCGATGCCAGCAAGACGGTCCGCGTGCTCATTGATCGCCGCCGCTCTTGAGGTGCGCAGGCTCGCAGCACAAGATATGCGCAATGGGGGGCACATGAAAACGATTCGGGCAGTCCTGGCGGCACTCGCGCTGTTCACGACAGGCGCGGCTGGCGCCGACTGCGACGAGCACTCGCACTTGAACTGGAATGCCCAGTGGGATGCGGGTGCCGCAGTCATGTACGACCGGTTCGGGGACCCCTCGCTCGACGACGGCTCCCTGACCACGACCCGAGAGGACGAGGCCGATATCGGCTATCGCGTGTTTGTAGGTGTGGGTTTCCTGCAGTATTTCGGGATAGAGCTGGGCCACGCCGACTACGGCGAAGCCAGGTTCGATTCGCAGTCGGATGGCAGTGGCTCGCTGTGGGCAGCAGGACCGGTGACGACGACTGTGAGCGTCGAGGGAACGGACCTGAGCGTGCTCGGGCGCGTGCCAATCTCAAGTCAGCTCAACCTGGTCCTATCGTTAGGCGTGCTGAATTACAAGGCGGGGAATGTCGTCGCCGGCACCACCCAGATCACTGGACCCGACGGGGTCACGGACTCGATCCGCGATAGGAGCCCTATTTACTCAGCACGCCTGGAGTATCTGGGACTCTCGCCACTGCGAGTTGGGGTCAGCTACGGCCGCACGGAGACGAATTCAATCTTCGGGTCTGAATTTCCGCTCGAGTCCCTGGCTCTCTCGCTCGCCTATCTGTTTTAAGTTGGGGCTGAAGCCGCCGGCGGTTTTGGAGTAGATTCGCGTCCCCATTCCTGCGGGTGCGTTGCCCATGAATCTCGTCCTCGACCAGATGCCCGCCCCGGGCCCGTTGTCGCTGAAGGCCTTCGGCACCCTGCGACGCAAGCCCAAACCCGGGGTCGCCTTGCCGCGCCTGTCCGTGAGCCTCGAGAAATCCACCTTCGACGCGAAAAACCTCGCCGCCTACCGCGCCATTTGCGGCTTCGCGCAGGACAACGGCACCGTACCGATCCCGTACCCGCAAGTGCATGCCATCCACCTGCAGATGCACCTGCTGACCCAGCGGCAGTTTCCGTTGCCGTTGATCGGACTCGTGCACTTGAAGAACCGCATCGTCCAGGAGCGCGAGCTGCGCGAGGACGAAGTGTTCGGCGTGCAAGTCGCGCTGGTCGGCGACCGCGTGTCGGACAAGGGCCTCGAGTTCGACCTGCAGACCACGTTGACGGACGCGCAGGGCCAGCAGCCTTGGGTCGCCGTGGCCACGGTCCTGCACCGCGGAAAAAAGTCTTCGAAGAAGAAAGGCCCCGCGCCGGCACCGGACACGCGCCTCGGCGACTACAAGCAACTCGACGCGCCGGAGGACATCGGCCGCCGCTACGGCCGCATCGCGGGCGACATGAATCCCATCCATCTCTACCCGCTGACCGCGAAGCTGCTTGGCTTCGACCGCCACATCGCGCATGGCATGTGGTCGATGGCGCGTTGCGCATCGATGCTGCAAAACAGCCTCGGCCGCGCGCCGAGCGAACTCGAGGTGCAATTCAAGCTGCCGTTATTTTTGCCGGCCCGCGCCGCGATGCGCCATGGCCGGGAGGGCGATGGTTACACCTTCGCGCTGCTCGGCCGTGACGGTGGCAAGACCCACCTGACCGGTCGCCTGCGCTGACGGCGCAGGAACTCGTTAAGGATTAAACTGTTAGCAACGATTCCTGAGTGCAGAGCATGCGCATCCGCAAGGCGGTCTTTCCGGTAGCCGGTCTTGGCACCCGCTTCCTGCCGGCGACCAAGGCGAGCCCCAAGGAAATGCTGCCGGTCGTGGACAAGCCGCTAATCCAGTACGCCGTCGCTGAGGCCATCAGCGCCGGCGCACAGGAACTCGTGTTCATCACGGGCCGCAGCAAGAACTCGATCATGGACCACTTCGACAAGGCCTATGAGCTCGAGACCGAGCTCGCGCAGAAGGGCAAGGAGGAGCTTCTGCGGATCGTGCAAGACGTGCTGCCGCCCGGCGTGACCTGCGTGTTCATCCGCCAGGCCGAGGCGCTGGGCCTGGGGCACGCCGTCTTGTGCGCGCAGCCGGCGGTCGGCGACGAGGATTTCGCGGTGCTGCTCGCCGATGACCTGATCGACGGCGGCCGCAAGTCCTGCCTGTCGCAGATGCAGGCGATCTACCAGGAGCACGGCGCATCGGTGCTCGCCTGCGAGCGCGTGCCGCGCGAGCAGGTGAGCTCGTACGGCATCGTCGAGACCCAGCAGATCCGGCCGGGCCTCGGCGAGATTCGCCGCATCGTCGAGAAGCCGAAGAAAGAGGACGCGCCGTCGAACATCGCGGTGGTCGGCCGCTACATCCTGACGCCGCGCATCTTCCGCCTGCTCGAAAACACGCAGCGCGGCAGTGGCAACGAGATCCAGCTGACCGATGCCATCAGCCAGCTCATCCAGGAGCAGACCGTGCTGGCGCACGAGTTCGAGGGCATCCGCTATGACTGCGGCAGCAAGCTTGGCTACCTCAAGGCGAACGTCGAGTTTGCCTTGAAGCACCCGGAGGTCGGCACCGAGTTCCGCGCCTACCTCGAGACGCTGGACGTGAGCGGCCAGCAAGGGCACTCACCGGTCAAGCTGGTCAAGAAGCCGTAAACGAGGGGACGTCATGACGGGGAGCAAGTACAAAAGCTACATCGAATCGTCATCGATCAGCGGGTCCAACGCGCCGCTGGTGGAGTCGCTGTACGAGCAGTTCCTCGACGACCCGCTGTCGGTCGACGAATCGTGGCGCGCGTATTTCCGCAACGTGCAGGACCAGAACGCGCCGCGCGAAGTCACCCACAGCGCCATCGTGGCGCGCTTCGTGAAGCTCGCGCAGCAGCCGCGAGCCGCGGTCACCGGCGGCCTGTCGGCCGAGGCGGTGGAGAAGCAAGCTGCGGTGTTGCGCCTGATCAACTACTACCGAGTGCGCGGCCACCAGGCCGCGCGGCTCGACCCGCTGGGCCTTGCGCCGCCGCAGAAGATTCCCGACCTCGAGCTCGAGCACCACGGCCTCACCGAGGCCGACCTCGGCACTACCTTCAACACCGGCACGCTGGCCGGCGTTGGCGACCTGCCGCTGCGCGAAATCGTGCGCATCGTCAGGTGCGTGTACACCGACACCATCGGTGCCGAGTACATGCACATCACGGAGACGGCCGAGAAGCGCTGGATCCAGAACCGGCTCGAAGTGCCGGTGTTCCAGCCGCGCCTGAACCCGGAACAGAAGCGCGACACGCTGCGCCTGCTGGCCGCGGCCGAAGGACTCGAACGCTACCTGCACAATCGTTACGTCGGCCAGAAACGGTTCTCGCTCGAGGGCGGCGACTCGTTGATCCCGGCGCTCGACCAGGTCCTGCGATCCTGCGCGGAGCGCGACGTCGAGGAAATGGTCATCGGCATGGCCCACCGCGGCCGCCTCAACGTGCTGGTCAACATACTCGGCAAGTCGCCGAAGGACCTGTTCGACGAGTTCGAGGGCCGATACGCCATCGACCCCGCGACCTCCGGTGGCGACGTGAAGTACCACATGGGTTTTTCGACCGACGTCGAGATGGCGGGCAAGCGCCTGCACCTGGTGCTCGCATTCAACCCGTCTCATCTCGAGATCGTGAATCCGGTCGTCGAGGGCTCGGTCAAGGCGCGCCAGACACGACGCGGCGACGAAACGGGCCAGAAGGTCGTGCCGGTGGTGATCCACGGCGACGCCGCGTTCGCCGGGCAGGGCGTGGTCATGGAGACCATCCAGCTGTCGCAGGCCAAGGGCTACGGCACTGGCGGCACGGTGCACCTGATCGTCAACAACCAGATCGGCTTTACCACGCCCAACCCGATCGAGGCGCGACCGTTGCACGAGTCGCGCACCAGCCGTTATTGCACCGACCTCGCCAAGATGGTCGAAGCGCCGGTATTCCACGTCAACGGCGACGATCCGGAAGCCGTGGTGTTCGTCACCAAGCTGGCGATGGATTTCCGCAACGAATTCCACAAGGACGTCATCCTCGACATCTGCTGCTACCGCCGCCTGGGCCACAACGAGGCCGACGAGCCGAGCGTGACGTCGCCGATGATGTACGAGGCGATCAAGAAACACCCGACCACGTTCCAGCTTTACGGCCGCAAGCTCGCCGAGGAGGGCGCCATCGGCAAGGACGAGGCGGAGGCCATGACCAAGGCTTACCGCGACGGGCTGGACCGGGGACAGAACATCGTCCGCACCACACTGGGATTGGTCGGCAACAAGCACACCGTCAACTGGGCGGGCTACAAGCAGGGCGGCTGGAACACGCCAGCCGACACCTCGGTCGCGCTCGAGTCGCTGCGCTCGCTGTCGGACCGCCTGCACAAGCTTCCCGACGGCTTCACTCTGCACGCGCGCGTGCAGAAGATCATCGACGACCGCCGCAAGATGGCGGCCGGCGAGCTGCCGATGGACTGGGGCTACGCCGAGACGATGGCGTACGCCACGCTGGTCAACGAAGGGTTCTCGGTGCGCCTGTCCGGCCAGGACGCGCGGCGCGGCACTTTCTTCCACCGCCATGCCACGCTCCACGACGCCAGGACCGGCCAGGGTTACACGCCACTGCGGCACATCGGGCAAGGCAAGTACGCCTTCATCGTCAACGACACGCTGCTGTCGGAAGAGGGCGTGCTCGGCTTCGAGTACGGCTACAGCACCACGGATCCGGATTCGCTGGTGATCTGGGAAGCGCAGTTCGGCGACTTCGCCAACGGCGCGCAGGTGGTCATCGACCAGTTCATCGCCGCTGGCCAGGCGAAGTGGGGTCGCTTCTGCGGGCTGACGCTGTTCCTGCCGCATGGCTACGAGGGACAGGGGCCCGAGCACAGTTCCGCGCGACTCGAGCGCTATCTCCAGTTGTGCGCGCAGGACAACATGCAGGTGGTGGTGCCGTCGACGCCCGCGCAGATGTTCCACATGTTGCGGCGCCAGCTGAAGCGCTCGCTGCGCCTGCCCCTGATCGTGATGACGCCCAAGAGCCTGTTGCGCCACCCGCTGTCGGTGTCGACGCTCGACGACCTCACCAAGGGCCAGTTCCAGCCGCTGATCGGCGAGAGCCAGCCGCACGACCCCGGCAAGATCACCCGCGTCGTGTTCTGCTCGGGCAAGGTCTACTTCGACCTGCTCGATGCACGCACCAAGCAGAAGCTGGACCACGTCGCGCTGGTGCGCATCGAGCAGCTGTATCCGTTCCCGCGCGACCCGTTCAGCGAGACGCTGCGCCAGTACCCGAACGCGAACGAAGTCGTCTGGTGCCAGGAGGAGCCCGAGAACCAGGGCGCCTGGTACCAGATCAAGCACAAGCTGCTGGCCTACATCGGCGAGAAGCGCGAGCTGATCTATGTCAGCCGCAAGGGTACCTCGACCACCGCGGTCGGTTACCTCAAGGTGCACCAGAAAGAGCAGGAAGAGCTGATCAAGCAGGCGTTGACCGCCGGCAAGCGCGAGAAAGATCGCGTCATTCCCTAAGGAAAAGACCATGAGCATTGAAATCCGCGTTCCCAATCTTCCCGAGTCCGTGTCCTCGGCAACCGTTGCCTCGTGGCACAAGAAGGCGGGCGAGCGGGTCTCGCGCGAGGAGAATCTCGTCGACCTCGAAACCGACAAGGTCATGCTCGAGGTGCCGGCCACCGCCGACGGCGTGCTCAAGGAAGTGCGCGTGGCCCCAGGCGCCACCGTCAAGGCCGGCGACGTGCTCGGCGTCCTCGAGTCCGGCAGCGGCACGGGCACGGCACCTGCCGCCAACGCGCCGGTCGCGGCACCCGCCAAGGCAGCGCCGGCGCAGGCGGTCGGGCAGGGGCCGGCGGTGCGCAAGATGCTTTCCGAGAATGGGCTGTCGGCAGAAAACCTCGCGGGCAGCGGCAAGGGCGGTCGGCTGACCAAGGAAGACGTGTCCGCGGTGCTGGCCAAGAAGCCGGCTGAGCCAGCCGCGAAGCCCGAAGCGCGCCCGACGCCGGCGGGGCCGCGGGAGGAGCAACGCGTGCCGATGACACGCATCCGCGCGCGCATTGCCGAGCGGCTGGTCGAGGCGCAGACCACCGCGGCGATGCTGACGACTTTCAACGAGGTCGACCTCAAGGCGGTGTCGGACCTGCGCGCCAAATACAAGGAAACCTTTGAAAAGGCGCATGGCGTGAAGCTCGGCTTCATGTCCTTCTTCGTGCGGGCCGCAATCGAGTCCCTGAAGAAGTACCCGGTGATCAATGCCTCGGTCGATGGGCAGG
The DNA here is from genome assembly GCA_035526825.1 of Verrucomicrobiia bacterium. Classification (GTDB taxonomy): domain Bacteria; phylum Pseudomonadota; class Gammaproteobacteria; order Nevskiales; family Nevskiaceae; genus JACPFV01. Next base: position 13,353 of record DATLBT010000078.1, on the reverse strand, counting down.
ACATCATCTACCACGCGTACTACGACATCGGCATTGCGGTGTCGTCGCCGCGCGGGCTGGTGGTGCCGGTGCTGCGCGACGTCGACCAGCTCACGCTGGCCGGCATCGAGAAGGCCATCGCCGCGTATGGCGCCAAGGCCAAGGACAACAAGCTCACGATCGAGGACCTCACCGGCGGCACGTTTTCGATCACCAACGGCGGCGTGTTCGGCTCGATGATGTCGACGCCGATCCTCAACCCGCCGCAGAGCGCGATCCTCGGGATGCACGGCATCACCGAGCGGGCGGTGGTGGTGAACGGCGAGATCGTCGTCCGCCCGATGATGTACCTCGCAGTCACCTATGACCACCGCATCATCGACGGCCGCGAAGCCGTGCTGTTCCTGCGCGGCATCAAGGAAGCACTGGAAGACCCGGCGCGGCTACTGCTGCAGATCTGACGGCCTCGGCAGGTTCCTATGGCAGCCGTTAAGATGACGGCGATTCGATAAAAGCGTCGGGGGCCTTGGGGGCTGCCGGCACGATTCAACCAAAGGGAGAGTCACTGTGAAGAGAGCGGTATTGGCCACCGGCCTGAGCCTCGTCTGCGCGCTGCCGGCCCACGCGCTGGACCCGGATGTGAACCTGAGCGGCACCTTCGGCCTCTCGCTGTCCTGGCTGAAGAACAACAGCCCCGGCAACGAGTTCACCGACTTCGACGTCGAGAACAACGGCTCCAACTTCCGCATCACGGCCTCGACGCAGGAGCTCGGCATCCGCACCTTCGTGGCGTACGAGCGCGGCGCTTCCAACGACCAGCTCAATGTCGAGGACGTGCGCGAGTTCTTCGGCGGCGTCAGCGGCAAGTACGGCACCGTGCTGTACGGCCGCAAGGCCACCGACTACCGCCTCGCCGGTGAGCGTCTCGATCCGTTCTACAACACCTCCGTGGCGTTCGGTTACGGCGCTGCCAGCAACGGCTACTTCGCCAGCGAAGGCGCCAGCTATGGTCTCTCGAACCTGACCAACGGCTACGCCTCCAACACCGTCAGCCTGCGCAGTCCGAGCTGGGCCGGTGTCACGGTCAATGCGGCGGGTTACATCAACGACAACCGCAGCAACGTCGGCGTCGGCGACGAACCCGACTACGCCGCCGGTGTCGGCTACGCCAACAGCGATTGGCTGAACCTCGACGTGGGCATCCAGGCGATCGATGTCAACGGCTTCGTCGTGCCCAACACGGCCACACTGGGCGAGCTCAACGCCTACCGGGTGCACGCCAGCGTTGGCGAGAAGCTGTGGGCCGTCGGCACTTCGATCGAGCTGATCGACGTCGCCGCCGAGGCAGACCCGCGCAAGTACGCGTTCGTGGCGGGCTCCTACCAGCTGCTCGAGGACCTGCGCCTCGCGCTCGCGGTCGGCAACATTGCCGACTCGCCGAGCTTCGACGGCACCGGCACCACGTTCGGCGCCTTCTACGACGTGACCAAGAACCTCGGCTCTTACGCCGCGGTGCGCTACGTCCAGTTGACCAACGGCACCGAGAACAAGACCACCACGGCCTCGGTCGGCGTGAAGTTCGTTTTCGACGTCGATCTCTAAGCTGCAAAGCTTCAGCAACCCGGGGCCGGACGCAAGTCCGGCCCTTTGTTTTTGTGCGGGATTTTTCCCAGAAATTGGCGTCGGGCGGCTACAATACGCGCCCAGTACCACGGGGGCACCATGAGCGACGCTTTTGACGTGATCGTGATCGGCGGCGGGCCTGCCGGCTATCCGGCGGCGATTCGCGCCGCGCAACTGGGTATGACGGCCGCTTGCATCGACGGCTGGCTCAATCGCGACAAGACTCCCGCTTTCGGCGGCACCTGCCTCAATGCGGGCTGCATTCCGTCCAAGGCTTTGCTGGAGTCGTCCGAGATCTACCACCGCGCCAACCACGAGTTTGCCACGCACGGCGTGCAGGTCGGCGGCGTGAAGATGGACATCGCGCAGATGCTCAAGCGCAAGGACACGATCTCCCGCTCGCTGACTTCGGGGATCAAGCAGCTGTTCGGCGCCAACAAGGTCACAGGCTTGTTCGGCACCGGCAAGCTGCTGGGCGGCGGCAAGGTCGAGTACACCAGTCACGAAGGACAGAAAAAGACCCTCACGGCCAAGCACATCGTCATCGCCACCGGCTCGGAGCCGGTCAACCTGAAAGTGGCTCCATTCGACGGCGATCGCATCGTGGACTCCTGGGGCGCCCTCGATTTCACCGAGGCGCCGAAACGCCTCGGCGTGATCGGCGCCGGCGTGATTGGCGTGGAGCTCGGCAGCGTGTGGTCGCGCCTGGGCTCCAAGACGGTGCTGCTCGAGGCGCTGCCCAGCTTCCTGCCGATGGCCGACGCGCAGGTCGCCAAGGAAGCGCAGCGCCAGCTCACCAAGCAGGGCCTTGATATCCGGCTCGGCGCCAAGGTCACCGGTGCCAAGGCCGGCAAGTCCGGCGTCACCGTCGAGTACGAGCAGGACGGCAAGCCGCTGAAGGAAGAATTCGACAAGCTCATCGTCGCGGTCGGCCGCAGGCCCTACACGCAGAACCTCGGTTGCGATGTCGCCGGCGTGAAGTGTGACGAGCGCGGTTTCGTGAAGGTCGACGCGCACTACAAGACCACTGCGCCGGGCGTTTACGCCATCGGCGACGTCATCGGCGGCCTGATGCTGGCGCACAAGGGCATCGAAGAGGGCGTGGCGCTGGTCGAGCAGCTCGCCGGCCATCATGCGCAGGTCAACTACAACGCGGTGCCGTCGGTGATCTACACGACGCCCGAAGTCGCCTGGGTCGGCCGCTCCGAGGAGCAGGCGAAGAAAGACGGCTTCGAGGTCAAGACCGGCGTCAGCTCGTTCATGTCGAGCGGGCGCGCCAAGGCCCTCGAGCAGGCCGTCGGCCTCGTCAAGGTCGTGTCGGACGTCAAGACCGACCGCATCCTGGGCGTGCACATGGTCGGGCCGTACGTTTCCGAGATGATCGCCGAGGCGGTGCTCGCGCTCGAGTATGCGGCGACGACCGAGGACGTCGCGCTGACGATGCACGCGCACCCGACGCTGACCGAGACTTTCCACGACGCGGTGCTGCTGGTCGATGGCCGCGCGATCCATTCCGTGAACAAGGCGAAGAGGTAGTTCGAGCGATGAAGCGTTTTGCCGCAGCCGTAGCGATGACCCTGGCCGCCAGCGGCGCCCGGGCCGAGGGCATCGACATCAACCTCAGCGACCAGGCCCTGCGCGCGGCCTATGCCGGCTCGCTCACCGACCTGTTTCCGCGTGTCGGCGGCCAGTGGGACGCTGGCGTGCTGCTCGGCGAGGAGGAGCAACGCAATTTCACCGGCGTGCACGCCGGCATGCTCGTGACCGGCGACGCCGGTGCCGCGCGGGCGAACGTGGTTGCAGGCCTCGGCGGGCGGCTTGCCTTCGTCTTGACCGATGCGCCGACTGCGGGCGACGTGAATGGCGGCGCCTTGGCGCTGGGCGGCAGCATCGATGCGCGGCTGCCGGCGTTCAACCGCCTCGGCTTCATTGCCTACGTTTACGGCGCGCCGAACGCCTCCTCGTTTGGCGACCTGGAGGGTTACCTCGAGTACGCCGGCGGCATCGACTACCAGGTCCTGCAAGCGGCCTCGCTGTACCTCGGGTATCGCCAGCTGAAAATCGACGTCAAGGATGTCGGCAACTTCACGGTCGACAATGGCTGGCACCTGGGCTTGCGACTGAGTTTCTAGGGGAACGTCCGTGGGGCGTGGTCCTTCCATCGAGAACCGCAAGGGCGCCGAGGATGCGCGTCGCGGCAAGCTCTTCACCAAGCTGATCCGCGAGGTCACCGTCGCTGCGCGCGGCGGCGCCGACCCCGCCGGCAACGCCCGCCTGCGCATGGCGATCGACAAGTGCCTGTCGGCGAACATGCCGAAGGACACCATCGAGCGCGCGGTCAAGCGCGGTAGCGGCACGGGCGACGGCGCCCAGCTCGATGAAGTGCGTTATGAAGGCTACGGCCCTGGCGGAGTCGCCATCATGGTCGACTGCATGACGGACAACCGTGTGCGCACGGTGGGCGAGGTGCGCCACGCGTTCAGCCGCGAGGGCGGGCACCTGGGCGCCGACGGCTCGGTCGCATACCTGTTCAAGCACGTCGGTGTCATCGCGTTCGACACCGGACCGGACGCAGCGCGCGCCGAAAAAATCCTCGAGTGCGCGCTGGACGCCTCGGCCGACGATGTCGTGACCGAGAACGGGGTCACCGAGGTCTTAGCGCAGGCCGGGGATTTCGAAGTCTTAAAGAAGGCGCTGGTCGCCGCGGGCCTGGCGCCGGATCGCGCCGACCTGCAGTGGCGCGCTGGCACCACCGTCGCGCTCGCCGGTGCGCAGGCCGAGGCGATCGGCAAGCTGCTCGACGCGCTCGAGGCGCTCGACGACGTGCAGCACGTTCATACCAACGCCGCGCTGCCGGCATGAGCGCGGGCACGACAACCCGCATTCTCGGCATCGACCCCGGCTCGCGACTCACCGGTTTCGGCGTCATCGAGACCACCGCTGGCAAGTGTCGCGCGCTGGCCTACGACGTCATCAAGCTCGGCGACGGGCCACTGGCGGAGCGCTTGCTTCTCGTGCTGCAGCGCCTGCGGGCGCTGTGCGCCGAGCATCGGCCCGATGAGGTCGCCATGGAGCAGGTGTTCGTCAAGCGCAATGTCTCGAGTGCGCTGATCCTCGGCCAGGCACGCGGCGCGGCGATCTGCGCCATCGCCGAAGCCGGCCTGCCGCTGCACGAGTACGCGCCAGCCTCGATCAAGCTGGCGATCGCGGGATCCGGTCGCGCAGAAAAAGCGCAGATGCAGCACATGGTGAAGGTCCTGCTGAACCTGCCGTCGAAGCCTGCGGAGGACGCGGCGGATGCGCTGGCTTGCGCCTTGTGTCACGCTCACAGCCGCACGATGATTCTCAAGACAAACAAGATGTTGCAGGGTAAAGGTTTCCCTGGGAGGGGCCGATGATCGGGCGCCTCACCGGCAAGCTTGCCGGCAAGGAGCCGCCGCTGCTGTGGCTCGACGTCAACGGCGTCGGTTACGAACTCGAAGCGCCGTTGTCGACGTTCTACAAGCTGCCCGACGTGGGGCAGGGGCTCACCCTGCACACACACCTCATCGTGCGCGAGGACGCGCAGATCCTCGTCGCCTTCGCGTCGCCGGCCGAAAAAATGCTGTTCCGCACGCTGATCAAGCTTTCGGGCGTCGGTCCCAAGAGCGCGCTGACGATCCTCTCCGGCATTTCGGTCGACGATTTCTGGGAGACGGTGCGCGCGCAAGACGCGGCGAAGCTCACGCGCTTGCCCGGCATCGGCAAGAAAACGGCCGAGCGCCTTGTACTGGAGCTGAAGGACAAAGCGGGCGAACACGCGGTGATCGCGAAAAACGTTGGCGTCGACGGCAACGCCGTCGCGCAAGCGGTCAGTGCCCTGGTGAACCTCGGCTACAAGCCCGCCGAAGCGCAGCGCCTGGCCGACGCCGCGTACCGCGCCGGCGATCCGGCCGAGCAGGTCATCCGCGAAGCCTTGAAGCGGGCGCTTCGATGAGCACGCCGGAGCGCCTCATCGCCGCCGCCGCGACCACGCCGGACGAAGAGCGGGTCGAAAAGCAGATCCGTCCAAAGAAGCTCGCCGACTACGTGGGCCAGCCGGCGGTACGCGAACGGCTCGGCATTTACCTCGGCGCCGCGCGCAAGCGCGAGGAAGCGCTCGACCACGTGCTGATCTTCGGACCGCCGGGCCTGGGCAAGACCACGCTGGCGCACATCCTCGCGGAGGAGCTCGGCGTCAACCTGCGCCAGACCTCGGGCCCTGTGCTCGAGCGACCCGGCGACCTCGCGGCGCTGCTGACCAACCTCGAGCCGCGCGATGTCCTGTTTGTCGACGAGATCCACCGCCTGTCGCCGGTGGTGGAAGAAGTGCTGTACCCGGCGATGGAGGATTTTCAGCTCGACATCATGATCGGCGAGGGCCCGGCTGCGCGTTCGATCCGTCTCGACCTGCCGCGCTTCACGCTGGTGGGCGCAACCACGCGTGCCGGCTCGCTGACCACGCCGCTGCATGATCGCTTCGGCATCGTCGAGCGTCTGGATTTTTACTCGGTCGAGGACCTCACCACGATCGTGCGGCGCTCGGCCGGCATCCTCAAGGTGTCGATCGACGCGCCGGGCGCGCTGGAAATCGCCCGCCGCGCGCGCGGCACGCCGCGCGTTGCCAACCGCCTGCTGCGCCGCGTGCGCGATTTCGCCGAAATGAAAGCCAGCGGGGCGATCGCGGCACCCCTCGCCATCGAGGCGATGAACCTGCTCGAGGTGGACGCCCACGGCTTTGACGTCATGGACCGGCGCCTGCTGATGGCGTTGATCGAGCGTTTCGACGGCGGCCCGACCGGCGTCGAGAGCCTCGCGGCCAGCCTCGGCGAGTCGCGCGACACCATCGAGGACATCATCGAGCCCTACTTGATCCAACAGGGCTTCCTAGAGCGTACGCCGCGCGGCCGCATCGCCGGGCGCAAGGCTTACGAGCACTTCGGCCTCAAGCCGCCGGCGCGGTCGCAGGCGTCGGACTTGTTCGGCGGAACTTCTTCGTGACCCTGCTCAATCCCGATGAGCCGCTGCCGACGTTCTACTGGCCAGTACGGGCTTATTACGAGGATACGGACGCATCCGGCGTGGTCTACCACGCGGTGTACCTCAAATACTTCGAGCGCGCGCGCACCGAATGGCTTCGCGCCATGGGCTTCGGGCAGCAAAGCCTGCGCGGGAGGCTGGACGTCGTTTTCACGGTGGCCAACCTCTCGGTCGATTATCTGCGCCCGGCGCGGCTCGACGACGACCTCGAGGTGACCGTGGTCGTGGCCGAGATGCGCCGCGCCAGCCTGCACTTCAAGCAGGTGCTCACGCGCAGGGGCGAGCGCGACACGCCGCTGGCGCGCGCCACCGTGCGCGTCGGCGCGGTCGACGTGGGCACGTTCCGGCCATGCGCATTGCCGGACGAATTCGTGGAATACGTGGAGAAACTCGTGGCTGGAACATCGAAATGACGGTGCTGATTGCAATGGGGCAGGCGGGGGCGGGGCAGCTTTCGCTGGGCCACCTGGTTTTGCAGGCGAGTTTCCTGGTCCAGGGGATCATGCTGATGTTGCTCGTGGCATCGGTCGTCTCGTGGGCGGTGATCCTCGGCAAGCGCCGGCTGCTATCCCGTACGCGCAGCACCGCGGAAGGCTTCGAGGAACGCTTCTGGTCGGGTGGCACGCTGGTCGACCTCTACGACAAGGTGCGCCGCGAGAAGGGAGACGAGGGCCTGGTGTCGATCTTCATCGCCGGCTACGAGGAGTTCACGCGCCAGCAGCAGCACAAGGTCGCGCCGGAAGACGCGTTGGCCTCGGTCCAGCGCGCCATGCGCGTGGCGCAGTCGCGCGAGGTCGACCGGCTCGAGAACGGGCTTGCGTTCCTCGCCACGGTCGGCTCGACCAGTCCGTACGTGGGCCTGTTCGGCACGGTGTGGGGCATCATGACCGCGTTCATCGCGATCGGAAACGTGAAGCAGGCGACCATCGCGATGGTCGCCCCTGGCATCGCGGAAGCGCTGATTGCGACGGCGATGGGCTTGTTCGCGGCCATTCCCGCGGTCATTGCCTACAATTTCTTCACCAACCAGGTCGACCGACTCGAGAACCGCTTCAACACGTTCTCCGAGGAGCTGATCGGCATCCTCGAGCGCGGATTGCGCTCGGGCGGGGGGCGCTGAGTGCAGGTCGCCGCGCCCAAGCGCAAGCGCCGCCGGCTGGCGTCCGAGATCAACGTCGTGCCTTACATCGACGTGATGCTCGTGCTGCTCATCATCTTCATGATCACGGCGCCGCTGCTGACGCAGGGCGTCGAGGTGAACCTGCCGGAGACCACCGCCGATTCGCTGGCGACCCCCAGCGAGCCCGTGACGCTGTCGATCGATGCGAAAGGCCGTTACTACGTGGACATCGGCGAGGCGACCGGCAAGCCGGTGTCGGACGACGAACTCATCCGGCGCGTCGGCGTTGCCCTCAAGCGCAAGCCCGACGAAATGATCCTGATACGCGCCGACGCCCGCGTGGACTACGGGCGCGTGGCGTTTGCGATGGGCCTTCTGCAGGAAGCCGGCGCCAGCAAGATCGGCTTTGCGTCCGATCCGCTGCCGCCCAAGGGTGAGGCTGCGGCCCGCAAGTAGTCGATGACCTTCAGCCTGCGTCACTTGTTCGCGGCGCTGGTGCTGCACGGCCTGCTGGTCGTGCTGCTGGCCGGTGGCCTGCAGTGCACGAAGAAGCCGACGCGCCCCCCGGTGATCCACGCCGTACTGCTCGACCCCGATCGCAAGACGGCGCAGGCCCAGCAGCAGCAAAAGAAGCGCGTCGAAGAGCAGAAGCGCGCCGACCAGAAGCGCAAGCTCGAGGAGCAGGTGCGCCAGAAAGAAAAGGAAGACCAGCAGCGCAAGCTGGCCGAGCGCCAGCGCGAGGAAGCCGTCCGCAAGCAGCAGGCTGCCGCCGACGCCCAGAAGAAGAAGGCAGACGATGCCCGCAAGCAGAAGGAACTTGCGGACAAAAAAAAGGCCGAAGACCTGGCTCGCAAGAAACAGGAGCAGGAGGAGGCGCGCGAGCGACAATCCGAGGCGCAACGCGAGCTGCAGGACAAGGCCCTGATGGAACAGCAGATGCGCCAAGAGGAGCTGGATCGCGAGGTCGCCCGGGCGGCGGCCACGCAAGCCGCATCGGAACGCGAAAAGAAGCAGGCGGTGTGGGCGGATGCCCTGTCGCGCCACGTGCAGCGTTACTGGAATCGACCTGCCGGCGCGACCGGCGATTTCGAGTGTTCGGTGCAGGTCCAGCTCCTGCCGGACGGCACGGTGACCAAGGCCCGCATCGACAGCAGTTGCGGCAGCCCGGCTCTGGATCGCTCGGTGGAGGACGCCGTGTTCCGGGCCTCGCCGCTACCCCGGCCCGCGGACCCCGACGTTTTCGATCGAGACCTGAATATAAGATTCACGCCATGAAAAGAATCCTGACCCTGCTGCTTCTCCTCGCTGCGAACCCCGTGTTCGGCGCGCTCGAGATCACGGTTTCGGGCGGTGAAACCACCGCGCGACCGATCGCGATCGTGCCGTTCGCCCGTCCCGGGGACATCCCTGTCGACCTGGCCGAGGTGATTTCGTCCGACCTGCAACGCAGTGGCATGTTCGAGCCGATGCCGGTGCAGGACATGCTCGAGAAGCCGGCCGACGCGGGGCAGGTCAACTACCGCAACTGGCGCGCGGCGCAGGTCGACAACGTGGTGGTCGGGGCGCTCAAGCGCGGGGCCAATGGGCAGCTCGCGGTGCGCTTCCAGATCCTCGACGTGCTGCGTGGGCAGGAGATCGCGAGCTTTGACGTGACCGTCCCTGACCCGCGCAACCTGCGCGGCGTGGCGCACTACATCGCCGACCTGGTCTACGAAAAGCTCACGGGCGGGCCGGGATGCTTCAACTCGCAGATCGCGTACATCGCCACCACCGGCGGGCCGAAGAACCGGCTGTACCAGATCGTCATCGCCGACGCCGACGGCTTCAACCCCAAGACCTGGGCGCGTTCGCTGGAGCCCCTGATCTCCCCGGCATGGTCGCCGGACCGCAAGCACCTGGCCTACGTCGGCTACGAGCGCGGGCGTTCGGCGGTATACGTGCAGTCGATCGAAACCGGCGAGCTGCGCAAGCTGATTTCCGAGAAGGGCATCAATGGCGCTCCGGTGTGGTCGCCCGACGGCAAGCAGCTGGCGCTGACCTTGTCGTTCGGCAGGAACCCCGACATCTACGTGATGGACGTCGCCACCGGCGCCAGGCGCCAGCTGACCCAGCATTACGCCATCGACACCGAGCCGGCCTGGTCGCCCGATGGCCGCCAGATCGCGTTCACCTCGGACCGTGGCGGTCAGCCACAGGTCTACGTGGTCGCGGTATCTGGCGGCGAGGCCAAGCGCGCCACCTTCCAGGGCAAGCAGAACCTGCGGCCGCGTTTTTCCCCCGACGGCAAGTCCCTTGCGCTGGTCAACGTGGACGAAAGTGGCTATCGTATCGGCCTGCTGGATCTCGCCACGCGCGAGCTGCGCATTCTCAGCGCGGGTCCGCTCGACGAGAGCCCCAGCTTCTCCCCGAATGGCGCGATCGTGATCTACTCGGCAAAAGGACAGCAGGGCAACGAGCTTGCCACCGTCACCGTCGATGGCCGCATTCGCAACCGCCTTGCCCAGCCGGGCAACGTCTACGAACCGGCCTGGTCACCCCTGATCCGCTGATCCATCCGCCTTTCAAGAACAAAACAGGAGCTTCTCAATGAAACACACCCTCCAGCTGCTCACGATTGCCAGCCTCATGCTGGCGGCCGCGTGCTCGAGCGACAAGACGCGCACCGATGAAGATGGCTCCGGCTCGTCGTCGTCGGGCACCGCCGGCAGCAGTGGTGGCCCCGTCGCTGGCACGGGTTCGGGTGGCATCGTCGGGGGCCCCACCTCCACCGGTCGCGGCGGCAAGGCTGGCCTGCCGTCGAGCAACGTCCTGTACTTCGAGTTCGACAGCAGCGACCTGAAGCCGGAGGGCGCGAGCCTGGCTGATGCCTGGGCGAAGTATCTCGCTGCCAACCCCAATGCCAAGGTCCGCCTCGAAGGCCACACCGATGAGCGTGGCACGCGCGAATACAACGTCGGCCTCGGTGAGCGCCGTGGAAATTCTGTGCTCCAGGCGCTGACTTCGCGCGGCGTCGCGGAGCGGCAGGTCACCGTGTCGAGCTTTGGCGAGGAGCGCCCGGAGTCGTCCGGTCACGACGAGTCGGCCTGGTCGCAGAATCGCCGCGTCGAGATCGTGCAGTAGCGCGATCCAGTCCAGGCGACTTGATCTTCATGCGTTTCCTCACCGCGATCGCGGCTGCGCTGCTGCTGGCCGGCTGCCAGGACTTCGGCGCGCCTATTGGCGGCAATGCCGCGCAGAGCCCGCAAGAAATGCGATTGCAGGCGATCGAGACCAGGCTCGCGGATGTGACACGCAAGGTCGAAAACCTCAACTTCGCGGCGCAGAGCCAGGGCATCTCGCGGCTGGAATCCGAGATGCGGGCGTTGCGCGGCGAGGTCGAGGCGCTGCGGTACCAAGTCGAGACCAACGAGAAGCGCTCCCGCGAGCTGTACCAGGACCTCGACCGTCGTATGACCCGCGTCGAAAACGAGGGCCGCTCGCGCCTGTCGCTGGAACCCAAGATCGCAGCGCCGCCACCGGTACCACCGGCCCAGGAAGAGGAAGTGATGTACCTCGCCACCTTCGAAAAGGTGCGCAACGCGCAGTACGACGACGCCATCGCCGGCTTTGAAGACCTGCTGCAACGCTGGCCCGGGGGCCGCTACGCGGACAACGCCTGGTACTGGATGGGGGAGGCGCACTACGCCAAGCGTGATTACGACCTTGCGATGCAGAGCTTCGGCTCGGTGCTCGAGAAGTTTCCGCAGAGCGCCAAGGCCCCAGACGCGCTGCTCAAGATTGGCATGGCCCAGGTCGAAAAGAAGCAGAAGGCCGAAGCGCGGGCCACGTTCCAGCGCGTCGTCGCCGATTTTCCGACTTCCAACGCCGCCAACGTCGCCAAGCAGCGGCTGGCCCAGTTGAAGTAGCGATGGGCGGCGCGGCCGCGACGCCGCGCGTTGCCGACGAGGCCGCGCGCCTCAAGATCACCGAAGTCTTCGTCTCGCTGCAGGGTGAGTCCAACCTCGTGGGCTGGCCGACGGTGTTCATCCGGCTGACCGGCTGCCCGCTGCGCTGCCAGTACTGCGACACGACCTACGCCTTTCACGGCGGCGAGTGGCGAACGCTCGACGCGCTGGTGGCTGAGGTACGCGAGCTCGGCGTGCGTCACGTGTGCGTCACGGGTGGCGAGCCACTGGCGCAAAAGAATGCGCTGCCACTGCTGCGCAGGCTTTGCGACGAAAACCTGGTGGTGTCGCTGGAAACGAGCGGCGCCATCGACGTCTCGGGCGTGGATCCCCGCGTCATCAAGGTGCTAGACCTCAAGACACCCGGCTCCGGGGAAGAGCGCCGCAACTTGTGGCACAACCTGCCGCTCCTCGATGCGAAGGACCAGGTCAAGTTCGTGCTGTGCGGTCGGGCGGACTACGACTGGGCGAGGACAGTGGTCGCCGAGCACCGATTGAGCGAGCGTTGCACCGTGCTGTTCTCGCCGAGCCAGCAGCAATTGCCGGCGCGCGAGCTTGCCGACTGGATCGTCGCCGACCGCCTGCCGGTGCGCTTCCAGATGCAATTGCACAAGACGCTGTGGGGCGGGGAGCCGGGACGGTGAAACCGGCGGTGGTGCTGCTCTCGGGCGGCCTCGATTCCGCCACGACCCTCGCGCTTGCACGCCGCGACGGCTGCGAACTCAACGCGTTGTCGGTCGCCTACGGCCAGCGCCATGTCACCGAGTTGAAAGCTGCGGCGCTCGTGGCCAAGGCATTTGGCGCCACGCGCCACCAGACCATCGAAGTGAACCTCGACGCCGTCGGCGGCTCCGCGCTCACGGACCGGCGCATGGCGGTGCCCGAGTCGCCGACGACGGGCATTCCAGTGACTTACGTGCCAGCGCGCAACACGCTGTTCCTGGCATTGGCGCTGGGCTGGGCCGAAGTACTGGACGCTCGCGACATCTACATCGGCGTCAATGCCGTCGACTACAGCGGCTATCCGGACTGCCGGCCGGCCTTCATCGCCGCGTTCGAGAAGCTCGCGGCGGTTGCGACGCGCGCCGGCGTCGAGGGCGGGGCGCCGTTTCGCATCCACACGCCATTGATCGAACTGTCCAAGGCCGAGATCATCCGCAAAGGCGCGGCGCTGGGCGTGGACTTCGCGCAGACCGTGTCCTGCTATCAGGCCGATGACGAGGGGCGCGCCTGCGGGCGCTGCGACTCGTGCCGCATCCGGCGGGACGGCTTCGCGGCCGCAGGGGTGCCCGATCCGACCCGCTACAGGGTCCGAGTCGACTAAGATTCCTTCAGGGGGAAGCCGACATGGAACGCAAGGCGCTTCTGGGTGCGGTGTTCGACGAGATCGAGCACCATTTCAAGCTGTTCACGCGCGAGCGGAACATCTACCTCGCGCTGGCCGCAATTGCCGGCCTCACGCTCGTGGTCGCCGGGGTGGTGCTGATCCTGCAGCCCTCGGCCAGCCCGGCCGTCGCCGTGGCGGTGCTGGGCAGCGCGGGCCTCATCGCATTCGCGTCGGCACGCTCGGCGGCATTCTTCCACTCCACGATTCGCATGAGCGAAGAGCTCGTCAAACGCTATTCCAAG
>DATLBT010000077.1:0-3318 GCA_035526825.1 Verrucomicrobiia bacterium | reverse complement strand
CTTCACAGTCCAGATGGCCCACGAGCTGGAGGCCGCCTATGCCCTCGCCAGCGAGGACGAGGCCGTCCGCGCGATCGTGGTGACCGGGGCCGGCAAGGCGTTCTGCGCGGGCATGGACCTCTCACGCCCGGGCAACGTCTTCGGGCTGGATGAGTCGATCGCACCCACCTTGAAGGACATGCGCGAGCGCCTGCACGAGCCTGCAATCGAGCGCGGCGTGCGTGACACCGGCGGCCGCGTGACGCTGGCGATCTATCGTTGCGCCAAGCCGTCGATCGCCGCGATCAATGGCGCCGCAGTCGGCATCGGCGCGACGATGACGCTGGCGATGGACGTGCGGCTGGCCTCGGAAAAGGCTCGGGTCGGTTTCGTCTTCGGCAAGATCGGCATCGTGCCGGAGGCCTGCTCGAGCTGGTTCCTGCCGAAGATCGTCGGCATCTCGCAGGCGCTGGAGTGGTGCTATTCGGCCGACATCCTCGACGCGGCAGAAGTGCTGCGCGGCGGCCTGGTCAAGGCGGTGCTGCCGCCGGACCGGCTGCTGCCCGAAGCGCTCGCGCTCGCGCGCAAGTGGGTCGAGAACCGATCGCCGGTCGCAGTCGCCCTGGCGCGGCAGATGATGTATCGCAACAGCGCGCAACCGCATCCGCTGGAAGCGCACCTCGTCGATTCGCTGGCGGTGTTCTACACCAGCCAGAAGGATGGCAAGGAAGGCGTGCGTTCGTTCCTGGAAAAGCGCGCGCCGAACTTCGGCGCGACCGTGTCGGCTGACCTGCCGCCCTTCTACAAGGACTGGGCGAAGTAGCTCACGCCGGCAAAGGCAAGCCCGCGCTGGGTGCGGGAGCTGGCGCTGGCGCCTGCAACCCCTTTGCCATTTCCGCCTTTTCGATCACCTTTTCCAGGTCGCGGGTGGCCAGCCGCAAGGCCTTGAGCCGGTTGAGTACCGCCCGGCGCTGGGCGGCATCGCCGATGTGGACCATCGGCCTCATGCGATCCGATTCCGCCGCCAGCAGGCGCTGGTAGGCACGCAGATGGGTTTGCAGCTTGAGGTCGTTACTTGGCACGAGGCCCCCTTGTAGGGAGCTATGACATGCGGGACGTGCGGATGTTTCCCTCGCAAGCCGGTTTGGCGTGATGCAGTTGGCTATATCACTATATCGGTGCGCCCCCGGACTCGGAACCAATCGCACATGAAACCTGTCGGCTTGGTGGACCAGGGCTTTCTCTGGCTCGAACGTCGCAACCAGCCCATGCACGTCGGCGGGCTGCAGCTCCTGCGGCCGCCGCCAGATGAGCCGGGCTGGATGGAACGCATGGATGAGCTGGCGCGCTCCGCCACGACCGCGCAGCCGCCGTTCAACCAGAGGCTGGTGCGCAAGGGCGGCATGTGGTTCTGGGACGTCGACCGCGAGTTCGACGTCGAGTCCCACGTGCACCATCTCGCCCTCCCCGCGCCGGGCCGCATCCGCGAGTTGCTGGCGCTGGTGTCCAAGCTGCACGGCAACCTGATGGACCGCACCAAGCCGCTGTGGGAGATCTACCTGATCAGCGGACTCGAGGACGGCCGCGTCGCGATGTACAGCAAGCTGCACCACGCGCTGGTCGACGGCGTCGCCGCGACGCGCATGCTGCTGCGCCAGATGAGCGAGGACCCCGGCGTGCGCGAGATCACGCCGCTGTGGGCCATCGAGCGGCCGAAGCGCGAGCGGGTCGAGGGCGAGGGCCACAGCGGGCCGTTCGCCGCGCTGGCACAGGCCGCGAGCTTGGCGCGCGAGCAGGTCGGCACGCTGCCCGGCGTCGCGCGCGAGCTGGTGCGCACGGTGCGCGCGCGCAAGGATCCCGACCAGATCACCACGTTCGAGGCGCCGCGCTCGATCCTGAACCAGCGCATCAGCGGCGCGCGCCGCTTTGCGGCGCAGTCCTATTCCTTCAAGCGCATCCGCGCGGCCGGCAAGAAGCTCGACGCCACGGTCAACGACGTCGCGCTCGCGATGTGCGCCGCGGCGCTGCGCCGCTACCTGCTCGACCTCGAGGCGCTGCCCGAAAAACCGCTGATCGCGATGGTGCCGGTGTCGACGCGCAAGGACGACTCCGATTCCGGCAACCAGGTGGCGATGGTGCTGGCGAGCCTTGCCACCAACATCGCCGATCCGAAGCTGCGCCTGGACGCGATCCTGCGCTCGATGAAAGCCAGCAAGGAGCGCTTCCAGCGCATGTCGCCGGCCGAGGTCATGAACTACCTCGGCGTGGTGATGGGCGTCGGCGGCCTTAACATGGCCACCGGCCTGCTGCCGACCTGGCAGCCGTTCAACGTCGTGATTTCCAACGTGCCGGGCCCGCGCAAGACGCTGTACTTCAACGGTGCGCAGATGGAAGGAACCTATCCGGTCTCGATCGTGCTCGATGGCCAGGCGCTCAACATCACGCTGACGAGCTACGTCGACAGCATCGCGGTCGGCCTGATCGCGTGCCGGCGCACGCTGCCGCACATGCAGAAGTTGCTCGGCTACCTCGAGGACGCGCTGGTGGAGCTGGAGTCGCTGTAATTTACCTGAGCCACTCCACGCCGATCGCGGCCACGTGGCGCGCGTAGTCGAACGCATCGATGCTGGAGTCGTTGCGGCTGAACTGGTAGTCCGCGAACCAGTTCCAGTCCTGTGCCTTGCGCAGCCGCAACCGCGCACCGGTGGCGATCAGCGTGTCGCCGCGCGACTGCTTCAGCAGCACGCCGTCCTGCTCGAAGCGGTTGGGCTCGTCGTAGTCACTGGTGCGGTAACGGCCGCGCAGTTCGAGCGAGTACTCGCGCAACACCGGCGAGCTCACCGTCAAGCCGAGTTCGCGCCGCTCGGGTGAATGGCTGCTGAATTCGTCACCGACCGTGAGGTCGCGCCGGTCGTTGATCTCCCAGGCCACTTCGCCGCGCGCACGGTAGGCGCCGACCGACCGCGCGAGCAGTCCCTGCGCGCGGTGGCGCCAGCCGTCGAGGTATACGTACTCGCCTTCCCCGGCGACGTGAAGCCCTTCGTAGCGCAGCGTCGCGGTGTTGGCGCCGAACACGCGGCGCGCATCGGCGACCACCGCGCCGGTGCTCTGATATGACTCGCCATCGAGCCAAGCCGCTCCGCCCTCGACGCCCGTGCCGAGGCGCCACGCGCCCACGCCCCAGTAGTGGCGCACGCCAAGCTCGCCGGACTGCTGGTCGTAACCGGCTTCGTCACCGTGCTGGCGCAGGTGCAGGTCGGCGCGGAACACCGTGCTGCCGGATGCCGTGTCGAGGAACGGGTATGCGAGGTTGGCGAGCGCGTCGGCATAGCCGGCACT
>DATLBT010000076.1:0-7641 GCA_035526825.1 Verrucomicrobiia bacterium | reverse complement strand
CGCCATTCCTTCGCCACGCACCTGCTGGAGTCCGGCTACGACATCCGCACCGTGCAGGAACTGCTGGGGCACTCGGACGTGAACACCACGATGATCTACACCCACGTGCTGAATCGCGGCGGGCGCGGGGTGGTGAGTCCGCTGGATCGCTTGTAGTGCGCCGTGCAGCGCTACTGTTTTGACCGGGCGCAGGCCTTCTCCAGCTCTCCGTGCTGGTCCGCGGTCATCTTCGTCATGTCGTAGCCGCTCAGGTCGCAAGGGTTGGGTGCGTCCGGGTTTGGCTCCGAGGCTTCGGCCGCGGCCAAGTCGGCCTTTTCGGCCGGGACTGGCTCCCCGGTCGCGTCATCGGTTGCCGCCGCCTGCGCGACGGGCGCGACGGGCGGGGTTGCGGTTGACTGGGGCGGCGGAGCCTCTTCCGAGCAGGCCGCCATCAAAACGATGGCCATCAACAGCAGTGGGATTCTCATGAAAGTGCGGGTCCAGGGCTGGGGTCTGCCATTTGGACAACCACACATTAATTTGGGTTGGGCCTTGTATCTGGGCGCGGCGCCCCTATGATTAGCAGCCTACGCGGGGGAGTGCTAACAACGCTTCCGCGAATAAGCGGGTCATACCAGAACAAGTACTTGAAATAAATGGAGATTTACCTATGAAATTGCGCCCGTTGCACGATCGCGTGATCGTGAAGCGTCTGGAAGAAGAGAAGAAGTCCGCCGGCGGCATCCTGATTCCGGACTCCGCGGCTGAAAAACCCTCCAAGGGCGAAGTCCTGGCGGTTGGCCCGGGCAAGGTCCTGGACGACGGCAAGGTGCGCCCCTGCGACGTGAAGAAGGGCGACATCGTCCTCTTCGGCAAGTACTCGGGCTCCGAGGTCAAGGTCGACGGCGACGAGCTCGTCGTCATGCGCGAAGACGACATCATGGCCGTTTTCGGCGGCAAGTAATCAGAACCCCTTAAAGGAATAACGAACATGGCAGCCAAAGAAGTCCGTTTTGCCGACGACGCGCGCTCGCGCCTCGCGGCCGGCGTCAACATCCTCGCCAACGCGGTGAAGGTCACCCTCGGCCCCAAGGGTCGCAACGTCGTGCTCGACAAGAGCTTCGGCGCCCCGACCGTCACCAAGGACGGCGTCAGCGTCGCGAAAGAGATCGAGCTGAAGGACAAGTTCGAGAACATGGGCGCGCAGCTCGTCAAGGAAGTCGCTTCCAAGACCTCCGACGAAGCCGGCGACGGCACCACCACCGCCACCGTGCTCGCGCAGTCGATCGTCAACGAGGGCATGAAGTCGGTCGCGGCCGGCATCGACCCGATGGAGATCAAGCGCGGCATCGACAAGGCCGTCGTGGCCATCGTCGAGGAGCTGAAGAAGGTCAGCAAGCCGTGCAAGGACCGCAAGGCCATTGCCCAGGTCGGCACCGTCTCGGCCAACAGCGATACGTCGATCGGCGAGAACATCGCCCAGGCGATGGACAAGGTCGGCAAGGAAGGCGTGATCACCGTCGAGGACGGCTCGGGCCTCGTCGACGAGCTCGACGTGGTCGAGGGCATGCAGTTCGACCGCGGCTACCTGTCGCCGTACTTCATCAACCAGCAGCAGAGCCAGAAGTGCGAGCTGGAGAACCCGCTGATCCTCATCACCGAAAAGAAGATCAGCAACATCCGCGACATGCTGCCGATCCTCGAGGGCGTGGCCAAGTCCGGCCGTCCGCTCGTCGTGATCGCCGAGGACGTCGAGGGTGAGGCGCTCGCCACGCTGGTCGTCAACAACCTGCGCGGCATCCTCAAGGTCGCCGCCGTCAAGGCGCCGGGCTTCGGCGATCGTCGCAAGGAAAGGCTGAAGGACGTCGCCATCCTCACCGGCGGCACCGTGATCGCCGAGGAGCTCGGCCTGCAGCTGGAGAAGGTCACCCTCAACGACCTGGGCACCGCCAAGAAGGTCCAGATCGACAAGGAAAACACCACGATCATCGACGGCGCCGGCAAGAAGGAGAAGATCGAGGGCCGCATCAAGGAAATCCGCGCGCAGGTCGAGGACGCCACCTCGGACTACGACAAGGAAAAGCTGCAGGAGCGCCTCGCCAAGCTGTCGGGCGGCGTTGCCGTCATCAAGGTCGGTGCGGCGACGGAAATCGCCATGAAGGAAAAGAAGGCCCGCGTCGAAGACGCGCTGCACGCCACGCGCGCTGCAGTCGAGGAAGGCATCGTGGCCGGCGGCGGCACCGCGCTGGTTCGCGCGCAGAAGGCGCTCGACGGCATCAAGGGTTCGACCGACGACCAGCAGGTTGGCATCAACATCCTGCGCCGTGCGGTGGAAGAGCCCCTGCGCATGATCGTCAAGAATGCCGGTGAAGAGCCGTCCGTGATCCTCAACAAGGTCAAGGAAGGCAAGGGCGCGTTCGGCTACAACGCGCAGACCGGCGAGTACGGCGACATGATCGACATGGGCATCCTCGACCCGACCAAGGTCACGCGCCTCGCGCTGCAGAACGCAGCGTCGGTGGCGGGCCTGCTGCTCACGACCGAAGCGATGGTCGCCGAGCTGCCGAAGAAGGATTCGCCGATGCCGATGCCGGGCGGTGGTGGCATGGGCGGCGGAGACGACTTCTAAAGAAGTCTTCCGTTGTCAAAGCGGCACACGGCCGCAAAAGCAAGGCCCCGGAAACGGGGCCTTGTTGTTTCTGGACCTGTGTCGCCCCGAGCGCAGCGAGGGGCCGCGTTCCGAGGGCATAATCGCCCGCTATGCAAATCACGATCCCGAAACGTTTCTGTGGCCCGCCGACCTCGGGCAACGGTGGCTACACTTGCGGTCGCGTCGCGGCGTTCATCGGCGATGTCGCGGAGATCACCTTGCGCGCGCCGCCGCCGCTCGACACGCCGCTGGATGTGCTGCGGGACGGCGAGGTGGTGCGCGTGCAACACGGCGCGCAGGTGGTCGCGGAAGGCCGGCCGGCGACGCTATCGCTCCAAATTCCCGAGCCGCCGTCGTGGGAGGAAGCGCTCGCCGGCGCCACGCGATACAACGGCCGGCTCGACCACGCGTACGGCACCTGCTTCGTTTGCGGCCCGCGCGCGAGTGCCGGCATGCACATCTCGCCGGGCCCCACGCGCGACGGTCTGGTCGCCGGCACTTGGGTCCCGGATGCGTCGCTCGCGGGCGCGGACGGACTCATCGCGTCCGAATTTCTCTGGGCCGCGATCGACTGCCCCGGCTCGTGGTCGGTGATCGGCCGCCGCGACGCCGATGCGCCGCTCAAGGAAATCCCGTCCAGCCTCCTGCTGGGTCGCCTCACCGGGCAGGTGCTGCGCCGGCTCGAAATTGGCGAGGAATGCACCGCGCTCGGCTGGTTCCTCGGCGCGCAAGGGCGCAAGTACGACGTGGGCACCGCGATCCACACGCGTGGCGGCCAGCTGGTCGCGGCGAGTCGCGCCACCTGGATCGCGCCGAAGTGAGCCTCAAGCGGGTCCTGCCGCGCGTGCGCGCGGCGAGTCCGTTTGTCGTCCACGTGCTCGACCACGACGCAGCCCGTGCGAAAACATGGGCAAAAAACCGCTGGTTCGAGGCGCAGTGGCTGCCCGGCGCGATGGCCAAGGCGGTCGCGGCCGCCACCCGCAAGGCGCGCAGCGACGACGACTTCATGGCCGCGCTGCGCGTCATGCGCAACGAACAGATGGCGCGCATCGCGCTGCGCGACCTCGCCGGCTGGGCTGCCATCGATGAAACGCTCGCTGCCTTGTCGGAACTCGCCGACGCCTGCTGCGAGGCGGCGGTCGGGCGCGCCGAGGCCCAGCTCCACGCGCGCCATGGCATCCCGCGCGACGAGTCCGGCGCGCAGGTCAGGCCGTTCATCCTCGGCATGGGCAAGCTCGGCGGCCGCGAGCTGAATTTCTCCTCGGACGTGGACCTGATCCTGGGCTTCACCGGCACCGGCGAAACCGACGGCAAGGCGGGCATCGCCAACGACCAGTATTTCGAGAAGCTGGCGCAGCACGTGACTCGCTACCTCGGCCAGCGCACTGCGGAAGGCTTCGTGTTCCGCGTCGACTGGCTGCTGCGGCCGTTCGGCGCGTCGGGTCCGCCGGCGATGACCAGCGCGGCGATGGAGGAGTACTACCAGTCGCACGGCCGCGAATGGGAGCGCTACGCCTTCATCAAGGCGCGCTGCGTGGCTGGCGATCGCGTCGCAGGCGATGCGCTGCTCAAGGCGCTGCGGCCGTTCGTCTACCGGCGCTACCTCGACTACAACGCGATCGGCGCGCTGCGCGAGATGAAACGGCTGATTGCGGCCGACGTCGAGCGCCGCGAGCTGCACGACAACGTCAAGCTCGGCGCCGGTGGCATCCGCGAGATCGAGTTCATCGTGCAGGCGTTCCAGTTGATGCGCGGCGGCCAGGAGGCCGCGCTGCGTGATAACCGCTTGCGGCCGGTGCTGGCCTACCTCGGCAAGGCCGGGCATCTGCCGCCGGAGACCTGCGCCGCGCTCGACGCCGACTACGTGTTCCTGCGCCGGCTCGAGAACGCCATCCAGATGCAGCGCGACGAGCAGGGCCACGACGTTCCCGATGATGCCGAGGCGCGAGCCGCGATCGCCGCGGCGCTGGACGTTGGCAGCGAAGGCGCGCTGATGGCGCGGCTGGCCGACGTGCGCGCGCGCGTCAGCAGCGAGTTCCGCAAGTTGTTCGGCGCGCCCGACGAGCCGGCGCGCGACAGCGGCGGCGCTGCCGCGGCGGCGCTGCTGTGGGCGCCGGACGGCGACGCGCGCGCCGCGCGCGCCGCGGTCGAGAATCTGGGCTTCCGGCAAGACGCGCAGGGAGTGGTCGAGCAACTGCGCGAGCTGCGCGCGTCGCGCCAAGCGCGCGCGCTGTCGGAGGCGACGCTGCAGCGCATGGAAACGCTGGTGGCGCAGCTGCTCGAGGAAGTCGCGCGAGCCAAGGACCCCGAGGTCGTGCTGCGGCGCGTGCTCGACGTGCTCGCCGCGATCACCGGCCGCGCCACGTACCTTGCGCTGCTGCGCGAAAGCCCGGCGGCGCGCGCGCAGCTGGTGCGGCTCTGCGCCGCCAGTCCGTGGATCGCCGACTTCATCGCGCAGACGCCGGTGCTGCTCGACGCCCTGATCGACGAGCGCTCGCTGTATGCGCCGCCGGAGCGGGTCGAGATGCAGGCCGAACTGGCCGAGCGCTTCGCCGATGTCGCGCACGGCGACGTCGAGGGCGCGATGAACGCGCTGCGCTTGTTCCGCAAGGAGACCATGCTGCGGGTGGCCGCCTCCGACCTCGTCAAGGCGCTGCCGTTGGTCAAAGTGAGCGACCGCCTGACCTGGCTCGCGGAAGTCATTCTGCAGAAGACGCTCGAGCTCAATTGGGCGCAGCTCGTCGAAGAAGCCGGCGTGCCGAAGCGCGCCGACGGCCGGCCGGTTGCGTTCGCGGTGGTCGCCTATGGCAAGTTCGGCGGCGTCGAGATGGGTTACGGCAGCGATCTCGACATCGTCTTCCTGCACGACTGCGATGCGCTGCAGGGCGAGACCAAGGGCGGCAAGAAGTCGCTGGTCAACGAGGTGTGGCTGGCGCGGCTGGCGCAGCGAATCATCCACTGGCTGTCGACGCAAACCCACGCGGGGCGCGTGTACGAGGTGGACTTGGAGTTGCGGCCCGACGGTCGCCGCGGCCTGACGGTGAATGCACTGCCGGCTTTCGCCCAATACCAGCAGCACAGCGCGTGGACCTGGGAGCACCAGGCGCTGACGCGCGCGCGGCCGGTCGCGGGCGATGCGCGGCTGTCGCAGGAGTTCACCGCCCTGCGCCGCGCGGTGCTGACGCGCCCGCGCGACTTCGCCAAGCTGAAGCGGGACGTCGTCGAGATGCGCGCGAAGATGCGCCAGCACCTCGACAAGAGCGGTGACGGCCGCTTCGACCTCAAGCACGGCCGCGGTGGCCTCACCGACATCGAGTTCATGACCCAGTACCTGGTGCTGCGCCACGCGCGCGAGCATCCCGCGCTGGTCGACTGGTCCGACAACTGGCGCCAGGCCGACGCGCTGGTCGCCGCCGGCGTGCTGAAGGCCGACCAGGCCCGCGCGCTCATCGACTCGTACCGTGAGTTCCGTGCCTGGCTCCATGCCCGCGATTTGCAGCAGGCGGGTGAACTGCCGGATGATTCGCTATTCAAGGAGCAACGCGCCGCTGTGCGTGCGCTCTGGGACGAAATACTGGGAGAACGCGCTTGATCGTCGTCACCGGCGCGGCCGGCTTCATCGGTTCCAACCTCGTCGCTGGCCTCAACCGCCGCGGCATCACCGATATCATCGCGGTCGACGATCTCACGGACGGCACCAAGTTCCGCAACCTCGCTGACCTCGAGATCGCCGATTACCTCGACAAGGACGAGTTCCTTGCGCTCGCCGAAAGCGACGAGCTGCCGCGGAACATCGAGGCGGTGTTCCACCAGGGCGCGTGCTCGACCACCACCGAGTGGAACGGCGAGTTCATGATGGAAGTGAACTACCGCTACTCTAAGGTGATGCTGGCGTTCTGCCAGGAGCGGCGCATCCCGTTCATCTATGCGTCCTCCGCGTCGGTCTACGGCATGGGGCCGAAGTACGTCGAGGGGCAGGGAGCCGAAAAGCCGCTGAACCTCTATGCGTACAGCAAGCACCTGTTCGATCAGTACGTCCGGCGCCTGAAAACTCCCGCCGCGCAGGTCGCAGGCCTGCGCTACTTCAACGTCTACGGCCCGCGCGAGCAGCACAAGGCCGGCATGGCGAGCACGGCGTTCCACTTCAACAACCAGGTCGAGGCCGAAGGCGAGTGCCGCCTGTTCGCGGGCTGCGACGGCTACGCCGACGGCGAACAGCGGCGCGACTTCGTCTACGTGGAAGACATCGTCGACCTTAACCTGTGGCTCTACGACCACCCGAACATCACCGGCGTGTTCAACGCCGGCACCGGCCGCAGCCAGAGCTTCAACGACGTCGCGCGCGCGGTGATCGCGTGGCACGGCAAGGGCAAGATCAAGTACATCCCGTTCCCGGACGCGCTCAAGGGCCGCTACCAGAGTTTCACCGAGGCCAACCTCGAGAAGCTGCGCGCGGCCGGTTACTCGAAGGAATTCCTCACGGTCGAGCAGGGCGTCGCGAAATACCTCGACTGGCTGCACGGGAAGTGAACGCAATCCTCGTCGTCGGCCCCGCGTGGGTCGGCGACATGGTCATGGCGCAGAGCCTGTTCAAGCGCCTCAAGGAAAAACATCCCGACGCTGCGATCGACGTGGTGGCGCCCGGCTGGTCCTTGCCGCTGATCCAGCGCATGCCGGAAGTGCGCGCGGGAATCGAGATGCCGCTCGGCCACGGGCGCTTTGGGTTCGGCATCCGGCGCACGCTGGGCCGGTCGCTGCGCATTGGCCACTACACGCAATCCATCGTGTTGCCGGGCTCGTGGAAGTCGGCGCTGGTGCCGTGGTTTGCCAACGCTGCGCGTCGCACCGGTTATCGCGGCGAGATGCGCTATGGGCTGCTGAATGACATCCGCCCGCTGGATGAAAAGCTGCTGCAGACGACCGTGCAGCGGTTTGTCGCGCTGGCGGCGGATCCAACTAAAGGGGACAGTCCCCTTGCGGGGACAGTCCCCACGCCGTCGCTGCGCGTCGAC
>DATLBT010000075.1:0-4596 GCA_035526825.1 Verrucomicrobiia bacterium | reverse complement strand
CGCTCGCCGGCGGCGACACCCTGTACGGCCGCCACTGGGGCTGCGCGGGTCGCTACGACGGCCTGCATTTCGAGACTTGTTACTATCAAGGCATCGAGCTGTGCCTCGCTGAGGGACTGACCCATTTCGACGCGGGCGCCCAGGGTACACACAAGCTGGCGCGGGGCTTCACGCCGGTGATCACACGCTCGGCCCACAAGCTGGCCAATCCGCAGCTTGCCGCCGCAGTCGCCGACTACCTGTCGCGCGAGCGCACTGCGGTCGGGCACGAACAGACTGTGCTTGCTGAGCACAGCCCGTATCGCGCGGACGACGGTCATGGATAACCCGATCCGGCTGCACTGGCTCGATCCGCGCAATCCGCGTCAGCCGTTTCCACCGCCCGAGCTCGCCATGCGCGACCCCAACGGCCTGCTCGCGATCGGTGGCGATCTTTCGGCGACGCGACTGATCAACGCCTACGCGCAGGGCATTTTTCCCTGGTACAACCCCGACGAGCCGATCCTGTGGTGGTGCCCCGATCCGCGCGCGGTGCTGGTGCCGCGGGATTTTCATGCCTCGCGCAGCCTGGAGCGCCGAGCGCGCGAGGGCGACTTCGCGGTGACGCTCGACCGGGATTTCCCCGCCGTGGTCCAGGCCTGCAGCGCGCCGCGGGCGCGCGGGCGCGGCACCTGGCTCGGCGCGGAAATGAAGCAGGCCTATCTCGAGCTGCACCGCCGCGGGCATGCGCACTCGATCGAGGTCTGGCGCGGCGGCGAGCTGGCCGGCGGCCTCTACGGCGTGTCGCTCGGCCGCGTGTTCTACGGCGAGTCGATGTTCAGCCGCATCGACGACGGCTCCAAGCTCGCAATGCTGTTCCTGTGCCGGCAGCTCGCAGCGTGGGACTTTGCGCTGATGGACTGCCAGATCGCCTCGCCGCACCTCGCCACGCTCGGCGCCATCGAACTGCCGCGCGAACGCTTTTTGGCCGTGCTGCGTGATGCGTTGGCGCAGAACGGCCCGGCCGTATTCCGCTTCAGCATCGATGTGCCCGCCGACCCGGCCCAGTTGCCCGCATGACCGCCGCATCGAGGCCACGCCTGCTGCTCGGCACCGAGCATCCCTGCAGCTACCTGCCAGGCCGCATGGCGCGCAGCGTCTTCGTCGACCCGTCCCTGGCGCTGGATCCGCAACGCTACGGCTCGCTGCTCGACCACGGTTTCCGCCGCAGCGGCAGCTACGTGTACCGGCCCGCGTGCGCGCAGTGCCATGAATGCAGGCCCATGCGGTTGCCGGTGGCAGCTTTCGAGCCGTCGCGCGCGCAGCGAAGGTGCGCGCGGCGCAACGCCGACCTGCGGCTCACCGTCGAAGCCGAGCTCGGCGCCGAGCACTACGCGCTGTACCGCCGCTACCTGTACGCGCGCCATCCCGGCGGTGGCATGGATCCCGAGGATCGCGAGGCGTTCCGCTCGTTCCTGTCGAGCGCCTGGGGTTACACGGAGATCGTCGCGCTGCGCGACCCGCAAGGGCGCCTGCTCGCCGGCGGCGTTATCGACCGCGTGCCGCAAGGCTTGTCGGCGGTCTATACCTACTTCGAGCCGGGACTCCCGGAGCGCAGCCTCGGCACCTACTCGATCCTGGCCGAGATCGAACGCGCCCGGACCCTCGGCGTGCCCTATCTCTACCTGGGGTACTGGGTCGCCGGTTCGCCGAAGATGGACTACAAGCGCAATTTCCGGCCGCTTCAGCTGCTCGGGCCCAGCGGCTGGCAGCCGGCGCCACCCTGACGGCGCTCATTGAAGCGCGGGGGGCGCTCATTGATAATGCGCACCCGCAACATCCGGAAGGCCGCCAGGCCCCTATGCCGAAAGAAGACCACATCGAGATGAACGGCGTTGTCGCCGAGACGCTGCCGAACACCACGTTTCGCGTGAAGCTCGACAACGGCCACACCGTGACTGCCCACATCTCGGGGCGCATGCGCAAGAACTACATCCGCATCCTGACGGGCGACAAGGTGACCGTTCAGCTCACCCCGTACGACCTGACCAAGGGGCGCATCACCTTCCGGGATAAATAAAACCGTTCGTCCCGAGTAGCGCCGGAGGCGCGTATCGAGGGACCCACAAAAAACCCCGCCGAAGCGGGGTTTTTTGTTGCCTGAAGATTTCTCAGTAACGGTTGCCGCGATCTCCACCGCCACCACCGCCGCCGCCAAAGCCGCCGCGACCACCGCCACCGCCGCCACCGCCGAAGCGCCCGCGGCCACCACCACCGCCGCCTCCGCCACCGCCGCCCTCCTTGGGACGGGCTTCGTTCACCGTCAGGTTGCGGCCGTCCATCGGCTTGCCGTTCAGCGCGCCGATGGCAGCCTGGGCTTCCGAGTCACTGCCCATCTCGACAAAGCCGAAGCCCTTCGAGCGCCCGCTGTCGCGATCCATGATGACTTTCGCCGAGCGCACGGAGCCGTGCGGTGCGAAGAGTTCCTGCAGCGACGAATCGGTGACGCTGTAGGGAAGGTTACCGACATATAGCTTGTTGCCCACTTGCGAATCCTCCAGAAATTCCCGCGATGCCGGCGGTGCTTTGTCGTAGAAAGTTGATGTTAGCCCAAACCGATGGCGCGCCGCCTAAACGGGCTCCGAGACCGCGACGGGTTTTTCGCGAGCCTCCAGCTCGAGATCGAGCTTGTCGTTCTTCAAGGTGATGTGCACCGAGCCGCCGTTGGCGAGCTTGCCGAACAGCAGCTCCTCGGCCAATGGCCGCTTGATGTTCTCCTGGATGACCCGCGCCATGGGGCGCGCGCCCATCTTCTTGTCGTAGCCGTGATCGCCGAGCCAGTGGCGCGCATCGTCGTCGACGTGCAATTGCACCTGCTTGCCGGTGAGCTGCTCCTCGAGTTCCAGCAGGAACTTGTCGACCACGCGGCCAATGGATTCCTTGGCCAGCGGTGCGAACGGCACGATGGCGTCGAGGCGGTTGCGGAACTCGGGCGAGAACATGGTCCGCATGACCTCGACCATGTCCGTGGTGTGATCCTGCTCGGAAAAACCCATCGAACGGCGCGCCGACTCGGCAGCGCCGGCGTTGGTCGTCATGACGAGGATGACGTTGCGAAAGTCGACATGACGCCCGTTGTTGTCGGTCAGGGTGCCGTGGTCCATGACCTGTAGCAGCAGGTTGAAGACGTCGGGATGGGCTTTCTCGATTTCGTCGAGCAGCACCACCGCGTGCGGATGCTTGAGGATCTGGTCGGTGAGCAGCCCGCCCTGGTCGAAGCCGACGTAACCCGGCGGCGCGCCGATCAGGCGGCTGACGGTATGGCGCTCCATGTACTCCGACATGTCGAGGCGGATCAGCTCGATGCCGAGCAGCTGCGCCAGCTGGCGGGTGACCTCGGTCTTGCCGACGCCGGTCGGGCCGGCCAGCAGGAAGTTGCCGATCGGCCGGTCGGGATTGCCGAGTCCGGAGCGCGACATCTTGATGCTGGCAGCGAGCAGGTCGATGGCCTTGTCCTGGCCAAAGATGACCAGCTTCAGGTCGCGCTCGAGCGAGGCGAGCTTTTCCCGGTCGTTCGAGGACACGCTCTTGGGCGGGATGCGCGCGATGCGCGCCACCGTGTCCTCGATGTCCTTGACCTTCACCGTGCGGCGTTTCTGTCCTTCCGGCCGCAGGCGCAGGCGCGCAGCGGCTTCGTCGATGACGTCGATGGCCTTGTCCGGCAGGTGGCGGTCGGTGATATGCCGGCTCGACAGCCGCACCGCGGATTCCAGCGCGGCCGCGGTGTAATGCACCTGATGGTGTTCCTCGAAGCGCTGCCGCAGGCCCTTGAGGATCTTGATGGTCTCCTCCTCGGTGGGCTCGGGCACGTCGATTTTCTGGAAGCGCCGGGCCAGCGCGCGATCCTTCTCGAACACGCCGCGGAACTCGGTGTAGGTGGTCGACCCGATGCAGCGCAGGTCACCCGAGGCGAGCAGCGGCTTGAGCAAGTTGCTGGCGTCCATCACGCCGCCGCTCGCGGCGCCGGCACCGATGATCGTGTGGATCTCGTCGATGAACAGGATCGCGCCCTTGATCTGGGTCAGTTCGGCGAGCACGCCTTTCAGGCGTTTTTCGAAATCGCCGCGGTACTTGGTGCCGGCGATCAGCGCTCCGAGATCGAGGCTGAACACGACGCCGTTCTTGAGCAGGTCGGGCACCTCGCCGCGGTGGATCAGCCACGCGAGGCCTTCGGCGATCGCCGTCTTGCCGACGCCGGCCTCGCAGACCAGCAGCGGGTTGTTCTTGCGCCGGCGGCACAGCGTCTGCATCAGGCGCTCGACTTCGCCAGCGCGGCCGATCAGCGGGTCGATCAGGTTTTTGCGCGCGCGCTCGTTGAGGTTGACCGCGAATTGCTCGAGCGCAGTCTTGGCCGGGGCCTTCTCGCCGCCGACCTCGCGGTCTTCCTGCTCCGGCTGGCCTTCCTGCGCGGCCGGTGTGTTCTTGGCGATGCCGTGCGCGATGTAGTTGACGACGTCGAGTCGGGAGACGCCCTGCTCATTGAGCAAAAACACGGCGTGCGTGTCCTTCTCGCTGAACAGCGCCACCAGCACGTTGAGTGTCGATACCTGCTTCTTG
>DATLBT010000074.1:0-4452 GCA_035526825.1 Verrucomicrobiia bacterium | reverse complement strand
GAGCTGGCCGTTCAGGTCGGTGCTCGTCGCCAATCGCGGCGAGATCGCGGTGCGCATCCTGCGCACGGTCAAGGCGCTGGGGCTCGAGGGCGTCGTCGTGTACCACGCCGCGGACCAGGGCTCGCCGGCGGTGAAGATGGCCGACCAGGCCATCGAGATCACGGGCGCGACCCCGGTGGCCGCGTACCTCGACGCCAAGCAGATCCTCGCCGCGGCGAAGGCCAGCGGCGCGGGCGCGGTCCATCCGGGCTACGGTTTTCTCTCCGAAAACGCCGGCTTCGCGCGGGCGGTCGAGGCGGCGGGCTTGGTGTTCGTCGGCCCCACGCCTGAGCAGATCGAGCTGATGGGCGACAAGGTGCGCGCGCGTGCCTTCGTTGCAAAGAACGGCTTCCCGGTCGCGCCCAGTGCGATCGAGGATGACGACCCGAAGACTTTCGAGGAGCGCGCGCGGAAGGTGGGCGTGCCGCTGCTGATCAAGCCGGCTGCCGGCGGCGGCGGCAAGGGCATGCGCATCGTGCGTGACCTCGCCAACCTCAAGGCCGAGATCGAGCGCGCGCGCAGCGAGGGGCTGCGCTACTTCGGCGACGGCCGCCTGTATGTGGAGCGTTATGTCGAGAATCCGCGCCACATCGAGGTGCAGGTGCTCGGCGATGCGCACGGACAGGTCGTGCACCTGTTCGAGCGCGAGTGCAGCGTGCAGCGGCGCTTCCAGCAGATCGTCGCGGAGACGCCGTCACCGGCGCTGGATGCCGCTACGCGCACGAAGATCTGCGAGACCGCCGCGGGCATCGCGCGGCAGGCCGGCTATCGAAACGCAGGTACGGTGGAGTTCATCTATGGCCCAGGGCTGTTCTACTTCCTGGAGATGAACACGCGCCTGCAGGTGGAGCATCCGGTCACCGAAGAGACGACCGGCCTTGACCTCGTGCGCGAGCAGCTGAAGGTCGCCGCCGGCGAGAGGCTGGCCTTCGTGCAGAAGGACATCCAGCCGCGCGGCCACTCGATCGAGTTCCGCATCTACGCCGAGGACGCAGCCCGCGGCTACGTGCCGACCACCGGGCCCATCCTGAGGTTGCAGGTGCCCGCGGGGAACGGCGTGCGGGTCGACAGCGGCATCGTCGAGGGCGGGGAGGTGACCGCGGCGTTCGATCCCATGCTGGCCAAGCTGATCGTCACGGGCCGCGATCGCACCGAGGCGATCACGCGCGCCGACGAGGCGTTGCGCGACTTCGTGTTGCTCGGCTGCAAGACCAACACCGGCTTCCTGCGCCGGCTGCTGGGCCATCCCGCCTTCATCAACGGTGAGATCCATACCGGCTTTCTCGACGCCCATCCCGAGATCGCTGCCGAGCCCAAGCTGCCGGAGGCTGTGCGCCACCTGCTGCTCGCGACGGCGGCGTACCACACACGCTCGATGCGCGACGTTGCCGACGCGGTGCCCGACCTGCACGCCGCCATCGGCGAGTGGAGAAACTGATGCATCACGCATTCAAGCTGAACGGCGAGGAGCACAACGTCGAGCTCTCGCGCAGTGCCACCGGTTATCGACTCCACGCGGACGGCCGCATCGCGCATTTCACGATGCTGGACCTTCCGGTGCGGTTCGCGACGCATGGCGATGACGTGTTCGTCCACTACGAAGGCGAGACCTACCAGCTCACCTACGAGCATCCACTCGACCGCCTGGCGCACGCCGCTGCCGGCGCCGCCGAAGATTTCATCCGCGCACCGATGCCGGGCAGCCTGGTGGTGGTGCATGCGAAGGCCGGCGATACGGTCGCGAAAGGCCAGGCGTTGCTGGTGATGGAGAGCATGAAGATGGAGACGACGCTGTCGGCCGCGCGAGACGGTGTGGTGGCGGAGGTGTATTTCGCGCCGGGGCAGACGTTCGAAAGGGATGCGTTGCTCCTCAGTCTGGAGCCCACCGCATGAAACGTATCGAAAGCAAGCTCAATACCCGCTCCCCCGAGTTCCAGGCCAACGCTGCGCACAACAGGAAGCTCGCCGACGAGTTACGCGAGAAGCAGCGTCAGGCGCGCTTCGTGCGCCCTGAACGCGACCTCGAGCGCCTCAAGCGCCAGAACAAGATGACCGTGCGCGAGCGGCTCGACCGGCTGCTCGATCCGGGCACGCCATTCCTCGAGTTGTCATCGCTCGCGGCGAACATGGAATACGACGGCGAGGTGCCGGGCGCCGCGGTCGTCACCGGCATCGGCATCGTCTCCGGCCGCGAAGTCGTGATCAACGCCGGCGACGCCAGCGTGAAGGGCGGGGCCTGGTATCCCCTCGGCATCAAGAAGACCGTGCGCGCGATGGACATCGCGATCGAGAACCGCCTGCCGGTGGTGCACCTGTGCGACTCGGCCGGCGGATTCCTGCCGCTGATGGCGCACGGTTTTCCCGACAAGTACCACGCCGGCCGCATCTTCCGGAACCAGGCCATCCTGTCGAAGATGAACGTGCCGCAGGTTGCGGTGGTGTTGGGGCATTGCACCGCGGGCGGCGCTTACGTGCCGGCTCTGAGTGACTACAACGTCATCGTGCGCGGCACTGGCGCGATCTTCCTCGCCGGCCCGCCGCTGGTGAAGGCCGCGACCGGCGAGGAGAACACCGTCGACGAGCTCGGCGGCTGTGACATGCACACGAGAAAGTCCGGCGTTGCCGATTACCCGGCGGCGACGGAAGAGGAAGCCATCGCGATCGCGCGCGACGTCGTCGCGCAATTCAAGCGGCCGGTGAAAACGCAGGTCGAATGGCAGGAGCCCGAGGCCCCGCTGTACGACCCGTCCGAGCTGTATGGCGTGCTGCCGCGCGACATCAAGCAGCAGTTCGACATGCGCGAAGTGATCGCGCGCATGGTCGATGGCTCACGCTTCCACGAATACCAGCCCGCCTACGGCACGACGCTGATCTGCGGCTACGCGCACATCTGGGGCTACAAGGTCGGCATCCTCGGCAACAACGGCGTGCTGTTCAACGACAGCGCGCTGAAAGGCACGCACTTCATCGAGCTGTGCAACCAGAACAAGACGCCGCTCCTGTTCCTGCAGAACATCACCGGCTTCATGGTCGGCCGCGAGTACGAGCAGCGTGGCATCACCAAGGACGGCGCCAAGATGATCATGGCGGTGAGCGGCAGCGAAGTGCCGAAGTTCACCGTGATGTGCCACGGCTCGTTCGGCGCCGGCAACTACGGCATGAGCGGGCGCGCGTTCGACTCGCGTTTCCTGTTCGCCTGGCCCAACCACCAGATCGGCGTGATGGGCGCCGAGCAGGCCGCGAACGTGCTGGCCGACGTGAAGATCCGCCAGCAGGCCAAGCTCGGCAAGACGCTGACGGAGGCCGACATCGCCGCGATCCGCGACCCGGTGCTCGAGGAGTACAAACGCACGTCGAGCGCGTACTACTCGACGTCGGAGATCTGGGACGACGGCATCCTCGACCCGGTCGACACACGCAATGCGCTGGGCATCGCGCTGTCGGCGGCCATGAACACGCCCATCGGCGACCCGAGGTACGGCATTTTCCGGATGTGAGGCGAACGCGCTGACGGCTCCCTGGCCCTGTGCGAGGATGGCGCCGGAACGACATTCGCGAGGAGGACATGAGACGGGTGACCGGAGGAGGCATGGGCTTTTTGCGCGGCCTTGCACCGCCGCGCGAGGTCGACGACACGCTGTCGCCGCATCGCGAGCACGTGATGTATGCACTGTCGGGCGTCGGCATCGTCTGCCTGCTGCCCTTCGCGATCAACGACTTCCTCGAGGACCGGCCGGTGATCGGCACGACCATCCTCGTGGTGCTTTCGATGATCGCCGCGGATGCGCTTGCGATCCGCGCTGGCCGGCGGCCTCCCATCCCCTTCGTGCTGCTGCTGGTCCCCATGGCGGCGGGCGTGGGCCTCGCGTTGCGGCAACAAGGCATGCTCGGCGCCGTCTGGTGCTACCCGATCACGCTGTTCACGTATTTCGTGCTGCCGCGCCGGGTGGCCAATGCCTGCGGCCTGGCGCTGCTGGCCTACGGCACCTGGGCGGTGGCCACGTTCGTGGAGCGCCAGATGGCGGTCCGCTTCGGTGCCAGCCTCGCGCTGACGATGGTCATCATCAACCTCATCCTCAACATCCTCAGCAACCTGCAGGTGCAACTGCGGGACCTGGTCGTCACGGACCCGCTGACCGGCGTGTTCAACCGCCGCCATCTCGCCGAGCAGCTCAGGGGCGACCAGGCGCCGACGACGCCCGCGGCGCTGCTGGTCATCGACATCGACCGGTTCAAGTCGATCAATGACCGCTTCGGGCACGAGGCCGGCGATCGCGTGTTGACGGCGCTGGTGGCTCTCATCCGGCGGACCGTGCGCGGCGGCGACGTGCTGTTCCGCATCGGCGGCGACGAGTTCCTGCTCTATCTGCCCGGCTCCGCGATGGACGGCGCGGCGGGCCTCGCGGAAAAGCT
>DATLBT010000073.1:0-28573 GCA_035526825.1 Verrucomicrobiia bacterium | reverse complement strand
CCTGGTGCACTCGATCGGCTTCGCGCCGCGCGAGTTGCTCGGCGGACGCTTCATCGACACCGTGACGCGCGACGGTTACGCGCTCGCCCACGACATCTCCGCCTACAGCTTCGCCGCCCTCGGCAAGGCGGCGCTGCCGCTCATGAAGGGCCGCGCGGCGTCGATGCTGACCCTGACTTACCTCGGTGCGGAGCGGGCGGTGCCGCAGTACAACGTCATGGGTCTGGCCAAGGCCAGCCTCGAGGCGGCGGTGCGCTACATGGCGGTCGACGTCGGCGCCGACAACATCCGCGTCAACGGCATCTCCGCTGGCCCGATCAAGACCCTGGCCGCGGCCGGCATCAAGGGCTTCCGCTCGATGCTCGGCGCGGCGGAGCGCGCAGCGCCGCTCAAGCGCAACGTCACGATCGAGGAAGTCGGCAACGCCGCGGCGTTCCTGTGTTCAAACCTCGCATCGGGTATCACCGGCGAGATCCTCTACGTCGATGCGGGTTACAACATCATCGGCGTGCCGTCGGACGACACGCCGGGTCCGGGCTGACAACGCAAGCGCCGGGTCGTTAACGTTTCAGCGCCTTCTCTCCGAGGATCCCGTCCTCGCCTGAGAGCCGCCCGACGACAACCGCGCCACAGCTGTCACCGAACACGTTGACCGTGGTGCGGCACATGTCGAGGATGCGATCGACCGCCAGCACCAGGCCGATGCCCTCGAGCGGCAGCCCGACGGCGCCCAGGATCACGGCGATGCCGACCAGGCTCGCCGATGGGATGCCGGCGATGCCGATGCCGGTCAGCAGCGCGCCGAGGACCACGACAAACTGTTGCGCGAAGGACAGGTCGACGCCGTAAGCCTGAGCGATGAACATCACCACCACGCACTCGTACAGCGCGCTGCCATCGGTGTTGACGTTGGCGCCGATCGGCAGCACGAAGCTCGACACGCGGCGCGGCACCTTCGCGCGCTCCTCGATGCACTCCAGCGTGACGGGCAGCGTTGCCGCGGACGAACTGGTCGAGAATGCGGTGGTCAGCGCCGGCGCCATCGCCGCGTAATGCTTCAGCGGCGATACACGCGCCACCAGGCGCAGGATCAGGGGTAGCGTGATCAGCGCGTGCGCGACGAGGCCGGCCAGCACCGTGACGAAGAACACCGCCAGCGGCCGGACCGCGTCCCAGCCGGTTTGCGCAATCACTTCAGCGACCAGGCCGAACACGCCGATTGGCGCGAAGCGCATGATCAGGTTGGTCAGGCGCAGCATGACCTCGTAGAAGCCCGCCCAGAACTGGGCCTGGGTCTTGCCGAGCGCCTCGGGCAGCCGGCTTACCGCGTAGCCGAACAGCAGGCTGAAGCAGATCACGCCGAGCATCTGGCCCTGCGCCGCGGCCGCGAAGATGTTCGGCGGGAACAACAGCAGGATCACCTGCGCGAAGTCGCCGGCGCCGCGATCGCTCATGGTCTTCTGCACGTCGGCGGTCGAGGCGTCGAGGCCCATCAGCGCCTTCGCCGGCACGCCGTCGACAATGCCGGGCGTGAGCAGGTTGACCAGCAGGAGGCCGGTCAGGATCGCGATCAGGCCGCTGAGTGCGTAGTACCCAAAGGTCAGCGCACCCATCCGACCGAGTGCGCCGCCACGCGCCGAAGCCAGGCCGTTGATGATCGCCGCGACGATCAGCGGCACCACGATCATCTTCAGCGCGTTGAGGAACAGCGTGCCGAGGAAGTCATAGACCGGCACCGCCGCGCTGTGCGGGCCGCTGACGAAGCCGGCGACGAGCGCCAGCGCCAGCGCGATGGCGATCTGCCAGTGAAACGCGGGCAAGCTGACTTTCATGTCGTGCCCGCGCTGGCCGTTACGAGGCCGGCTCGGTTTCCGGAGCCGGCGGGTTGACGATCTCGACCTCGAGGCGCTTCTGCAGTTCGGCGCGGTAAGCGGCGAACTCGGCACCGGCCTGCGCCTCGCGCAGGCGCGCCGTCTCGCGGCGCTTTTCGTCCTCGGGCGCGGCTGCCCAGTCGGCGTCCTGAACCGCAGTGGCGATGACCACGGCGACGTCGCCGTTGGGCAGCGAAACCTGCTCGCGGCTCACCTGGCCTTCCGCAGGCCGCGGCAGGCGGAATGCGGCCTCGAGGATCGGCGCCTCGATGCCGGTGGCATCGCGCTTCACCAGGCCGGGAGCCTTGAGGTCGACCTTCTTGTCGGTCAACACGCGCTCCAGCGCCTTGCCTTCCTTGAGTGCCGCGATCGTGGCAGCCGCCTCGGCGGACGCCTTGGTGCGGCCGGCCTGCGCCAGCAGCTCGGCGCGAATCTGGTCGGCGACTTCTTCCATGGGCTTCTGCCGTGGCGCTTCGTATTCGGCCTTGCGCAACACCGCGACGCGGTTGTCGCCGAGCTTGACCGGGCGGCTGTTCTCTCCGCCCAGCACGTCATCCGCGAACGCTGCGTCGCGCACCGCAGCCTCGCCGGCAAAGCCTTCGCCGGCACCGCGCGTGAACCAATCGGTGGTCTTCACCGGCAGGCCGACGGCCTTGGCGGCCGGATCGAGCGCGGTCGGCGACTCGAAGGCGGTCTGCTCGAGCTTTTCGGCGAGCTCCTCGAAGCGGCGCTCGGAATCGCGGCTGCGGTAGAGCTCCAGCAGCTCGGCCTGCACCGACGGATCCTCGAACGGCCGCGAGCGCGCCGGGCGCAGGTCCTCGAGCTTGATCAAGTGCCAGCCGAACTCGGTTTCCACGGGGTCGCTGATCTCGCCGGATTTCAGCGAGAACAATGCCTGCTCGAACTTCTCGACCATCTGGCCGCGCTTGATCCAGCCGAGATCGCCGCCCTGCGACTTGGAACCCGGATCGTCCGATTCGGCCTTGGCCGTGGCGCCGAAGTCCGCCTTGGCGCGGCCGGCGAGGTCCTCGACCTTCTTGCGCGCGGCATCCTTGTCGGCGCCGAAATTGACCAGGATGTGGCGCGCACGACGTTCCTCGACCGTCGAGAATCGCGCGGTTTTGTCGGCCTCGTAGATCGTGCGCAGGTACTCGGCCTCGGGCGCGGGCGCGGGCGGCAGCGTTTCCATCGACAGTTCGATGTAGCTGACCTTGAGGCGCTCGGGGGCCTGGTATTTGGCCTTGTTGCCGTCGTAGTGCGCGAGGACCTGTGCCGGCTCGATGGTGGCCTGCGCCTGGTAGCGCGCCACCGGGAACACCGCGTACGCGAGGCTGCGCTGCTGGCGGTCGAGGCGGTACGCCAGCGCGGCGCCCGCGGTCGGCACGAACGCGCTGTCGAGCACGCCCTCCCGAACCTGGTCCATCTCGATGCCGTCGCGCACCTGCAACTCGAAGCGCGCCGGCGAGTAGCCCTGCTGCGCGAGACGCGCCCGGTACGTGTCGGCGTTGAACTTGCCGTCTTCCTGGAACGCCGGAATGTTGCTGATGGCCTGGAACAGTGCCGCATCCGAGGCGCGGTAGCCGGCCTTGCGCACGTGCTGGCGCATCAGCGATTCCTGCACCATGTCGTCGAGCACGTTCTGGCGGAAGCGCGCCTGGTCGATCATCTCCGGGCGGAAGTTCTCACCCATCAGCTGCTGCAACTGGCGCAGGCGCTGCTCGTAACCGGCCTTGAACTGGGCCTGGGTGATTTTCTGGTCGCCGACCTTGGCCACGGTCGGGTCAGCACCGCCGCCGCTGAACGTATCGATGCCGAAGAAAGCGAAGGGGATGACGATGATGCCGACGATGAACCAGACGAAGGGCCCGGTCAGTCGGTCGCGAATGTTCTGGAGCATGGCTGTTCCTTAAAGAAAACGGGGCGCCTTCTGGCGCCCCGTTCACAAACTGCTAAAACTGGCGGAGCGGACGGGACTCGAACCCGCGACCCCGTGCGTGACAGGCACGTATTCTAACCAACTGAACTACCGCTCCAATTTCAGACCCGTGCCGACCGCAGACCCGTGAAACTGGTGGGTGCTGACGGGATCGAACCGCCGACATTCGCCGTGTAAAGGCGACGCTCTACCGGCTGAGCTAAGCACCCCGGCCGCGCGCGGGGCGCTAGTGTACGGAGTCCTTCCCTGTGTTGCCAGCGCGCCTGCACGATTTCAGCCCGAGGCGCCCGTGACCATGCTCTCCAGAAAAGACAAGCCAGTATTGCTTTATTGACAGTTGAATCAGGTGGCATACTCCGCCCGCTGCTTTTCAATAGGCATGACGAATCACATGCGCCGAGTCGAGGCGCCGGGGCGGGGAGACATCAAAATGACCGTATCGGGTTACGGAGTGTCGTTGCCGGCGCGCTTGCGCGTCGTTGCGCTGTGCCTTTTGTGGCTTGCCGCTCCTGCGGGGGCTCAGGAACCGCCGGATCCCGCCACTTCCGAAGCTGCGGTCCCGACGAGCGAGGACACCACGGCGGCCGGGTCCGCGAGCCAATCCCAGCCTGAGACCATCACCCCGGATGCCGTCGCGGAACCGGCACCTGTCGCCACCATCCCCGTCGTCGTCGAGGAAACTCCCGTTGCGGAGGGGCCGAACCTGCCCTATACCTTCGCCGCTGCACGACTGCGCCAGACTGACCTCGATGACGCCTCGTCGACCGGCATGGGCCTTGAAGTCTCCTACCTGTTGCTGCCCGACATCTACGCCATCGGGCTCATTACCCTATCGCAGAGCGATGACGCGCGCTCCACCGAGTCAACGCAGTACGAACTCGGCGGGGGCTATCGCCGGCCATACCGCGCGATGGACCACGCGATGGATCTGTTCGCCTCCATCCGACTGTTGCACGACGACATCAATTCCGAGCCGCAGTCCCAGGTGAAAATGGGCCTGCAAGCCGATGCTGGCGTCCGCACTTTCCTGATGCCGCAGCTCGAGGGCAGCCTGGCGCTCACTTACGTCGAGCGGACGCGGCTGGCGCGCGCTTTCCTGTCGGGGGCCGCGTTCTACCACTTCATGCCGCGCCTCAGCGCCGGCATCGAGGCCACGGTCGGCAGCAGCAGCACGGCTTTCGGTGTGCTCGGGCGCTGGACGTTCTGAGTTTTCTGAACACCCGCGAATTTTTGAAACGCGCATCACCACGCACGCGTACGGAGTCAACGATGAACAGTTCGCCCTCCCCGATCCGCTCCATCATTGGCCTGTGGTTGCTACTGGCGCTCACCGGCGCGCCGGCCAGCGCGCAGGATGCGCCGTCGACCGCCGAACCGGCGACCCCGGCCGCAACCGAGCCCGCAACCGAGCCCGCCACCGAAACGGAATCGAGCACGGAGCCAGCTCCGGCAGGCGATACCGGGTCCGCCCCTTCACAGCTGCCCGACGCGGCAGAAGCCCCGGCCGAGGTCGTGCCAACCGTGCCGGTGGCCGCTGCCGAGGAGCCCTTGCCGACCGATGCAACCCAGCTGGACACCATGCAAGTCACCGGCTCGCGCCTGCGTCGCTCCGATTACGAGACGGCCCAGCCTGTAGTCGTGATTTCGCGGGAAGACATCGAACGCTCGGGCCTAACCGATATCACCGAAATCCTGCGCAACATGACGGTGGCAGGCAATAACAGCCTGAGCCCGCAGCAAGGTCGGTTTGCGCTCAGCATGGGCGAGACCAATATCGACCTGCGCAACCTCGGCGCCACCCACACGCTGTTGCTGGTCAACGGCCGCCGCTGGGTGACCGGTCTCATCCCTACCCAGACCTCGGTCTCGGATTTCAACACCATCCCGACCGCCATCATCGAGCGGATCGAGGTGCTCAAGGACGGCGCCTCCGCCATCTACGGCTCGGACGCCATCGCCGGCGTGGTCAACGTGATCACGCGCAAGGACTTCGAAGGCGCCAGCATCGGCTACCACGTGGGGCAGTACTTCGAGTTCGGCGATGGCCTGAACCCGCAGCTCGCGCTCAACTGGGGGCGCTCGCGCCCCGGCAGTTCGGCCTTCGTCAACCTGAGCTACACGCGTCAGGACGAGTACTCGAACCAGAATCATGAGCTGACGGCGCGCCCCATAGTTGGCCCGACCCGAGACAGCATCGTCACGCCCGACGGCCTGTTCCAGTTCATCTCACGTTCGGACGTCGCCAGTCGCTATCAGTGCCCCAACCTGCAGGCCGGCATCGCCGCGGGCGCCGCCGGTGAACCGACCACCGGCGGTCCGATACGGCAGACGCAAATCATCCCGGCGGGCCTGGTGCTGTGCCAGCTGAAACTCGACACGGGCGCCGTGGGCGGCAACACGCTCGCCGACGGCGACGATTTCCACCAGATCGACCGCAACGTTCCCGAGGACGTCTACAACCGCTTCGCCGACGGCACGCTCAAGGAGCCGAATCAGCGCTCGGCGATGTACGGGACGCTCGACCAGGAGATCTTCGACGGCATCACGCTGAACCTGGAGACGCTGTACAACCGCCGCGAATCCACCAGCGTCGGTCAGAACGGCGGTTTGTCCGGCGGCAACCTCGACGGATTCAAGGGCTATCTCGCCGGCATCCCCGCCTCGCAGAACCCGTTCGGCCACGACATCGGCATCGATTCGAGCTGCGGCGGCGACCCCACCAGCCCGAGCTGCACGGGCCTGGGCGTAGGTAGCGGCAACTGGAACATCCGCCGGCTCGACGTGGAGTCCAACAACCAGGAATTCCGCGACACGGTCGACACCTTCCGCCTCGGCGGCGGCCTGCGCGGCAGCCTGCCGTTGCTGGACCGTGACTGGTCGTGGGACACGGGCTACATCTACTCACGCAGCAAGATCGAGGAACTGCTGACCTCGGTGAATTACGAGAAGGCCGGCCGCGCGCTCGATCCGAATTGCTCGGGCGACTGCGTGCCGCTCAACCTGTTCAACGGCGCCCGCGGACTCACCGACGCGGCGGTGAATTTCATCCGCAGCACCACTTACCAGCGCAACGGCACCACCCAGGACATTGCCTACGTCAACTTCGCCACGGAGCTGCCGATGTGGGACTTGCTGGCCGGTCCGGTGGGCCTCGGCTTCGGCTTCGAATTCCGCAAGGACACTTACTCCAGCGATATCGACCCGATCATCAAGCAGGGCCTGATCCGGCTCAACACGCTCGAGAACACCGCTGGAGCGCAGTACTCGCGCGAGGCCTACGCCGAGCTGGGCCTGCCCCTGCTCGAGGATCTTCCGCTGGCGCACTCGCTGGAGCTGAGCCTTGCCGCCCGCTATTCCACGTTCCCGCGCATCGACCCGGTGACCACCGGCAAGGCCGGCTTGCGCTGGCAGCCGCTCGAAGACCTGCTGCTGCGAGGCTCTTACTCCACCGGCTTCCGCGCGCCGAGCGTAGGCGAGCTGTTCCTCGGCTCTTCGCAGAGCTTCGATGGGATCGTCGACCCGTGTGCGGCGCCTGGCGACAATGACAACGCCGACACGAACTGCGCCAGCGACGGCACCCCGGGCGGCGGCAGCGGTGGCGCCGTGTTGACGCCCTACGACCTGTGGCAGGGCAACCCCGACCTCAAGCCGGAAAGCTCGAAGAACCTGACTTACGGCTTCATTTATTCGCCGGAATGGCTGCAGGACTTCAACATCGGCGTGGACTACTACAAGATCGAGATCGAAGATTTCGTCACGATCGGCCAGGGCCAGTACTTCCTCGATTCCTGCTACAAGGCCAGCACGGTTGCAGCGGAGCGCAACTACTGTGAATACATCGAGCGCAGCGACGCTGGCGACCTCCTGTACGTCAACACGCCGTACTTCAACCTGAACAAGGTCGTGACCTCGGGTTACGACATCGGCCTCGACTACATCCTGCCGCTGCCCATCGACTTCGGCCGGTTCAGGTTCAACCTCGACACGACTTATCTCCAGGAATACACGTTCCGCTCGCCACAGCCCGGCCAGGCGGATCAGGTCGACGGCCTGGTAGGCCAGGCCGGCGGGCAGTTCCAGGGATACCCGCGCTGGAAAGGCGGTGGCTACCTCAACTGGCAGTACGAGCGGGTGCGGGCAAACTGGTCCACTCGCATGGCCTACCACCTTACCGAGCCCTGCGGCGACCTGTTCCCGGCGCCCTCGCTTGCGGACCTCGGGCTGTGCAACCGTGTCACCCCGGCTGTGGACGACGACCCGCTGACAGACGCCGATGAATCCAGGGACGCCGTGCTGGAGAACAAGCTCGACACGATTTTCTACCACAACGTCTCAGTGGGCTACGACCTGACGGATCTGAACGCGGATTTCACGGTGGGCATCAACAACGTGCTCGACCAGGATCCCCAGGTTTCGCGCAGCCTCAGCTCGCTGTTCTTCTATAATTTCGATCCGAACCACTACGAAGTGCCGGGCCGGCTCGGTTACATCAAGATCAACTACAAGTTCTAGGCTCCGTCGGCCATT
The DNA here is from genome assembly GCA_035526825.1 of Verrucomicrobiia bacterium. Lineage (GTDB taxonomy): Bacteria > Pseudomonadota > Gammaproteobacteria > Nevskiales > Nevskiaceae > JACPFV01. Next base: position 20,239 of record DATLBT010000073.1, on the reverse strand, counting down.
CATCCGAGCCCCGCGCACGCGGGGCTTTTTTATTTGCGCGCGAGAACGGCGGCATTCCGAGCAGGGGGATGCATTTTTACTTGGGGGTTGACGCTATCGTCACGTGTCCGTAACCTCGCGCGCGTTCGGTTCCAATTTCGCCTATTAAATCAATTTCGCTGTGCGCCCGGACCTCGGCCGGACGTGCAGCACAGGGGGATTTAGATGACTGTGGTTTCCCAGATGCCGTCCCCGCGGACGGTGCGTTTTGCTGTTGCCGCCCTGTTTGCCCTGATCGTAGCCCCGGTCCAATCCCAGGAGCCGGTCGAGACCGAAGCGGTTCCTGCTGCCGAAGCCCCAATTGACGCGACAGAAGCACAGGCGCAGCCGGCGCCCGTCGCGGCCGAGACCATTCCGGTCCGCCCGACTGAGCCGCAGGCCACCCTGCCCACTGACGGCGAAGCGACCCAGCTCGACGCGGTTGAGGTGACCGGTTCACGCATCCGTCGCACCGACTACGAGACAGCGCAACCTGTGGCGGTCGTTACGCGCGAGGACATCGAGCGCACCGGCCTCACCAACCTCGGCGACATCCTGCAGCGCATCCCGGCCGCCGGCTCCGCGCTGAACCGCAACTTCAACAACGGCGGCAACGGCCAGACCGAAATCGACCTGCGCAACCTCGGCTCGACGCGCGTCCTCGTGCTGGTCAACGGCCATCGCTGGGTCTCCGGCACCAGCCTTGCCGATTCCGCGGTCGACCTCAACACGATCCCGGTGTCGATCATCGAGCGCGTGGAAGTGCTGAAAGACGGCGCTTCGGCCGTGTACGGCTCCGACGCCATCACCGGCGTCGTCAACGTCATCACGCGCAAGGATTTTCAGGGCTTCGGCTCGAAGAGCCAGGCCCAGGCGTTCGACGACGGCAAGGGCATGTCGCTGGCGCAGAGCTTCTCGTTCGGCAACATCGGCGACAAGACTTCGATGTTCATCGACTTCAACTTCGTCCGCCAGGAAGAGCTTTACGCGGGCGATCGCCCGCAGTCGGCCGTGCCGCAGGTTGGTACCGGCATCATCACCAGCGGCCGCAACTTCACCAATGAGTTCGTCCACACGCGCGGCAGCGCGATCGGCCCCGAGGGCTACTTCATCTTCGTGCCGTCGCCGAGCACCGAGGCCGCGCTCAACGCGACGTCGACCGGTCCGGGCAGCGCAGGCGAGAAGTGCCCGGTGCTGGTGCCGCCGCAGGGTCTTTCACCGGTTCCCATTCCCGGCCTGCCGGAGGACGCCGCGGGCGTTCGCATCTGCCTGATCTCGCCGATCCGCGGCGAGGTCATCAACGCCGCCACCGCAGGTGGCACCGACACGCTGGGCACTGCCGCTGAGAAGTTCCGCTACAACGGCTCGATCTTCGGTGAGCCGGACCCGTACCAGTACAACTTCGCACCGGTGAACTACCTGCTGACGCCGTTCGAGCAGGATTCGGTGTTCTCACAGATCAACCACCAGTTCCTGCCGTGGCTCAACTTCAGCAGCCAGATCCTGAACGTCATCTCGCGCTCCGACCAGGCTCTGGCCGAGGAGCCGTTGCGCGTCGGCGACCTGTTCGGCGCCCCGCCGTTCAGCCAGGCTTATATCGCCGCCGACCAGATCTACAACCCGCTCGGCCAGGACATCGGCCGCGGCGATCCGGGCTCGGAACTCGTCGGCCTGGGCGGCGTCGTGCGTCGCATCATCGAGGCTGGACCGCGCGTCGCCAACCGCGAGAACAACACGCTGTTCATCCGCAGCCAGTTCGATGGTGACTTCGAGCAGTTATCGCGATTGTTCGGCTACGACGCCGGCTATTCCTACGGCAAGACCAAGCGCATCGTCGACCTGTATGGCTCGTTCAACATGGAGCGCGTCGCGGCGGCGCTGGGGCCGTCGACCAATTGCCCGTCGCTCAGCAACCCGAACTGCGTGCCGCTGAACCTGTTTGGCCCCGTTGGCAGCATCACCCAGGAGATGCTCGACTACGTGACCTACGTGGCCAACGAGACCAATACCTCGACGGTGCAGGATCTCTACGCCAACATGTCGACCGAGTTCGACGAACTCACCGGCCTGCTGCCGTACAACCTGATGAGCCGGCCGATCGGCATGGCCATCGGCGTCGAACACCGCGTCGACACGTTCGACGAGATCCCCGACCCGTTCACGACGCTGGGCATCAGCTCCGGACTCAACGGCCGAGCTACCAAGGGCCGCCAGAACGTCACCGAAGGCTATATGGAACTTGCCGTGCCCATCGTCGAGGACATCTTCCTCGCCGACGAGCTCGACCTCAGCCTTGCCGCGCGATACACCCAGTACAACACCTTCGATCCGAAGTGGACCGGCAAGGCCGGACTGCGCTGGAAGCCGATTGAAGACTTGCTGGTGCGCGGCACCCTCTCGCAGTCGTTCCGCGCGCCGAACCTGCAGGAGCTGTTCCTCGGCCAGACCGACTCGTTCCCCTCGGTCGACGATCCGTGCGCGCAGACGGACGAGCTCGGCAACGCCCAGCCTCGTACCTCGGGTACGGACACTGACGCCAACTGCGACGCCGAAGGGGTGCCTGACGAACCCGCTACCAGCTCACAGACCTACACCGTGTTCGAGGGCAGCCGTGACCTCAAGCCCGAAATCGCCGACACCTTCACCACCGGCTTCGTGTGGAGCCCGGCGTTCATCCGCGATTTCAACGTTTATGTCGACTACTGGAACATCGACCTGCAGGATTTCATCGCTTTCGTGGGCCCGGCCCAGATCCTGGAGCTCTGCTACGAGCGTCCGGCCGGGTCACCGCGGCCTGCGGTATGCGACAAGGTGCAGCGTGATGAATCGACCGGCCAGTTGACGCGCATCAGCGCCTCGCCGGTGAACTTTGCGCGACTGGTCACCAATGGCGTCGACATAGCGTTCGACTATGTGTTGCCAATCGCGGATTGGTATAAGCCGGCCGACACCTGGGGCCAGTTCAAGGTCGCGTTCGATTCCCAATACCTGAACAAGTACGACCAGACCACCCCGACCTCCTCCGGCGCCGGCGAGACAACCGGCTTCGCCGGCCGTGACGCGGGCGATCAGCCGCTGCCGCGCCTTAAGGGCAATTCGACGCTGTCATGGAGTTTGGAGCAATGGTCGGCTAGCTGGAGCATGCGCTATCTCCGCGGCACCACCGAAGATTGCAACGACGGCGGGGCGCCGTCGCTGGCGAGCCTCGGCCAGTGCTCCAACCCGGACACAAACCTGGCCGATGGCACCGATGACTCGACCAACACCTACGACGACGTGGTCTATAACAACATCCAGGTGGGATACAACTTCACCAGCATCAACACCGGGTTGACTTTCGGGGTGCTCAACGCGCTCGACCAGGACCCGCCGACCTCGGGTTCGGCGTTCGCCAACTCGGCGCCCGCCACGCTGTACGAGACCTGGGGCAGCCGCCAGCTGTACCTCAAGCTCGACATGACGTTCTGATACCGCGCGTCACAAAACAAAACCCCGCCGGGGCAACCCGGCGGGGTTTTTTATTGACCTCAGCGACCGAGGCTCAGCGCGACAGGCCCGGGTCCGAGTTGCCCTTTCCACGCGAGGAAGAGCCGTTCTTGAGGTTTTCCATGGACGCCTGGTCCTCCTTGCGGCGCTGGTCACGATCGGCGTCGGTCATGCAAACCTTGCGGCGCAGGTTCGAGCCCGTGACCCGCTCACTGAAGCACGAGACCCGCGATCCATCCGCAGCGGCGGCCGATTTGGTCCCGGGGTTCGAAGCGCTGGCTGCCAGCGTCGATCCGGCGAAGCATGCTGCGGCCAGCGCCGAAGCGAGAATAAGATTACGCAAAAGACACCTCCTGGAACGGGAAGTCGCCAGTCTAGACGACCCGAACGGCCGGTCACCGTGCGAAGCTTGTTTTACCAACCCGCCGCTGACTCAATGAGCCCGCGGAGCCTCCGGTGGTACCGGGGGCGCCGCTTGCGCCTCGGCAGCCGGCGTCGCGGCAGCCTCCGGCACGCGCTCCAGCGCGAACTTCAGTACTTCATCGATCCAGCGAACCGGCTCGATGTTGAGCTTGCTCTTGATGTTGTCCGGGATGTCCGCCAGGTCCTTGACGTTCTCCGACGGAATCACGACGGTCTTGATGCCGCCGCGATGCGCGGCCAGCAGCTTTTCCTTGAGTCCGCCGATCGGCAGCACCTCGCCGCGCAAGGTGATTTCGCCGGTCATGGCGACGTCGCTCTTGACCGGGATCCCGGTCAGCGCCGAGACCAGCGCCGTGCACATGCCGATGCCGGCAGACGGGCCATCCTTCGGCGTCGCCCCTTCCGGCACGTGGACGTGGATGTCGTGCTTCTGGTGAAACTCCTTGTCCAGGCCGAACTTGACGGCGCGCGAGCGCACCACCGTCAGGGCCGCATGGACGGATTCCTGCATGACGTCGCCCAGTGAGCCGGTTTGAGTCAGCTTGCCCTTGCCAGGCACCAGCGCCGCCTCGATGGTCAGCAGGTCGCCGCCCATTTCGGTCCACGCCAGTCCGGTGACCTGGCCGACCTGGTTCTTCTCTTCGGCGCGGCCGTAGCGGTACTGCTGCACGCCAAGGTATTTCTCGAGGTTTTTCTCGGTGACCTTGATGGTCTTCTCGCTCGGCTTGTCGCTGGTCTTGGTCAGCACTTCCTTCACCACCTTGCGGCAAATCTTGGACATCAGCCGCTCGAGGTTGCGGACGCCGGCCTCGCGTGTGTAATGGCGGACGGTGCTGCGGATCGCGCTATCGGCGACCTCGAGTTCGCCCTCGTTCACGCCATTGGCCTTGACCTGCTTGGGCAGGAGGTACTGCTTGGCGATCGAAAGCTTCTCATCCTCGGTATAGCCCGGCAGCCGGATCAGCTCCATGCGGTCGAGCAGCGGTGCCGGGATGTTGGTGGTGTTGGCGGTGCAGACGAACATGACGTCGGACAGGTCGAAGTCGACCTCCAGGTAATGGTCCTGGAACGCATGGTTCTGCTCGGGATCCAGCACTTCGAGCAGCGCCGACGAAGGGTCTCCACGGAAGTCCATCGACATCTTGTCGATCTCGTCCAGCAGGAACAGCGGGTTCTTGACCCCGACCTTGGACATGTTCTGGATGATCTTGCCCGGCAGCGAGCCGATGTAGGTGCGCCGGTGGCCGCGGATCTCGGCCTCGTCGCGCACGCCGCCCAGTGACATGCGCACGAACTTGCGGTTGACCGACTCGGCGATCGAGCGGCCGAGCGAGGTCTTGCCGACGCCCGGCGGACCGACCAGGCACAGGATCGGGCCCTTGAGCTTTTTCACGCGGCTCTGGACCGCGAGGTACTCGACGATGCGTTCCTTGATCTTCTCCAGGCCGTAGTGGTCGCGGTCGAGGATGGTTTGCGCAGCGTCGATGTTGATGTGCGCCTTGGTACGGCGGCGCCACGGCATCTGCGTGAGCCAGTCGAGGTAGTTGCGCACCACCGTGGCCTCGGCCGACATCGGCGACATCAACTTGAGCTTGTTGAGCTCGTTGGTTGCGCGCGTCTTGACCGCCTTGGGCATGCCAAGGCGCTCGATCTTCTTCGCCAACTCCTCCATCTCGTTGGGAGCGTCCTCGAGGTCACCCAGCTCTTTCTGGATGGCCTTCATCTGCTCGTTCAGGTAGTACTCGCGCTGCGACTTCTCCATCTGCGACTTCACGCGACCGCGGATGCGCTTCTCGATCTGGAGGATGTCGATCTCGCCCTCGAGCTGCTTCATGACGTGCTCGAGGCGCGCCTTGGGGTCGAGGATCTCCAGCACCTGCTGCTTGTCGTCGAGCTTCAGCGTCAGGTGGGCGGCGATGGTGTCGGCCAGGCGGCCCGGCGCGTCGATCGAGGCCAGCGATGGCAGCAGCTCGGCCGGCACCTTCTTGTTGAGCTTCACGTACTGCTCGAACAGGGCCATCGTCGAGCGCATCAGCGCATCGAGCTCGCGGGTCTCGGAGGCGGCCTCCTCGGCCACCGGCTGGATCTCGGCCGCCAGGTAGGCCCCCTCCCCGCTCAGCTTGGTGATGCGGGCGCGCTGCACGCCCTCGACCAGCACCTTGACGGTGTTGTCCGGCAATTTCAGCAGTTGCAGGATGCTGGCCAGGGTGCCGATCTGGTAGATGTCCTTTTCGCGCGGGTCGTCGGTGTCGGCGGTCTTCTGCGCCACCAGCAGGATGCGCTTGTCGTCCTGCATTGCGGCCGTCAGGGCCTTGATCGACTTGTCCCGGCCGACGAACAACGGCACCGCCATGTGGGGGTAGACCACCACGTCGCGGAGCGGGAGGACCGGGGCCAGACGATCGTTTTCCAAGTAGGGACTCCTGCAGGACCGGAGGCTTTGGACCGCCCCCATGCCGGTTTAATGCAACTTACCGTCCCAGTGGGGACGAAAGCCCGCAATTCAAGGAGATGCGCCGCCCTCCCGGGCGGTTGCAATCAGGCCGAGGTCTTCAGGTCCCGGCGAGGGGCGTCGGCGTTCTCGTAGACGATGAAGGGCTTGGCCTCGCCCCGCACGACGGCCTCGTCGACGGCGACCTTGGAGACGTGCTCCATCGACGGCAGGTCATACATGACGTCCAGCAGGATGTTCTCCATGATCGTGCGCAGGCCGCGGGCGCCCGTCTTGCGCTCCTTGGCCTTCTTGGCGATGGCGCGCAGCGCTTCCTCGCGAATCTCCAGCGTCACGCCTTCCATCTGGAACAGCTTGCCGTACTGCTTGACCAGCGCGTTCTTGGGCGCGGTCAGGATGATCATCAGCGCCTTCTCGTCCAGCTCCTCGAGCACGGCGACCACCGGCAGGCGGCCGACGAACTCGGGGATCAGGCCGAATTTGATCAGGTCTTCCGGCTCCACCTTGGTCAGCAGCGTGCCGGCGACCTTGGGGTCCTTCTTGGAGCGGACCTCCGCCGAGAAGCCGATGCCGACGGCTTCCGTGCGGTTCTGGATGATGCGGTCGAGGCCGGCGAAGGCGCCGCCGCAGACGAACAGGATGCCGGCGGTATTGACCTGCAGGAATTCCTGCTGCGGGTGCTTGCGGCCGCCCTGCGGCGGCACCGAGGCCATGGTGCCCTCGATCAGCTTGAGCAAGGCCTGCTGCACGCCCTCGCCCGAGACATCACGCGTGATGCTGGGGTTTTCGCTCTTGCGCGAGATCTTGTCGATTTCGTCGATGTAGACGATGCCGCGCTGCGCTTTCTCGATGTCGTAGTCGCACTTCTGCAGCAGGCGCTGGATGATGTTCTCGACGTCCTCGCCCACATAACCGGCCTCGGTCAGCGTGGTGGCGTCGGCGATGGCGAACGGCACATCGAGCAAACGCGCCAAAGTCTCGGCGAGCAGCGTCTTGCCCGAGCCGGTGGGGCCAATCAGCAGGATGTTGGACTTCGACAGCTCGACGCCGTCGGACACGCCCTTCGTGTGCAGGCGCTTGTAGTGGTTGTAAACCGCGACCGCCAGGATCTTCTTGGCCTGGTCCTGGCCGATGACGTACTCATCCAGTACGGCGCGGATTTCCTGCGGCTTGGGCAGGCCCTTCTGCGCCGGCTTGGCGTGGACTTCCTCGCGGATGATGTCGTTGCAGAGGTCGACGCACTCGTCGCAGATGTACACCGAGGGCCCGGCAATGAGCTTGCGGACCTCGTGCTCGCTCTTGCCGCAGAACGAGCAATAGAGCACTCGTCCGTTGTGGCTGCCGCTACGCGTTTCGGTGCTCATCTTTTTCCTGAAAATCCCCGGTGCTTCACCACTTATATATCACGCAGGGGCCGGCTTGAGAATGAGACAAAACTCTCACGCCGGCACAGGCTCAGACCGGTGCCACTATCCGGCGTTCCAGGATCTGGTCGACGATGCCATACAACTTCGCCCCTTCGGCGCTCATGAACAGGTCGCGCTCGACGTCGCGGGCAATTTTTTCAACCGGCTGACCCGTCGCCTCCGCCATGACGGCGTTCAGGCGCTCACGCATGTAAAGGATTTCCTTGGCCTGGATCTCGATGTCCGAGGCCTGGCCCTGGGCGCCGCCCGACGGCTGGTGGATCATCACGCGCGAATGCGGCAGCGCGTAACGCTTGCCTTTCGCACCCGAGGCGAGCAACACCGCGCCCATGCTGGCGGCCTGCCCTATGCACATGGTCGACACATCGGGCTTGATGAAGCGCATGGTGTCGAGGATCGACAGGCCGGAGGTAATCACCCCGCCTGGGGAGTTGATGTACAGGTGGATGTCCTTGTCCGGGTTTTCCGACTCCAGGAACAGCATCTGGGCCACGACCAGATTGGCCATGTGATCCTCGATCGGGCCGACGATGAAGATCACCCGCTCCTTGAGCAGCCGAGAATAGATATCGTACGCGCGCTCGCCGCGCGGGGTCTGCTCGACCACCATCGGGACGAGGTGCTGCATTCTTTCAGTCATTGGCTTCCTGTTCTAGTGTCATTCCGAGCAAAGCGAGGAATCGCGTTCCGAACGGCACTGCCTTCCCGGACGCGATCCTTCGCTGCGCTCAGGATGACAGATTCATTGGGCCTGCCCGGCCGGTTTCAATAGCTCATCGAGCGGCATCTGCACGTCTTTCTGCGTGGCGCCACCCAGCAAGGACTCCACCACCTGCTCCTCGAGCACCATCGCGCGCAAGCCCTGCATCAGCTCGGGCCGCTGGCGGTAATACGCCTTGACCTGCTCGGCCTGCTCATAGTCGGCGGCCATCTCGTCGAGCAGCCGCTCGATCCGCGCGGCTTCGATCACGATCTTGCGCTCGCGCAATACCTCACCGATCAGCAAGCCCAGCGATACGCGGCGACGCGCACCCGGCTCAAGCACCTCATCCGGGAACATCTGCAGCTTCTGCTCGGGCTTCAGTTGCGCGGCGTTGAAGCGCGCGGCCGTTTCGTCGCGCAGCCGGCCGAGTTCCTGCGCGACCATGGCCGACGGCACCTCGATCGGGTTGGCCGTCAGCAACTGTTCGAGCACCTGCACCTTGAGGCGGTTCTTCACCGACTTGTCGCGCTCACCTTCCAGCGAAGCCTTGATCTTGTCGCGCAGCCCGGCCTCGCCCTTGCCCTCCTCGACGTTGTGAGCCTTGAGGAATGCCTCATCGATTGCCGGGAGCGTGGGCTCCTGCACGACTTTCAGCGACACCTGGAACAGCGCTTTCTTGCCCTTGAGCTGCTCGTTGCGATAGTCGGGCGGGAACTGCACGTCGACCTCGAACGCCTCCCCCGCGGCGTGGCCCACGATGCCGTTCTCCAGGTCCGGCAGGAAGCGGCCCTGGCCGATCTCGAACTCAACGTCGTCACCCTTGCCGCCGGCGAATGCAGTGCCGTCGACGAATCCCTCGAAATCGATCTTGCAGACGTCACCTTTCTGCGCCGGTCGCGTCACCGCTGCCATAGTGCGGCGGGCACGGCGCAGCGACTCGACGACCTTGTCGATGTCGGGGCCCGTGACCTCCGCCACCGGCTTGTCGACGGTCAGGCCATCGAGCGACTTGAGCTTGATGTCGGGATAAACCTCGAAGCGCGCGACGTATTCGAGCGGCTGGCCCGGTTGCTCGGTGACCACCTCGAACTGTGGCGCTGACGCCGGCCGCACGCCGGCCTTGTCGACGGCCTCGGGATAGCTGCCGCGCACGAGGTCCTGGATGACCTCCAGCCGCGCCGACTCGCCGAACTGCTGCTCGACGATCTTCAGTGGCGCCTTACCCGGGCGGAAGCCCGCGATGCGGGCGCGGCCGGCGATCTGCTTCAGCCGCGTGCCGAGCGCGATGGAAAGGCGGTCGGCAGGCAGCCGGACCCGCATCTGGCGGATCAGCCCGCCGGGGGTTTCAACAGTCACGTCCATTTCTAGAATTCTTCCGTCGATGAAGGATGCGGTGCGGGCGGAGGGACTCGAACCCCCAGGCCTTGCGGCGCTGGAACCTAAATCCAGTGCGTTTACCAATTCCGCCACGCCCGCTGGCGCCGAAAAAAGCGGCGCGAAGTATACCCCGAATCTCGCGCGCCACCGCTCGAATATCACCGATAATCAGCCAGATAGATGCGCACCCTGCTCGCCTTCCCACTGATGACCCTGCTCTGCCTCGCGGCGGCGGCGCTGGCGCTCGCCACCGGGCCGATGGACATCCCCCTGTCCCATGTCGCGGGCGCGCTGCATTTTCCCTTCGGCACCCCCCCGGAGTCAGCGGAAGCGGCGACGGTCTGGCAGATCCGGCTGCCGCGCGTCGTACTGGCGCTGCTGGTCGGTGCGGCACTCGCGCAGGCCGGCGCGGCAATGCAGGGCATCTTCCGCAATCCGCTGGCCGACCCCGGCCTGGTGGGCATCTCGAGCGGCGCGGCGCTGGCCGCGGTAGCGGTGATCGTCCTCGGCGAGTCGCTGAACCTGTTTACCGTGCTGCCGGCGCGCTTCGTGCTTCCCGTCGCGGCCTTTGCCGGCGGCGCGCTCGCCACCGCCTTGGTACTGCGCGTGGCGCTGGTCGACGGCCACACGCGCGTAGCGACGCTGCTGCTGTCCGGGCTCGCCTTGAACGCGGTCGCCGGTGCCGGGATCGGCTTCTTCAGCCACGTCGCGACGGACTCGGCGCTGCGCAGCGTGACCTTCTGGATGTTCGGCAGCCTCGGCAAGGCCGGCTGGGCCGAGATCGCCGTAGCAGCACCGTTGCTGATCGTTCCGCTGGTGCTGTTGCCACGCGAGGCGCATGCACTGGACGCGCTGCTGCTGGGCGAAGCCGAGGCGGGCCACGTCGGCGTTGCCGTGGAAAAACTCAAGCGCCGCGTGACGACCCTCGTCGTGCTCGCGGCCGGCGCCGCCGTGGCGCTCGCCGGCATCGTCGCCTTCGTCGGCTTGATCGTGCCGCACCTCGTGCGCTTGTGGGCCGGGCCTGGCCACCGGATGCTGCTGCCCGCCTCGGCGCTGCTCGGCGCACTGCTGCTGACCCTGGCCGACACGGCGGCGCGCGTGATGTTGTCGCCCACCGAGTTGCCCATCGGCATCCTGACCGCGCTGGTCGGCGGACCCTTGTTCTTTGCACTCCTCTTGGCCCGGCGCGAGGCGGCGGACGCGTGAGCTACTGCGCCAGCGTGGCGGCGTATGCCGTCGGCGGCCGACGCCTGGTCGACCACGCCACCCTGCGCATCGACCCCGGCTCCATTCATGCGCTGCTGGGGCCCAATGGCGCTGGGAAATCCACGCTCCTGCGGCTCCTTTCCGGCGAACTCGAGCCCGACGAGGGAGCGATCGAGCTGAACGGCAAGCCGTTGCGCTTGTTCGGCGCACGCGAGCTGGCACGGCAGCGTGCCGTTCTGCCGCAATCGCACGGCCTAGCCTTCGGCTTCACCGCTGCGCAAGTCGTGGCGCTGGGCCGCCTGCCGTGCGCGCGGCGCAACGCGGCGGCGGAAGCGCAAATCGTCGAGGACGCGCTCGCGCTGGCCGGCGTCGCCGGGCTCGCGCAGCGTCGTTACCCGACCCTGTCCGGCGGCGAGCGAGCGCGGGTGCAGCTTGCGCGCGTGATGGCGCAGGTGTGGGAGCCCGCGGAGACGCCCCGCTACCTGCTGCTAGACGAGCCAACCGCAAGCCTGGACCTCGCGCACCAGCACGATTGCCTGCGAGCGGTGCGCGCGCTCGCCGGCCGCGGCGTCGGCGTGCTGGTGATCCTGCACGACCCCAATCTCGCGTTGCGCCACGCCGACCGGGTGACGTTGCTGCGCGACGGCCGGGTGCTGGCAAGCGGCGCTCCAGACGCGGTGATCGACGAGGAAACCCTGACGCGCCTGTACCGCGTGCCGGTCAGGCTGCTGTGCGCCGCGGGCGAGGCAGTGCCGGTCGTCGTGGTGGGTGAGCACCCAGAGAAAAGGGACAGTCCCCTTTTTCAAGAAGCCAAGAAACTTAAAAAGGGGACAGTCCCTGGAGCGAGCGCTCCACCAGCGTCGTGAACGGCACGTCGGCACGCAAGGTGCCGAAAGCATAGCCGTGCGCGCCGTCGAGGCGCGAGTTGCAGAAGGCATTGGCGACGTCGGCGTTGCCGGCACGCAGCAGCAGCGCGGCCTGCAGCGCGAGCGCGATGCGCTCAACCACGAAACGCGAGCGCGTCTCCAGCGTGGCGATGTCGGTGAGTTGTGCCTGAAGGGAAACGATCTCCCGGTCCAGCGCCGGATGGCCGCCCCGCGCGGCGAGCAACTCGGCGAACAAAGCCTCGCGCGTGGCCGGTTCGCGCGACAGCGCGCGCAGCACGTCGAGGCACTGGATGTTGCCGGAGCCTTCCCAGATCGAGTTGAGCGGCGCCTGTCGGTAAAGGCGCGGCAGGATCGATTCCTCGACGTAGCCGGCGCCGCCGAGGCATTCCTGCGCCTCGTTGACCATCGCCGGCGTGCGCTTGCACACCCAGTACTTGCCGATCGCGGTGGCAATACGCGAGAAGGCCGCTTGCTGCTCGTCGCGCCTTGATGCATCGACTGCGCGCGCCACGCGCAGTGTCAGCGCCATAGCGGCTTCCGATTCGAGCGCGAGGTCCGCCAGCACGTTCTGCATCAGCGGCTGCTGCACCAGCAGTTTTCCGAAGGCCTTGCGGTGCCGCGCATGGTGCACGGCCTGCGCGAGCGCCTGGCGCATCAGCGCACTGCTGCCGATCATGCAGTCGAGCCGCGTCAGCGCGACCATTTCGAGGATGGTCGCGACGCCGCGCCCTTCCGGCCCAACGCGCTGCGCGAGCGCGCCGTGAAACTCGACCTCGCTCGAGGCATTGCTCCAGTCGCCCAGCTTGTCCTTGAGCCGCTGGATGCGCACCGCATTGTGGCTGCCGTCCGGCAGGATCCGCGGCACGAGGAAGCAGGTCAGCCCCTGCTCAACGTACGCCAGCACGAGGTGCGCATCGCACATCGGTGCCGAGAAAAACCACTTGTGGCCGACGATTTCATACAGCCCGTCGGCACGCGGCGTCGCGCGCGTTGTGTTGGCGCGCACGTCCGAGCCGCCCTGCTTTTCGGTCATGCCCATGCCAACCATGCAACCGGTCTTCTGCTCCGCAGGCAGCGAGCGCGGGTCGTACTGCGTCGAGGTGATGCGCGGCAACCACTCCCTGGCGATTTCGGGCGCATGGCGCAGCGCTGGCACCGCGGCGTAGGTCATGGTCAGCGGGCAGCCGTTGCCGGCGTCGGATTGGCCGGCCATGTATGAAAGACCGGCGCGGGCGACGTGGGCGCCGGCCCGGCCTTCGTTGCGCCAGCCGAACGAATGCACCGCGTGCTGCATGTTGAGCGTGAGGATCCGGTGCCAGGACGGATGGAACTCGACCTCGTCGATGCGACGGCCATAACGATCGAAAGCCCTCAACTTCGGCTTGTTCTCGTTGGCCGCGAAGCCGAGCTCCATCAGCTCGCCGCCGGCGACCGGCCCGTAGGCTGCGAGCTCGCTCGAAGCCCACCCGCCGCCCTCACGCGCCACTGCCTCGCGCAGCGCGACATCGGACGTCCACAGGTCGTATGGCGCCAGCGGCGGTGCCTGGTTGTCGACGGTATGGGTGGAGAAACGCGCGGCGGTGTCGGTCATGCGGTCTTGCCTTTGTCGACTTTGAGCAGCAATGCGGGCAGGAAGAACAGGTCGAAGAACAGTGCGATCGCGATGATCAGCGCCGTCATCATTCCGAGCGAGGAGTTGACGGTGAAGTTCGACACAGTCAGCACCAGGAATCCCAGCACCAGCACCGCGGTGTTGACGAACAGCGCGGCGCCGGTGGTGCTGAACGAGTAACGCACGGCGTCGGCAGGCTCCTTGCCCAGGATACGCCGCGCGCGCAGGTACTTCGACAGGAAATGGATGGTGTCGTCGATGACGATGCCGGACGAAACGCTGAACACGGCCGCCACCGCCAGGTTGACCTGGCCGACGAGCAGGCCCCACACACCGTATGCAATTGCGGCCGGCAGCAGGTTCGGGATCAGGCTGACCAGCCCGAACTTGAGCGAGCGCAGCGACAGGATCATGGTCAGTGAAATCAGGACCGCCGACACCAGCGCGCCTTTCAGCATGCTGTAGATATTGGACTGCGACAGGTGCGCAAAGATCATCGAAACGCCGGTGCCGGGACCCACCGCCATGCCGGGCGCGTTTTCGGCCAACCACGCTTGCGCGCGCTCGTCCAGCGCGATCAGCTCACGCGACGGCAGGTTCCTGACGCTCGCCACGAAACGCACCGAAGACTTGTCGAAGTTCACCAGCGTGTTGAGGTCGAGTCCCTGCGGCAGTGACAGCTCGTAGAGCAACACGTACTGCGCAGCGAGGTCACGCTCTTCTGGTATCCGGTACCACGCCGGATCGCCGCCGTGCATGTTCTGGTTCAACCGCTTGATGATGTCCGTGAAGGTCAGCACGTTGGTGACATCGGGCTGCGCGCGCCACCACTGCGCGAACGCCTCGACCCTGGCCAGGAACAGCGGATCGTTGATGCCGCCCTGTTCACCGCTGGTGAGCTCGTAGGCGATGCCATCGACGCCGGTCAGGTTGTCCTGCACGAAGTCCAGCGCGTCGCGCAGCGGCACGCCCTTCTCGAAATACTCGACGGTGTCGTCGTTGAGGTCGTTGAGCGGAATCATCGCCGAGCACGCCGCCGCGACTGCCAGCACCACCCAGAACAGGCGCTTGCGATGCGCCAGCGCGAACTCGCAGATGCGATCGACCACGCGCCAGTGCCCGTCATCGCCCATGCCCGGCCGGATTTTCACCGGCAGCAGCGTCATCACGCCCGGCAGCAGCGTGAAGGTCAGCACCATCGTGGCCATGACGCCGAACGCGGCGATGTTGCCGAGCTCGAGGAACGGCGGCGAGTCACTGAAGTTGAGGCCGACGAAGCCCACGGCGGTGGTCAGGTTGGTGAAGAACACCGGCGCGATGTTGAGGCGCAGCGACTCCTCCATCGCCTCCGCACGGCTGCGGCCCTGGCCCAAGCCCTCGAGATACGGCAGCAGCACGTGCACGCTGTCGCTCACGGCGAGCGTCAGGATCAGCGTCGGCGCCGAGACATTGACCTGGTTGGCGGCGAAACCAGCCCAACCCATGAAGCCCACCGCCATCGCCAGAGAAAACACGATCACCAGCAGGGTGCCGAACACCGCCGACACCGAGCGGAAGAACAGTCCCAGCACCACGAGCACCACCACGAACATCATCGGCGCCAGCGTCTGCGAATCCTGCTGCGCCAGTTCGTTGAAGCCCTGGTTCACCGGCACCAGGCCCATCAGGTAGACCTTGATGTTCGGGTGCCTCGCCTCGAACTCCGATTGCATCCTGCGCGCGTGCGCCATCACCTCGGGCACGGCGAGGTTCGGTGCGTCGCGCGAGTCGGGCAGCTCGAGCCGCACGTTGACCGCGCTGACGTGGCCGCGGTCGGAGATGAGGGCGCCGACGAGATACGGCTCGCCGAGCGCCGCGGCGCGTTTCTCGGCGAGCTGCGCGTCGGTGAGGCTCATGGCATCGCGCACGAGGTCGCTGGTGGCGAGGTCGTCGCCCACGGCGCGCGAATGCTGGAAATTCGTGATCGAGTCGACCCGGATCGAGCGGGGCATGCGCCACGATTCTTCCGTCAATTGCTCGATCGCCGCGAGTGTTTCGCGCGTGAAGACGTTGCCGTCCTTCGGCGCGAGGATGAAGCTGACGTTGTCCGAGCGCGTGAAGTGGGCCTGCTGCTGCTCGTGAGCCACCAGTTGCGGGTAATCCGGCTTGAAGAACGCGCGGTAATCCGCGTTGAACCAGACGAACTGCGCGCCGTAACTGGTGGCGGCCACCAGTAGCAGCGACGCCACCATCAGCGCGTAGCGATATCGAACGAGCAGCGCGGCGAGACGGGCATCCATGGATTAATTGGGGTCAGACCCCAAACCGGTTGGCAAAAGTGAGCCTCGGTAGTCTAAGCGGGGTCTGACCCCAATTAATCCGCGCCAATTAATCGATAATCCCGATTGCCGGTGCTTTCCGGAGGAACATCCTTGTCCGAGCCCTTGTCCGCCTCGCAATTATTGTCGCTGCCGCTGCCCGAAGCCGGCGCCCGCCAGGCTTGGCCGGCGCTGGGCGGCGCCTGCGCGGCGCTCGCGGTGGCGGAAGCCGCGCAACGCCACACGGGGCCCGTCGTGGTTTTGTGCGAGGGCGAGCAGCAGGCCTGGCGCATCGAGGAAGAGGCGCGGTTCTTCCTCGACCCGGCCCTCGAGGTGATCCACTTCCCGGATACCGAGGTGCTGCCCTACGACCAGTTCTCGCCGCACCAGGAAATTCTGTCGGCACGGCTGGCCGCTCTCGACCGGCTGCCGCGTCTTGCGCGCGGCCTCGTCATCACCACCGCCGACGCGCTGATCCAGCGCCTGCCACCGCGCGCATGGCTCGAGGGTCGCCGCTTCCAGATCAAGGTCGGCGACCGTTTGCCGCTGCAGGCCTTCCGCGAGCGACTCGTCGCCGCGGGATACCAGTCGGTGTCGGAAGTGCAGATGCAGGGCGAGTTCGCCGTGCGCGGCGCACTGATCGACCTGTTCCCGATGGGCAGCGGGCAGGCTTTCCGCATCGACCTGTTCGACGAGGATGTCGAGACCATCCGGCTGCTCGACGCCGAGACGCAGCGCTCCACCGGCACGACGCGCGAGATCGCGCTGATGCCGGCGCGCGAGTTCCCGACCGACGCGGCCGGCATCGAGACCTTTCGCAAGCGCTATCGCGCGTATTTCTCGGGCGATCCCGCGCGCAGCAGCATCTACAGCGAGGTCAGCAAGGCCATGATGCCGGCCGGCATCGAGGGCTGGCTGCCGCTGTTTTTCGACCAGACCGGCAGCCTGTTCGATTACCTGCCGGCGAACGCGCTGCTGGTGGAGCTGACCGCCGCCGAACCCGCACTGGCCGCGGACTGGAAGCAGATCGAGGAGCGTTTCGAGCGCATGGGCGGCAACATCGAGCGCCCGCTGCTCAGGCCGCGCGACCTCTTCGCTCTGCCCGCCGAGGCCTTGGGCCGGCTCGAAGGCTTTGCGCGCGTGACGCCCGAAGCGCAGCCATCGCCGTGCGAGACACTGGCTGGAGGCGCGGACAACGTCCGTGCCCTGCTTGTCCGGCCCGGCTCGAGTGCACTGTTTGTCGCGGAGTCGCCGGGCCGCCGCGAGGCACTGGCCGCGTGGCTCAAGCCGCTCGGCATCACCGCGAGCCACATCGCGCATTGGCGCGATTGGGCCGATGGCGCCACACGCTTCGGCATCGCGCTCGGGCCGCTGCAGGAGGCGCTGAAATTGCCGGATGGCCGTGCGCTGATCGCCGAGGCGCAAGTCTTCGGCCTCACCGCCCCGGCGCAGCAGAAGCGCCGCGCGTCGCGGGTACGCGACCCCGAGACACTGCTCCGCGACCTGTCCGAGCTGCGCGAGGGCAGCCCGATCGTGCACGTGCAGCACGGCGTCGGCCGCTACAAGGGCCTCAAGCGCATGGACGCTGTCGGCGTGCCAGCCGAATACCTGGTGCTCGAGTACGCCGGTGGCGACATCATCTACGTGCCGGTCGGCTCGCTGAACCTGATCCATCGATACGTCGGTGCGGAAGCCGAGCATGCGCCGCTGCACGCGCTCGGCTCCGACAAGTGGGCCAAGGCGCGCGAACGAGCCAAGCAGCGCGTGCGCGATGTCGCCGCCGAGCTGCTGCAGATCCAGGCGCGACGCCACGCGCGGCCCGGCCTGCCGCTGGCCGTAAAGGACGAGGACTACCAGCGTTTCTGCGCGGGCTTTCCGTTCCAGCCGACCGCCGACCAGCAGAAAGCCATCGACGACGTACTCGCCGACATGGCGCGCGACAAGCCGATGGACCGCGTCGTCTGCGGCGACGTCGGCTTCGGCAAGACCGAGGTCGCGCTGCGCGCGAGCTTCGCCGCGGTCAACAACGGCCGCCAGGTGGCCGTGCTGGTGCCGACCACCCTGCTCGCCCAGCAGCACCACAAGAATTTCGCCGACCGCTATGCTGGCTGGCCGATTCGCATCGGCGCGCTATCGCGCCTGCGCAGCGACAAGGAGCAGAAGGCGCTGCTCGCCGAGGCGGCGGAAGGCAAGCTCGACATCCTGATCGGCACGCACCGGCTGCTGCAGGACGACGTCAAGTTCAAGAACCTCGGCCTCATCATCGTCGACGAGGAACACCGCTTCGGCGTGCGCCACAAGGAGCGGCTCAAGAACCTGCGGGCGGAAGTCGACCTGCTCACGCTCACCGCGACACCCATCCCGCGCACGCTGAACATGTCGCTGGCTGGGTTGCGCGATCTTTCCATCATCGCCACGCCGCCCGAGGGCCGCCTGCCGATTCGCACCTTCGTCGCCGAGACCGAGCCGGGGCTGATCCACGAGGCCTGCCTGCGCGAGCTGCGTCGCGGCGGCCAGGTCTACTTCCTGCACAACGAGGTCAAGGACATCGAGAGGCGCGGCGACGAGATCCGGCGCCTGGTGCCCGAGGCCACGGTGCGGGTGGCGCACGGCCAGATGCGCGAGCGCGAGCTCGAGCAGGTCATGCTCGATTTCTACCACCGGCGCTTCAATGTCCTGCTGTGCACGACCATCATCGAGTCGGGCATCGACGTGCCGACCGCGAACACGCTGATCGTCGACCGCGCCGACGAGATCGGGCTGGCCACGCTGCACCAGTTGCGCGGCCGCGTCGGCCGTTCGCACCACCGCGCGTACGCCTACCTGCTGGTGCCGTCCAAGCGCGCCCTCAAACCCGACGCCGCGAAGCGGCTCGCCGCGATCGAGGAGATGGGCGAGCTGGGCTCGGGCTTCATGCTGGCGACGCACGACCTCGAGATTCGTGGCGCCGGCGAGTTGCTGGGCGAAGAGCAGAGCGGCCAGATCGAGGAAGTCGGCTTCACGATGTACGCCGACCTGCTCGCCGCCGCGGTGGCAGGCATCAAGTCCGGCACGCTCGAGGACCGGCCGTTCGGCACGTATGCCTGCGAGGTGGACCTAGGCGCGAGCGCGCTGCTGCCCGACGATTACATCCCCGACGTGCATGCGCGCCTCGTGTTGTACAAGCGCCTCGCCGAGGCACCCGACGTCGCCGCGCTCGAAGAACTGCAGGTCGAAATGGTCGACCGCTTCGGCCTGCTGCCGGAAGCCGCGCAGCGGCTCGCGGAAGCCACGCGCGTGCGCATCGAAGCCTGCGCGCTGGGCGTCTCCAAGCTGCGCGCCGGCGCGCGCGGCATCACGCTCGACTTCGGCCCGCAGCCGCGCGTCGAACCGCGCAAGCTGATCAAGCTGATCCAGGCGCAACCGAAGGTCTACAAGCTGGAAGGCCAGAGCCGCCTGCAATTCATCGCCGAGCTCAAGCAACCCGCGGCGCGCGCAGCCGCGGCGAGCGCCTTGTTGGCTACACTGTCCGCGCCATCCGCATGAAAACCCTTTCTCGCCTGTGCCTGACGCTAGCGCTGCTCACCGCGCCAGGTACCGTGCTGGCCGAGCGCTATCGCGTCGACCTCATCGTGTTCATCGACCGCAGCGCGGCTGCCGGCGAGTCGACCCAGCAACTGAAGATCCCGGACGTCACCAAGGCCCTCGAGCCGTACGAAGCCGTGCCGCTGCGCAACCAGGGCATCGAGATCCTGCCAGACGAGAGTTTCGGCATGACCGAAGAATGGAGTCGCCTGCGCAACAGTCGCAACCACCAGCCGATCCTGCGGCTGGCCTGGCTGCAGGCCGACCCGCCGACGGAGCGCGGCCATGCCATCCGGCTGCATTGGGGCAACGCTTTCACGCAAACCGCAGGCCTGAATTCGCAGCGCGTGTACCCGGTCGACGGCTCGGTGGCGCTGCTCGCCGGGCGCTACCTGCATGTCGACGCCGAGCTGGTTTACACGCAATCGGTCGAGGGCGGCGAGTACCGCAGCTTCGTGCTCGACGAGCGTCGCCGCGTGCGGCGCGACGAGGTGCACCACCTCGACAGCCCGCGGCTGGGCGTCCTGGTCCGGGCGACTCGGGCGGATGGCAAGAAGAAATAAAGAAGGCACGCAAAGGCGCAGAGAACAGAAAGGCGCAAAGAGAAGATTGATTAACGCCGTCTTTCCTTTGCGCCTTTCTTTACCTTTGCGCCTTTGCGAGCCTTCTTGATTCTTTAATCCTCGTCCTCGATTTCCTTGCGGACCTCGCGCGCAGCCTCGCCGGTCGCCTTGCCGAGTTCGGCGGCGGCATCGCGCGCGCCCTTGCCGATCTCCTTGCCCACTTC
>DATLBT010000072.1:0-11268 GCA_035526825.1 Verrucomicrobiia bacterium | reverse complement strand
GGCAACAGGCGCACCAGTCGGCATCGCCGATCGGCGCCGTGTCGGGAAACAGCGAGCAGCCGTCGCTGGTGAACGGCCTCAGGCCGCGGTCCGCGCAACCCGCGATGAGCAGCACGACGAGAATGGCCGCGCGCATCAGGTTTTTTCGGCGAGGGTCATGTTTCAAGAATACAGGCAACGGGCGGCCCTTTAGAATGCGGCGATGCGCGCCAGGCTGCTGTTTACGTTCGGTCTTGCGGTGCTCGGCAGTTGTGTGACGACGCCACCGCCAGCGCCGCCGTCCGAGCCGGTGGTGGAGGTGCCGGCGCTGCCGCTGGAAGCCTGCCGGTTGGCCGACGTCCCCGAACCCGTCTTGTGCGGCACGCTGCGTGTTCCCGAGAACCGCACGCTGGCAGCGCAGCCGGGACGCACCATCGGCTTGCGCATCGTCGTGATTCCCGCCCTCGGCGACCGCACACTGCCGCCGCTGTTCGACCTCGCCGGCGGGCCGGGCCTCGCCGCCACCGAGTCGGCCGGGTTCTGGGCCACGCTGGGCGTGATGCACCGCGAGAATCGCGACATCGTGCTGGTCGACCAGCGCGGCACCGGCGGCTCGAACGCCTTGCCGTGCGCGGTGGGCTTTTCAAACCCGCTGCAGCCGGTCCTCGACATCGACGCCGTGCGCCGCTGTCGCGAGGCTCTCGTCGGCACTGATTTGTCCCAGTACTCGACCGCCGCCGCGGTCGAGGACCTCGAAGCGGTCCGCGCCGCGCTCGGCCATGAGCAGGTCGACCTGACCGGCCTGTCCTACGGCACGCGGCTTGCGCAGGAATACTTGCGCGCGTATCCACAGCGTGTGCGCGCGATGGCGCTGCTCGGCACGGTGAGCCCGGTCGAGCGCCTGCCGCTGTCGTACGCGCGCGCAGCCGACGCCGTGCTGAACAAGCTCGCGCAGCGCTGCCGCGAAGATCCCGGATGCGCGCGTGCGGTGCCGCGGCTGGAGCGCGACATCGCGACGCTGGACGCGCGCCTCGCGCAAGGCCCGGTCTCCGTGAAGCTTGCCGAGGGCAAGCACGCGCAGCTCGAGCGTGAGCCGTTCTGGGAGGCGGTGCGCGCGCAGCTGACCTCGACCGCTTCGCAGCGCCGCCTGCCGTGGCTGCTGCACGAGGCGGCGCGCGGCCGCTTCGCGCCTTTGCTCAAGGCGATGAATCCCGGCGGGCCGGATCCGCACGCCAACGGCCTGCTGTTGTCCGTAGTGTGTCCCGAGGACACGCAGCACATCGCCGACGCCGAGGCCGCGGCGTCGAGCGCCGGCGTGTTCGGCGATTACCGCCTGCGCCGGCAGCGCGCGGCGTGCGCGGCGTGGGGCCTGCCTGCGGCACCGCCGCGTCCCGGCCTTGTCGTGAGCGACGTGCCGGTGCTGCTGCTCGCCGGCGACATGGACCACGTCACGCCACTGGCGTGGTCGCGCGCGGTCGCCGCCCAGATGCCGAATGCGCGCGTCGTCGTGATACCGGATGCCGGCCACCTGGCGGACGGGCTATCCGGCCTCGAGTGCCTCGACCAGTTGATCGCGGAATTCTTCGAGGCGGGCAGCGCTGCCGGGCTGGACATCCAGTGCGTGGCTGCGATGCAAGCGCCGCAATTTCGCGGGCCGCCGAAAGCCGGGGAGCTCGGCGCCTAGCCAGGCCGCACGGTCGCCTCGAGCACGCGCACGCGGTTGCCGCCAGCAACCTCGCCGAGCTCACGCGTCTCGGCGATATGGCGCGGCTCGTGCATCGTCACGCTCCCGAACCCCGCCGTCGTCAGTTGCGCCTGCGCGTCGTCGGGCGTCTGGAAATGCACGTGCATGCGGCCCTTGACGAAGCGCTGGATCGCGCCGCGGAAGACCTGGCCGCCGACGCCGTAGCGGTCGCTCTGCACGTAGGCGTCGGACAGGTATACGCCGTGGGGGAATTGCTTCAGCGTCGCGGCAATACGGCGCCACACCGCCTGCGCGGCGGGCGGGTCGAGGTAGCTCATCAGGCCTTCGGTGATGATCGCCAGCCCGCGCGAGCGGTCGAGCGTCGCCGCAACCGCGGCGAGGGAATCGGCGCCGCCGTCCTTCAACACGTCGACGGTGGCCACGCGATGCTTCGGCGTCGCAAGGTGGCTGCGCTCGAGCAGGTCGCGCTTGAGCTTCGCCATGTGCGGCAGGTCGGTCTCGAGGTAGTCGAGTGCGCCGCCGTGGCGCTGCGCAAAGCGCCAGCCGCGTGGCGACAGGCCGGCCGCGAGCTCGACGACCTGCGAGACCCGTTCCGAGGCGATGTGCCGCGACAGCAGGGCATCGATGCCCTTGTGCCGCGCCAGCATCAGCGCATCGATCGAGACACCGGAGACCAGCTTCACGACCGCGCCGAGCAGGCGAAAGCGGCGATCGATGCGGCGCCCTTCGGAAATCAGCAACCCGGCGTGCGACAGGCCGTGGCGATACCAGAAGTAGCCGGTGGCGTAGGCGGTGGGACTGACCCGCTCGGAGTCGGCGCGGTCTTTCATCGCGGGCGCGCCGGCAGCTATTCGACCACTGCGGGGTGCGCCTGCGTCGGCGCGCCGAGAAACTCGCGGTGCGAAGGTGGCTGCTTGTCGCCTTCGTCCTTGATGCCATAGGAGAGTGCCGCTTCCGCGCCGATCAACACCTGGCCGGATTTCTCCGCGCGCTTGTCGTCGCGGTAAAGCGCGGAAATCACCTTGCCGGTGAACTCCGGCGTCTCGGCAATTTCCCAGAAGGGCGCGTACTTGGCCGGGTCCTGGTCCATCACGCGCCGGGTGCGGTCGGTCTTCAGCATGCCCATCCAAATCGACACCGCGGCGACGTTGAAGGGCTTCAAGTCCACCGCCATGTCCTTGGCGAACTTGTCGACACCGACTTTCTGCGCGCCGTACCCGGGGCCGTGCATGTAGCAACTCGCGCCAAAGCTCGAGGTGAAGGCGATGAGCCCGTTCTTTCGTTCGGTCATCAGCGGCGCGGCATGCCAGCTCGCGATGTACGCGCTGCGCAGGCCGACGTCGAGGATGTCGACCAGTTCGATCGGCTTGTCCCAGAACGGGCCCTTGTCGATCAGCTTGTCGTGCAGGAAGGTCGCGTTGTTGACCAGGATGTCCAGCCGGCCCTTCTGCTCCTTCTTCACCTGCGCGAACAGGCGCTTTACGTCGCGATCCAGCGCATGGTCGCAAGCCACCGCAATGCCCTTGCCGCCGGCCTTGTTGACCAGGTCGGCTGTATTGCCGATGGTGCCGGGCAGGGCAGCGTCGCCCTCATTCTTGCTGCGGCCGGTGACGTAAACGGTCGCCCCCTGCGCGCCGAGTGCAAGCGCAATCCCCTTGCCGGCGCCGCGCGAGGCGCCGGTGACCACGGCGACGACGTCTTTCAGTTCCTTGCCCATCACGCGGCTCCTCGTTTGGATCGTTCCCGCAACTGGTATTTCAACACCTTGCCCGAAGAATTGGTCGGCAGCCCTGCCACCCACTCCACGAACCGCGGCACCTTGTAATTAGCCATCTTGTCCCGGCACCACGCTATCAGCTCGGCTTCGTCGACCTCCTGGCCCGGGCGTGGCACCACGAAGGCCTTGCCGACCTCGCCGAGCCGTTCGTCCGGCACGCCGACCACGGCGACCTGCGCAATGCCCGGGTGCGCCGCCATCATGCGCTCGATCTCGGCCGGGTAGCAGTTGAAGCCGCCGGCGATGTACATGTCCTTGAGCCGGTCGGTGATGCGCAGGTTGCCGAGCGCGTCGATCGTGCCGACGTCGCCGGTGTGCAGCCAGCCATCGCCATCGATGGCCTCCGCGGTGGCGCGCTCGTCCTCGAAATAACCCTGCATGACGTTGTAGCCGCGCACCACGATCTCGCCGGACTCGCCCGCGGGAACCGGCTCGCCGACGGCATCGACGCAGCGCACCTCGGTGTCGGCGATCGCCTTGCCGCAGGTCGTCGCGATGGTTTCGGCGCTGTCCTGGGCATCGGCCAGCGAGACGATGCCGCAGGTCTCGGTCAGGCCATAGCCTGTCAGCACGATCCGGAAGCCGAGCTGGCTGCGGATCCGCTCGATCAGCGCCGGCGCGATCGTCGCGGCACCGGTGATGGTGGCGCGCAGCGACGACAGGTCCGCACTGGCGCGCGCCGGGTCGCCGAGCAGGCTGATGAACAAGGTCGGTGGCCCCGGCAGCACGGTGACCCTCTCCTGGCTGATGCGGCGCAGGATGGCGGCTGCGTCGAACACCGCGTGCGGCATCACCGCGAGCCCGGCGAGCAGGCCACCGAGCCAGCCGACCTTGTAACCGAAGGTGTGGAAGAACGGGTTCGCGACCAAATAGCGGTCGTGCTCGACCAGCCCCATCTTGTGCGACCACTCGGCGATCGCCTTGAGATTCTGCGCATGCCCGGTGACCACGCCCTTGGGCTGCCCGGTGGTGCCCGAGGTGAACATGATGTCCATCGGCGAGTCGGGCTCGATCGTCGCATCGCGAGCGCGAACGCGATCCTCGGCAATCGGGTCGCCGCGCGCCAGGAACTGCTCCCAGGTGTGGTCACCGGGCTGCGCATCGCGCAGCACGATGTGGGCTTCCAGTGTTTTCGGGCGGTGGTGCCCGAGAATGCCTGGGTAATGCTGGCCGAGAAAGAAACCGCTGCTGAACAGGACGCGCGCGCGGCTCCGGGCGAGGATATAGCCGGCTTCCTCTCCTTTCATGCGCGTATTGATCGGCACCAGCACCGCGCCGACCGCGTGCGCAGCGAGCCCGGCGACGATCCATTCCTCGCAATTCTGCGCCCAGATCGCAACGCGATCGCCCGGCTGCACGCCGCAGGCGATCAGGGCGCGGGCGGCTTGCATGCGCCTTGCCGCGAGTTGCGCATAGGTCCACGACTCGCCGGTTTCGCTGATCACGGCCGTGCGGCTGGCAAAGCGCCGGGCCGCCACCTCGAAGGCCTGGGGCGCGGTCGACGGTGTCATGCGGGGTAGCTGATCTTCACTTTCGGCGACTTCGGGATCGCCTGGCAGCACAGGATCCAGCCGGCCTGGATGTCGGATTCGGCCAGCACGTGGTTGTGCACCATCTCGACCTCGCCCTCGTCGAGCTTGCACATGCAAGCAGCGCACGCACCCGAGCGGCACGAGAACGGCGGCGCCATGCCGGCGTTCTCGAGCGCCTCGATCAGCAGCTGGCCGGGCCCGCAAGTCGTTTGCGTGACGACGCCATCGAGCTCGGCAGTCACCTGGGTGTCGCCGGTGCCGGCCGGCGCCGGATTCGCCGAGACCGCCTCGTCGTCGGCGTCGTCTGGCAGCGAGACGAAGCGCTCGATATGGACGTTGGCGTGCGACAGGCCGGCTTCCTTCATCGCCGCGGCGGCGGCGTCCATGAACGGCGTGGGGCCACAGATGAAGGCTTGCGCGCCGCTGTTCCAATCATGAACCCAGCCGCGCGCGAGGCCCGCGAGCTGCGCTTGCGACGGCACACCTTGTACCGAGTCGAGCCAGTGGATCACCTCCAATCGGGTCGGGTGTTCGAGCGAAAGCTTCGCCAGCGCCTTGCCGAAGATCACCGAGCGCTCATCGCGATTGGCGTAGACCAGGCGCACGCGGCCCTTGCCCGACAGCAGCACGCTGCGCACGATCGAGTACACCGGCGTGATGCCACTGCCGCCGGCGAACATCAGGAAATCGCCGTCGAGGCCCTTCGGCGAGAACATGCCGGCGGGGGCGGCGACCTCGAGCATGTCGCCGGCCTTCAGCGTGGCGCACAGCCAGTTCGACGCGCGGCCGTCGGCAACGCGCTTGACGGTCACGCGCACCGGATCGCCGGGCACATGCGGCGATCCCGACAGCGAGTAGCAGCGCGGAATGGGCTTGTCGCCGCAAGGCACGTGCAGTTGCAGGTGCTGGCCGGGTTTGTAGGCGAAGCTGGCCTGCAGCGCGGAGGGGATTTCGAACACCACGCTGCGCGCGTCGGCAGTCTCTTCGATGACTTCGAGGACGCGGAGCGGGTGGTAAGTGAGTCGGCTCATGAGCGGCGTGTCATCCCGAGCGAAGCGAGGGATCGCGTTCGCAAGGGCATCCCGGCCAGAACGCGATTCCTCGCTTCGCTCGGAATGACACCTGGTTCTCAGTCAGCCCACATCAAATAGCCGTTGTCGATCCGCAGCTCCGCGCCCTGGATCATGCGCGACTCATCCGACGCCAAAAACAGCACGAGGTTCGCGATGTCCTCCGGCTCCGAGAAGCGCGCGAGTACCTGCTTGGGGTCGTTCTGGCGGACCTGCGGCTGCTTGCTGCCGGCATGCGTGGGCAGGTTGAACACCATCGGCGTCTTGATGCCGTCGGGGTGCACCGAGTTGCAGCGGATCTTGAGGTGGTTCATGCGCGAGTGCGCGGCGATCGAGCGGGTCATCGCGGCGACGGCGCCCTTGCTGGCGCTGTACGCCACGAACGACGACGAGCCACCGATGCCCGAGATCGAGGACATGTTCACGATCGAGCCGGCGCCGCGCTGCTTCATCGCCGCGTAGCCGTGCTTGCAGCCGAGGAACACGCCTTCGTTGTTGACGCGCTGGATTTTCTGGAACAGCTCGAGGCTGGTGTCCTCGATCGTGCCGACCGCGAGAATCGCGGCGTTGTTGACCAGGATGTCGAGGCCGCCGAACTTTTCGGCAGTCAGCTTGACCAGGCTTTCCCAGCTCGCTTCCGACGAGACGTCGTGCTTGACGAAGATGGCGGTGCCGCCCTTGGCGGCAATCTCCTTTGCCACCGCCTCGCCGTTCTTCTCGTCGATGTCGGTGACGACGACCTTTGCGCCTTCACGCGCAAACAGGATGCAGTCGGCCTTGCCGACGCCGCTGGCGCCGCCGGTGACGATGGCGACCTTGTCTTGAACGCGACCCATGTTTTCTCCGTTGGTTATGTGTCATCCCGAGCGCAGCGAGGGATCGCCTTCCAGAGGCTGCGGCGGCCGGAACGCGGTCCCTCGCTTCGCTCGGGATGACAGGGGGAAGAATGACAGCAATCCGCCACAACTCTTCGGCCAAACGGACGAACTGAACCCGCCCCCTCGCGCCGCATAATCCCGCCGCCATGACAGAAACCCTGCGACCCGACGCGCCCCACTGGTACTCGAAAGTCGAGGCACCCGAGCGCGTCGACGATGTGGCGGGGGTCGCCTGGCATTCGCAAGCGGACCTCGTCGTCGTCGGCTACGGCGGCGCGGGTGTCGCGGCGGCGCTGGAGGCGCGCGAGGCGGGGCTCGAGGTGATCGCGCTGGATCTCGCCACCGGCGGCGGCTCGACGGCGATCAACGGTGGGGTGGTGTACGCCGGCGGCGGCACCGCCATCCAGAAGCAGGCGGGCGTCGAGGATTCATGCGAGGCGATGTTCCAGTACTTGCGCGGCGAGACGCAGGGCGTGGTGTCGGACGCAACCCTGCGCCGCTTCTGCGAGCAGAGTGCGGCGATGCTGGACTGGATGAGCGCGCGAGGCGTGAAGTTCGACGCCACGCGCTACGACCCCAAGACCTCGTACCCGCCGCCGGGTTACCACCTGTACCACTCGGATTCCTCGCTGGCGGCGCGGCGCGCGGCGATCGCGCGCCCGGCGCCGCGCGGGCACAAGGTGTTCACCCCGCCGAGTCGCGCGGCGCTAGGCTTCGGCGCACATATCACCAACCCGCTGGCCGCGGCGGCCGCGAAGGTAGGCGTCCGGCTCGAGACCTGCGCCGAGGCGCGCCGGCTCGTCGTCGACCCGTCCGGCCGCGTGGTCGGCGTCTGCGCGCGGGTGTTCGAGGACGACGCACTGCGCGCGCGCTACGCGGCGCTGCAGGCGCAGGCAACGAAGTACACGATCATGCTGCCGCCGGCGTTTCCGGGAGCGCAGTTCACGCTGGCGATCGCCGGCTGGTATCGCCGCAGGGCCGAGGCGCTGGAGCACCGGCGCGTGCTGCGCCGCATCCGCGCGAAGAAGGGCGTGTGCCTTTCGGCCGGCGGCTTCGTGTTCAACGACGCCATGGTGAAGCACTACGCCGCGAAATACGCGATGGGCATGCCGCTGGGCAATCCCGGTGACAACGGCAGCGGCATCCGGCTGGGCCAAAGCGTCGGCGGGGTCGCCGAGCGACTCTCGCACATGAGCGCGTGGCGCTTCATCCGCCCACCCGCCGGCCTCACCTGGGGCGCCATCGTCGACGGCCGCGGCGAGCGCTTCATCGACGAGACCGTCTATGGCGCCGCGATCGGCTACGAGATGATCGAGCACCATGATGGTCGCGCGTACGTGGTCATGGACCAGGCCATCTTCGCGCAGACGCTCGAGCAGCTGAAGAGCAAGGAGTTGTACTCGTTCCAGTCGGGGCCGGCCTTCCTCGCGCTGAAGTTCGCGCGCACCAAGGCCGCAACGCTCAAAGCGCTGGCCGAGGCGTGCGGCTTCGAACCACAGACGTTTGCGCGCGGCATCGCCGCCTACAACGAAGCTGCGCATGGTCGCGCCGAGGATGCGTTCGGCAAGGCGAAGCACGACCTCAAGCCGATCGTGCAGGGCCCGTTCTACGCGATCGACATCGGCGTCGGCAGCAAACTGTTTCCGCTGCCGGTGCTGTCGCTGGGCGGGCTCGCGGTCGACGAGGACACCGGCGCGGTGCTCGACGCCAGCCGCAAGCCAATCGCCGGTCTTTACGCGGCCGGCCGCAACGCGCTCGGCATCTGCTCGCACCTCTATGTCAGCGGCTTGTCAGTGTCGGACTGCATATTTTCAGGGCGCCGCGCGGCGCAGGCCTTGGCTCGTGGTTGAGCGCAAGGGAGCGTTGTGATGCAGAGGTCGGTATGGGTCGCGCTGCTCGGGATGACGCTGGGTGGCGCGTATGCGCAGGAACCGCCGCCCGAATCCGTCGAACCCGAGTCCGCCAAAACCATCCCGAAGATCCCGGTCGAGGAAGCGCCGCCGCCGCCGCCGGCCGGGGAGAGCGTCCAGCTCGACGACGTCATCGTGACCGCGCAGAAGCGGGTGCAGTCACTGCAGGACACGCCGATCTCGATCGAGGTGCTGAACACCGAAAAGCTCGAGCTGCGCGGCATCGGCGGGCTCAACGAGCTGTCGGGCCAGGTGCCGAACATGACGGTCGAGCCGTTCCCTACGCACAACGCAACGCTGCGCATCTTCATCCGCGGCATCGGTCCATCGGACGTTCAGCTCACGCAGGACCCGGCGGTCGGTGTCTACGTCGACGGCATCTATATCGCGCGCGCCGTGGGTTTGGCGCTCGACATCGCCGACCTCGAGCGCATCGAAGTGCTGCGCGGGCCCCAGGGCACGCTGTACGGACGCAACACCACCGGCGGTGCGATCAACCTCATCACCAAGCGCCCGGCGCCCGGGCTTTTCTCGATGGCGCACAAGGTGACGGTCGGCAGCCGCAACCAGCTGCTGGGCAAGAGCTCGATCAACATTCCGGTCGGCGACGAGGCGGCGGTGAAGTTCGCGGTGCTCGGCCACAAGAAGGACGGCTTCGTCGAGAACACCGGGCCCGGCGGCGATTTCGGCGACCGCAGCGAGTCGGCGCTGCGCTTCGATGCGCGTTGGAGCGGGGACTGGCTCAGCGCGGATTACGCCTACGAGCACAGCGACCTGGCGTACTACAACTACACGTACCAGAACGTCATCGTGTCCGACAACGATAAAGGCCAGGCCAACCTGATCCGCGACTACGCGCACTCGCAAACCCTGTACTCCAGCGAGCGGCTCGAGGCGCTGGCGACGGGCGCGCCACTGGAGGAGTCGGGCACGCGGATCGACGGCCACGCGCTGACGCTCGCCGCACCGCTGGGCAATCTCGAGCTGAAATACATCGGCGCCTGGCGCGAGCTGTGGGACGCGGAATACCAGGACCTCGGCGGCGGCAAGGGTTCGACCAGTTACCGCCTCGACAGCAATGTCTACGACGGTCCCGCGGCGCTGGAGGCAAACAACGGCCAGCCCACGCCGCTGGTGATCCCGACGGTCACGCAAGAACAATGGACGCACGAGTTGCAGCTCGGCGGCCGCGTGCTGGATGAGTCCGTGCAATTCATGGTCGGTGGATTCTGGTTCGAGGAGCAGGCGGTGGAGGACCGCCACCGGCTCAACCACCAGTTCAGCAGCGGCATCGACGCAAACAACAACACGCGCCTGGTCCAGCTCGTCGATTTCCTGTGGACCATCGACAACTCGGCGCGCGCCGCTTTCGGCGAGATGACCTGGACGCCGGGTTGGCTGGAAGGCCGCACCCACTGGACCGGCGGTTACCGGCATTCCGAGGACGAGCGCAACGCGCTGAAATACCGGACCGCCGACAACTACGTGGAGTCCGGCGGCACCGCGACCTTGCTCAGCAGCGGGCAGAAGTTCGACTACGTCACGGCGTCGCGAACCTTCCGCGACGATTCGTTCTCGTTCGGCGCGGCGTTCGACGCCGCGCCCGACGTCAACCTGTATGCCAAGTCGGTCGAGGCTTACAAGAGCGGCGGGTTCAACACGCGTGACCCGAACGTCAACGGGGATGATGGCTCCGGCACGCCGGCCACCAGTGACGACAACATCTACGGCTTCGGTTTCGTCGACGGTTTCGAGCCGGAGAAGGTACGCTCCTACGAAGCCGGCGCCAAGACCGAATGGCTGGCGCGCACGCTGCGCCTGAATGCCAACGCGTTCTACAGCGACTACCGCGACCTGCAGATCAACTTCCTGGTGGCCGGCTCGATCGGCGACACCAAGGTTCGCAACGCCGGCAAGGCTACGTTGTACGGCATCGAGGCGGAAGCGACCTGGCTCGCCTCGCAGGGCCTGACCTTCACGCTGAGCGGCGCGCTGCTGGAGGCGGAGGTCAAGGAAGTCATCGACCAGAACGGCAGCAACGTGGCGCAACTGTTCCCGTTCTACTCGGCGCCGCCCTATACCGGCGTCGCCGCGGTCGACTGGGAATTCTGGCGTTTCGGCTGGGGTGCGCTGCGCAGCTACCTTGCGTACAACGCCATCGGCAAGCGCACGGGCCTCGTCATCACCGAAGAACGCCGCGGCATGACCGAACTGCCGGCCTACGGGCTTTTGAGTGGCCGCGTGATGCTGCAGGGCATCCAGGCGGGCGCCGAGGGTGTGATCGAGGCCGCGGTCTGGGGCCGCAACCTGCTCGACGAGCACTACGTGATCTCCGCGATCGACAACTTGCCGCAGTCGGACCGTGCCGTGATCTGGGGTGAGCCGCGGGCGCTGGGCCTGGATGTCACCTACCGGTT
>DATLBT010000071.1:0-100666 GCA_035526825.1 Verrucomicrobiia bacterium | reverse complement strand
GATGTCGCCGCCTTTCGGAAAGGCATGGTCCAGCAGGAACTGCAACGGCTCGCGCGAGGTGAAACCGATCCGCGTCGCGCCGCTGGCCAGCGCGGTCATGAGGTACGACTTGGCCAATCCCTGGGCCTCGATCGCCCAGTCGAAACGCCGGGACTTGAGCTCGCGCCGCAGGCGCCACAGGGCGGCCGGGGAGCGCAGCGCGCTGCGGGGCAGGGCGATGACTTCATTCAGCCGTGGATCGCCCTGCAGCAGCGGCGCGAAACTTGTGTGGGCAAGCCAGGCGATCCAGGCGCCGGGCCAGCGTCGGCGCAAGCCATCCAGCAGCGAGGTGGCGAAGACGAGGTCGCCCATGGCCGAGAGCCGCACGATGAGGATGCGCGGCGCCTCCGGGTCGCGCGCGCGCGGCGGGACCGTCACGCCGATGCCAGCTCCCCGCGAGCCGAACGCAGCTCGTCGGTGATCGTTGCGACCAGCGGCTCGATCGGCCAGCGATGGCTGGCCTGCACGACCAGGAAGTCGATCAGGGGATCGCGCACCGCGGCGCGGATCACTTTTTCCGACTCGACCCGTTCTTCCGCCTTGATGAGCCAGCGCGTGCGGGGCCGGGTCTCGTACAGATTCCGCATGCCGTGGATTTCGCGCGCATAGGCGCCATACAACTCGAACTCCGAAAGATGCGTGATGCGCATCGTCGTCAGCGCCTGCCACCACGGCATGCCGTTATGGGACTCGAGTCGGGCGTGGAGGCCGCGCAGCACTTCCCGCGAAAACACGAAGGGATGGGCCAGGTAGTGGAAATGCGGACCTGCGTGCGGATCCAGCCCGAGTCGCCCGCGGGCCCGCTGGCGCCAGTGCGCGTGCTCGCTGTCCGCCTTTGTGGGGCGTGAATACAGCGCGATCGCATCGCCGCGGTGAAACAGGTCGGGCCGCAGCGGACTGGTGACGAGGACGTCCGAGTCCATCGAAACGAGTACATCCACGCCGAGTTTTTCCGCCGCCCCGAGCTTGACCAGCTGCTGCGTATTCCAGCCCTCGCAACCGAAGGCGGGGAACAGGCCGAGGCGTTTGTTGAGACTGCGCTGGAATTTCCACAGCGCCCGCGGCATGCGCGCGAGGCGTACGCGCTGGGCCTCGACCTCGGGCGCCAGGAATTCGGATGTCGGCAGCAGGTGCAGCGAGCGCGACGGCAGCGCCGCGGCGCGAAACGCGGGAAGGTCTTCGGTCTGCACGACTGCGTAATGCGGAATGTCCCACCCGAAGGCCTCGAGCGAAGCCCGCAACATGCGGAATCGCTCAAGGTCGCGGGCAAAGGTGGGAGTCAGCAAAGCGATCTTCATGCCCGTCCTGGGGGTCCTGGTGCCGCCTTATAATACCGACCCGGCGCCGCCTTCCCGCTGCGCCATCAGTCCTGGACCGACCATGAGTTTCTCCGACCGCGACGGCTACATCTGGTACGACGGCAAGCTGGTGCCGTGGCGCGAGGCCACCACGCACGTCCTGACCTATTCGCTCCATTACGGCGTCGGCTGCTTCGAGGGCGTGCGCGCTTACCAGACGCCGCGCGGCACCGCGATCTTCCGGCTGGAAGACCACACGAAACGCCTGCTCAACAGCTGCAAGATCCTCGGCATCAAGCTGCCGTGGTCGGCGGACGTGATCAACGAGGCGCAGCTCGAAGTGCTGCGCGCCAACAAGCTCAAGGAAGCGTACCTGCGGCCGATGGCGTTCTACGGCGCCGAGGGCATGGGCCTGCGTGCGGACGGCCTGAAGGGCCACCTGATCGTCGCGGCCTGGACCTGGGGCGCTTACCTGGGCGCCGACAACATGGAGCGCGGCATCCGCGTGAAGACCTCCAGCTTCACGCGCCACCATGTCAACGCCGCGATGTGCCGCGCCAAGGCCAATGGCCAGTACATCAACTCGATGATGGCGCTGAACGAAGTGCTGCGCGACGGTTACGACGAGGCGATCATGCTCGACACGCAGGGCTTCGTCGCCGAAGGCTCGGCCGAGAACATCTTCCTGGTGGTCAACGGCGAGCTGCACACGCCGGACATCACCGCCTGCCTCGACGGCATCACGCGCCGCACGATCGTGCAGCTGGCGAAAGACTTCGGGATCCCGGTGCGCGAACGGCGCATCACTCGCGACGAGGTTTACATCGCCGACGAGGCGTTCTTCACCGGCACCGCCGCCGAAGTCACGCCCATCCGCGAGGTCGACAACCGCTCCATCGGCACGGGCTCGCGCGGACCCATCACGCAGAAGCTGCAGGCAGCGTACTGGGACCTCGTGAAAGGCCAGAGCGGCCAGCATCCGGAGTGGCTCAGCCACGTGGACGGCCCAGCCCGCCCCGCGCGTGCGGCGAACGCCTGAAAACAGGGACGCACACCATTTGTTTAATCGTGTGCGTCCCTATTAATTCATGATTCCTACGATTCCGGATTTCACTCGAGCGAGGCTCCTCGTCGCGGGCGACGTCATGCTCGACCGCTACTGGACCGGGCCTACGCAGCGCATCTCGCCCGAAGCGCCGGTGCCGGTGGTGCGCATTCAGAAGAACGAGTCGCGCGCCGGCGGCGCTGCGAACGTCGCGCTGAACGCGGCGGCGCTCGGCGCGCACACGCGGTTGCTCGGCGTGGTCGGCAAGGACGAGCCGGCCAAGTTGCTGCGCGAAGCCCTGAGCATCCACGACGTGTCGGCCGCGTTCCTCGAGTCGGCCGACAAGCCCACCATCACCAAGCTGCGCGTCCTCTCCCGCAACCAGCAGCTGATCCGGCTCGACTTCGAGGAGTCGCTGTCGGTGGTCGGCGCGTTCAACCGCAAGGCGTTCGTGCAGCAGTTCAAGGCCGCGCTGTCCGATGCGCTCGCGGTGATCCTCTCGGATTACGGCAAGGGCACGCTGGCCGATGTCGCCGAGCTGATCGCCGCCGCGCGCGCTTTGAGGAAGCCGGTGCTGGTCGATCCCAAGGGCAGCGACTACCGGCCCTACAAGGGCGCAACCCTGCTCACGCCGAACATGGGCGAGTTCGAAGCCGTGGTGGGCAAGTGCCGCGATGACGCCGACCTCGTCGACAAGGCGGAGAAGCTGCGCGCCGAGCTTGCGCTCGATGCACTGCTGATCACGCGCAGCGAGCACGGCATGACGCTGGTCCAGCCGGGCCAGGCGCCGTTGCACCTGCCGACTGAGGCGCGCGAGGTGTTCGACGTGACCGGCGCGGGCGACACGGTGATCGCGACGCTCGGCGCGTCGCTGGCCGCGGGCCACGACTTTGCGCACGCGGCGCGCCTCGCCAACATCGCGGCCGGTATCAAGGTCGGCAAGCTCGGTACGGCGACCGTCAGCGTGGGCGAATTGCAGCGCGCCGTGCGCCACGGCCACGACGACGACGCCGGTGTGCTGGACGAAGGCGAGCTGCTGCAGCGCGTAAAGGAAGCGCGCGCGCGCGGCGAAAACGTCGTCTTCACCAACGGTGTGTTCGACATCCTGCATGCCGGCCACGTGCGCTACCTCGAGTCGGCGCGCCGCCTGGGCGACGTGCTGATCGTCGCGGTCAATGATGACGATTCCACGCGTCGCCTCGACAAGGGACCCGGCCGACCGCTGAACCCGGTTGCCGATCGCATGCGCGTGCTGGCCGGGCTCAAGTGCGTCGACTGGGTCGTGCCGTTTTCCGATGACACGCCGGAGCGCCTGGTCTCGCGCGTGTTGCCGCATTTCCTGGTGAAGGGCGGCGACTACAAGCCGGAGCAAGTGGCCGGCTACGAGATTGTGCGCAAGCACGGCGGCCAGGTGATGGTGCTGGACTTCCACCAGGGTTACTCGACCACGCGATTGATCGAGAAGGCCAACAAGACGCCCGCGGGCGCCGGCGGGCCGAAGCCGTCGAAGGGCCGCACGAAGCGCTGATGCCGGTCCGTGGGAGGGGCCCTGGCCCCGAAGTAGTGCCACCGACATCGGGCCCAGGGGCCCTCCTACAGAAAGCTCACTTCTAATAAACCATGAGCTTCGGCATCGGCGAAGCCTTTTCCCTGGCCTGCGCACTGGCGTGGGCCATCGCCGTCATCCTGTTCAAGAAATCCGGCGAGAGCCTCGCGCCGGCTCCGCTCAACTTGTTCAAGAACGTGCTCGGGCTCGTGCTGATGCTGGCGACGGTGCTCGCATTTTCGGGCGCGAGCTGGCCGGCTATCCCGGCCGAGGTGGTGCTGCTGGCATTCCTGTCGGGGTTCCTCGGCATCGGCGCCGGCGATACGCTTTACTTTCGCGCGCTGAACGCCGTCGGCGCGAGCCGCATGGCGGTGGCGCAGACGCTGTACTCGCCGTTCGTGATCGGACTTTCCGCGATCTACCTCGCCGAGCGGCTCGGACTCGTGCAGTTTGCCGGCGTCGCGCTGGTGCTGGCCGGCATCTTTCTGGTGAATTACTCACCCGGCGCAACCGGCGTCGACCTGCGCGCCATTCGCAAAGGCCTGATCGAGGCGACCGTCGCGGTCGCGTTGATGGCGGTGGGCGTGGTGATGGCCAAGCCG
This sequence comes from Verrucomicrobiia bacterium, assembly GCA_035526825.1. Taxonomy (GTDB): domain Bacteria; phylum Pseudomonadota; class Gammaproteobacteria; order Nevskiales; family Nevskiaceae; genus JACPFV01. The sequence continues at coordinate 96,136 of DATLBT010000071.1, read as the reverse complement.
CTGCTGGAACGCTACGACTTCCTGTGGATCGTCACGCTGCGCATCGTCGGCGGAACGCTGGGGCTCATGCTGTTCATGGCGGCTCGCGGCGAGCTGCGCACGGTCGACGTCGCGTTTCGTGGCGTGCGCCACTGGCCGGCGGTGATCGCGGGTTCGGTGCTGGGCAGCTACATCTCCATGATGCTGTGGCTCGCCGGCTACAAGTACACCCAGGCATCCATCGCCGCGGTGCTCAACGAGATGGCCGCCGTGTTCATGCTGGCGCTCGCGGCGGTGTTCCTGCACGACCGCCTGCGGCCGCTGCAGCTGCTCGGCTCGGCAGTGGCAGTGTGCGGTGTGGTGCTGGTGGTGTTGCCGGGCTGAAAACGAAGAAATCAGGTGCGCCGGCGCGACAACCCCGCGCCCAGCAATAGCACCAGCATCAGCGGCGCCGGCGCGCCGCCGCTGTTCATGCGCGGCGTCGTGCAGACCGCGGGCGGGCTCTCGCAGCGCAGCGGGCCGCTGGTCACGGGGCCGGGCGCGAGCAGCACCTGCGGGTCGAGCCCGGGGACCGCAGCGATGCAGGTGCCATCGGGGTCGAGGTGCGCCTTGAGCTGGCCCTCGCGTTCCGGATTGGCCGTCCACGCCACGCCAAGTCGCCCGTAGAAATCGGCGCCGTTTGGATTTTCGCAAGAAGCCGTGCCGCCTGACAGGACGCCAATGACCTGGCGGTCCTCGCTCCACAGGCCGCCACCGGACGAGCCGCCCTCGGTAGTGCCGCGAACCCAGTGCACCTCCCAGGTCTCGACGTTGCAGGCGCCGCCGATGTCGACCGTGGCCGGCGTGACTTGCGTCTCGAACAAACTGATCTTGCGGGCATCGCCACTCGGGTGGTGCAGGCTGACGCCGCCGTTGGCGCCGTCGCCAGTCGCATTCCAGCCGGCGTAATAGACGTCGGCCGGCAAACTTCCGCGCAGCAACAGCAACGCAAAGTCGGCCGTCGCGTCGTCGGCGAGCAGGGTCGCCCCGGTGACGGTGGCTTCGGGCAGCGCGCGGGCGTCCTGGCCGCAGGGCGAGGCGTAGTTGAAGTAGAAGTGCGCCGAATCGGCGGAGCCGCGCTCCCGATCGATGCCGCAATGCCGCGCGGTCAGGAACAGCGCGCGCCGGTCCTGCTCGACGTTGTTGAGCAACTGGCCGCTGCAGAAGAACTGGTTGCCGATGGTGATCAGCGCCACCGAACGCGCTTCCGCGCCCCACTGCGCGGACTCGCAAGAGGCGTCGACGTTGCAGTCGCCCGAGGCATTCGGGCCGCCGGCTTTTGGCTCGGCGAACGCATGGTACGCCTCGGCAACCTGCAGTCGCACCGCGCCGACGCGCGCCGTGGGTACGCGCACCTCGACCACCAGCTCATCGCCCAGGATCATCGGCGTCCACAGGCCCGACGCCGTGACGTCAGCGCGCGTGAATGGCCCGTGCGCGGCGGAGCCGTCGGGCGCATAAAGCCACAACTCAGCGCCTTGCGGCAGCACCAGCGGGTGCAGCCGCGCGCTCATGGATTTGGCTCCAGGCGATGCGATGCGCAAGCGCCAACTCTGCGTGCCCGCGTCGCGAACGCTCCAGCGGCCCGCCGCGAGCGTGGCGGCAACCGCCACCGGCACCGCATACCGCGCGGGCCGAACCGGGCGGTCGGCGTTGCGGATCGCCTCGGCCACTGCGGCGCGCGCCACTGCAAGGCGCGGCACCTGCGGAAGCGACGACAACTCGGCTTTAAGGGGCGCGGGGTTACCAGGTCTGGCGGCGAGGGCAGCGCCTGGCGCAACGGCACAGACGCACAAGAGGAGAACCCAAAATCGATTCAAGGGAGCACAACCCGTAGGGAGCCCCAGCCTACACGCCCGCCGTAGCGGGCGCATGAAAAATCAGCCCGGCGTGGCGTCCGGACTGGCGGGCGCGGGCGCCATGGCGGGCTCGCTGCCGAGCAGCGCATCGATTTCGGCGAGGTCCTTGCGCATCAACTGCCCGGCCAGCGCCTTGAGGCGCAGGATGTTGAGCAGGTAGTCGTAGCGCGCGCGCGCGTGGTTGCGCTGCGCGAGGAACAACTCACGCTGGGCGTTGAGCACATCGACCGCGGTGCGCGCGCCGACCTCGAGGCCGACGTCGCTGGCCTCGAGCGCCGTCGTGCTCGAAAGCACCGCCTGCTTCAGCGCCTTCACGCGCGACACGCCGGCGATGACGCCCTGGTAGGCGTTGCGCGTGGAGCGCTCGACCGCGCGACGCTGCGCTTCGAGCTCGCCTTCGCGCTGCTCGCGCAGGCCCTTGGCGGAGTTGACGTTGGACATCACGGTGAAGCCGGCGAAAATTGGCACGTTGAGCTGCACGCCGTAGGTGAGCGAATCGCCCTGGGTGTCGGTGAATGCGCCGAACTCCACTCCCTTGCGCTCGGTTTCGCTCTGGCGGCCGAATGCGTACAGGCTCGGATAGTGGCCCGCGCGCGCGAGGTCGACGCCCTGGTCGGCCGCTTCGAGCAGCGAACGCGCGACCGCGGTCGACAGGTTGTTGGCAGCGGACGCCTTGAGCCAGTCGTTGATGTTGTCAGGCGACGGCCCAAGCAGCGGGATCTCGTCGCGCAGCGGCACGATGGTCGTGGCCGGGTCGGCGGTGATCTCGGTGATCAGCACCTTGGCAATGTCGAGCACCTGCTCGGCTTCGATCATCTGCGCGACGGTGAGGTCGTAGCGCGCCTGCGCTTCCTGCACGTCGGTGATGGCGGACAGGCCGACTTCAAAGCGGCGCTTGGCCAGCTCGAGGCTGCGCTCGACCGCTTTCTTCTCGGCATCGGCGAAACGCACGCTGTCGGCGGAAGCGACCAGCGTGAAATAGGCCTCGGCGGCGCGCAGAATCAGGTTCTGTTCGGCGATGCGGTAGGTGGCGTTGGCGGCGTCGGCATTTGCTTCCGCCTGCTGCCAGCGGTTCCAGGCCGTGGCGTCGAACAGCGCCTGCCGCAGGTCGAGCTGGAGGGTCTGGCTTTCGTCGTCGCTGTCCCGCGGCTGCCCGTTGGTGGTCGAGCCCGGAGGCGTCGGCGTGATGGTCGTGGTCGTCGTGCTCTCGCCCTCGCTCTTGATGCCCGAGCCGCTGAGCTGCGGCAGCAACGCGCCGCGCGCCGCCGGCTCCCCATAGGCGGTGTAGTCCCGCGCGCCGCGCTGCGCCCGCATCGTCGGGTCGTTGATGACCGCGAGGTCATACACCCGCATCAGCTCGTTGGCCGACGCCACCGACGGCGCGACCAGGGCTGCCAGGAGGAGGCTGTTCAGGATGCGCATCCGGACTTTCCTTGCGGGATGAAGAGGTTGATTCGGCGCGCAGTTTACTAATCCGCCCAAGTGCGCGCACGGCATCGGCAATAGGATGCGGCAACCCTGCAAAGGGTTGCAGATCAGGGGTGCGGGTAGACCAGCCCGGCCAGCTCGCTGCGGCTGTTGACGCCGAGCTTGCGGTAGATGCGATACAGGTGATTGGCCACTGTCGAGGGCGCCACGCCGATCTTGCGCGCGGCCTGCTTGAACGAAAGCCCTTGCGTCACCGCGAACACGGTCTCGCGCTCGCGCACGGTCAGCCGGTCCAGCGGCCCGGCCTCCCAGATCAGCACGCAGAGCAGGTCGCCGACCGGCACGACCTTCACGCACAGGCCGTTGACGGTGAGCTGCTCGCCGGGGGCCGGCGCCACGAACGGCAGCGCGTGCAGTCGCTGGTTGGGGAAATGCTGCTCCAGCAGGTCGAGGAAACGCGGCTGCACTTCGTGGAACGAGCCGTGCTTGTCGACCACGGCGGCGGAACCGCCAGCCTCGCGCTCCTCGATGAAGGTGCGCAGCAGGTGCAGGAAGTAGGCGTGGGACGCCGCCTGGAACAGGTGGAAGGTCGCGCGCTTGTGCAGCGCCTTCTCGGCCGGCGTGAAGCGCTGCTTGCGGTCGCGCCGGTACAGGCTCAGTAATGAAACCAGGCCGCTGCGCGGCTCGACGTGCGCGGTCGACAGGATGCGCTCGATGTTGAACGGCTTGAAGGCGCGCTGGTAGAACTCGGACGCGTAGAACTTGCGGTCGGGCAGGACGCTTTCCATGTCCAGCGGCGTGTCGAGGCTTGCGTACATCTTCGCGATCATCGGGTTGATCGGCCGGGTTTCCTCGAGCGCGCGAGGAAATTCCTCGGGCACGCCGACCAGGGTCACGGTGTGGAAGCGCCAGGCGCGGATGCTGCCGGAGCCCCACAGCGCGCCATCGAAGGGGATCAGCGCCTTGAGGCAGTGCAGCGCCCAGGAGCGGAAGCCTTCCGGTGGCACCGACAATCCCGAGCGATACAGCTCGGAAACGAAGCGGTCGAATGCCGGGTCAGCGGGGGTCTTCATCGTCGTCCCGGGAATCCTACTATTCCCCGGGTTCTGCGTCACAGCGGCAAAAGTCGTAGCGCGAGCGCGTCGACGTCCCCTTCGTCCTGGTGCAGGCCGAAACCGATGCGCAGGCGGTCGTCGCGGCAGTCGGTCATGACCCCCGCGGCAAGCAGCGCCCCGTGCCAGGCGCGCGCGCGCGCGTGGCGCAGCACGAAAAAATTGCCGCGCGGCGTGCCCGCCGGGGGAACCAGTTCGGCGTCGGGCAACAGGCCGTCGCGGTCGCGCAACTCGAGGAAACGGGCCTGCAGCCGCAGCACATGGGCGCGGATCGCCTCGACCGTGATGCCATCCTCCAGCAGCCATTGCTGCACGGCGTTGAAGCGATACAGCGGTGCCGGATCGAACGTTCCACCCATGAAGCGCTGGCCGCCTTGCGCGTAGGGCACCGCGCCGGCCTGCGCCGCGGTGAGCGTGCCGAACGACGCAAACCAGCCGGTGTTGACCGGCCGCTCGGCGACGCCGGGCGGGCAGTGCAGGAAGCACGCGCCTTCACCGGTCATCGCGTACTTGTAGCCGCCCGCGGTGTAGAAGGCGCGGTGCGCGACGCGCGAAAAGTCGATCGGCACGGCCATGAAGGAGTGGTAGCCGTCGACCAGCACGCAGGTCTGCGGATCCGCTACCGCTTCAACCAGCGCCACCGGGTCCTCGACCAGGAAGCCGGTGTTGTAGAAGCAGTGGCTGAAGCAGACGAGGTCATGGCCGCCGCGTGCCGCCGCCGCTTTGAAGCGCGCGGCGAAGGTTTCGTACGGCGCTACCGGCACACGATCGACGCGCGCTGCGTTGGCTTCCTCGAGCCGCTTCATCTGCCGCGCGAAGCTGTGGAACTCCGAGTCCGTCGTCAGCACGCGCGGATTCGCCGGCAGCGCGGACAACAGGCGCACGACCAGCTCGTGCGTGCTCGGCGCAAAGCAGATCGTGGCCGCGTCCGGCAGTCGCAGCAGCCGCGCGACGTGCGCCTGCGCGCGTGGAATCAGCTCGCCGAACACGCGATCCCACTTGGTGTCGGCGTAACGCGCGGCGTCGAGCCAGGCCTGTTGCTGCGCCTCGAAGGTGACGTCGGGCCACGGATGGTGGCTGTGCGCGGCGAACAACAGCCGGTCGGGTTGCGCGCCGATGAATCGCGAGAAACGGCTCTTCCACGATGCGGTCATGGGCCGTACTCTAACGCGCAAATCACGGAGAACCGATGCCGGACGCAAGAATGTCGACGCGTTATGCACTGTACGCGTTGTTCACGCTGTCCGGCTTCGCGGGCCTGATCTACGAGTCGATCTGGTCGCATTACCTGAAATTGTTCCTCGGCCACGCGGCGTACGCGCAAACGCTGGTGCTGATGATCTTCATGGGCGGCATGGCGCTCGGCGCGTGGATCGCCGGCGAGTGGAGCCAGCGCGTGCAGCGGCCGCTGGTGGCGTACGCGGTGGTCGAGGCGATCCTCGGTGTGTTCGCGCTGTCGTTCGACTGGGTGTTCCGCGGGCTGCAGGGTTGGGCATTCGATTCGGCAATCCCGGCGCTCGAATCGGCGGCCGCGATCGAGACGCTGAAGTGGGGCCTGTCGGCTTTGGTCATCCTGCCGCAGAGCGTGCTGCTTGGCATGACGTTCCCGCTGATGAGCGCCGGCGTGCTGCGCGTGTCGCAGGGACTCACCGGGCGCGTGCTCGCGTGGCTTTACTTCACCAACAGCCTCGGCGCCTCGGCGGGCGTGCTCGTCAGCGGCTTCGTGCTGGTGGCCTGGGTCGGCCTGCCCGGGACCATGTTGACCGCGGGGCTGGTCAACTTCCTGCTCGTGCTCGGCGTGTGGCTGATCGCGCGCCAGCTGGATGCGCAGCCGCCGGTGGCGCGAGCGGTGGGCGGCAGCGCGCCAGCGCGCGGCCTTGCGCTGCTGCTCGCCACCGCGCTCCTGACCGGGGCGGCGTCGTTCTTCTACGAGATCGGCTGGATCCGCATGTTGAGCCTGGTGCTCGGCTCGGCGACGCATTCATTTGAGCTGATGCTGTCGGCGTTCATCCTCGGGCTGGCGCTTGGCAGCTTCATCATCCGCGGGCGCATCGAGACCTTGCGCGACCCGCTGGCCACGCTCGGCATGGTGCAGGTGGTGATGGCGCTGCTCGCGCTCGGCACCTTGCTGCTGTATCCGCAGACCTTCGACTGGATGGCCACGCTGCGCGGCGCGCTGGCGCGCACCGAGGCCAGCTACGTGGCGTACGTGCTGATGTCGCACGCCATCTGCCTCGTGCTGATGCTGCCGGTGACCATCTGCGCCGGCATGACGCTGCCGCTGATCACGCACCTGTTGATCAAGCGTGGCCACGGCGAGGCGGCGATCGGCCGGGTCTATGCCGCCAACACGGTCGGCGCCATCAGCGGCGTGCTGCTCGCGGTGCATGGGGTCATGCCGCTCATGGGATTGCGCCAGGTCGTGGTGGTTGGCGCGTCGATCGACCTCGCGCTGGGGCTGGTGCTGCTGCGCCTTGCGTCGGCAGCACTCGTGCCCGCGGCGCGCTGGGCGCTGGGCGGCGCCGTGCTCATCAGCGTCGCCATCGCCACGTCGGCGCCGTTCGACCCGGCGCGGCTCGCCTCCGGCGTGTTCCGCAACGGCGTGGCGCGCAACGCCGAGCCGATCCTGTTTCACCAGGACGGCAAGACCGCAACCATCTCGGTGTTCGGCAAGGACGATTACTTCGCCATCGCGACCAACGGCAAGGTCGACGCCGGCCTGCGGACCGCGGCGCCGCCAAGCACCGATGACTACACGATGATCCTGCTGGGCGTGCTGCCGGCCTTGATCCACCCGGAGCCGCGCACGGTCGCGGCGATCGGCTTCGGATCGGGCCGCACCACGCACACGCTATTGCAGGATCCGCGTCTCACGCGCGTGGACACCATCGAGATCGAGCCCGCCATGGTCGAGGGCGCGAAGCGGTTCGGGCCGCTGGTGTCGAGCGCCTTCGACGATCCGCGCAGCGTGATCCATATCGAGGACGCCAAAACCTTTTTTGCGCGTGGCGGCGAGCGCTACGACATCGTCGTGTCCGAGCCGTCCAATCCCTGGGTCAGCGGCACCGCGAGCCTGTTCTCGCGCGAGTTCTATCACCATGCGCGGCGCCACTTGGCGGAAGGCGGCGTGCTGCTGCAGTGGCTGCAGTTGTACGAAACCGATGTGGCGATCGTCGGCTCGGTGCTGAAGGCGCTCGGCAGCGAGTTCGAGGACTACGTGCTGTACACGATGGGCACGGCCGACATGCTCATCGTCGCCAGTGCGCACGGCAAGGTGCCGGCCCCGGCGTGGCGCGAGGTGCCGGTGGCGGGTTTCGGACCGCTGCTCGCGAGCCTCAACATCCGCGGTCCGCAGGATCTCGACGCGCTGCGCATCGGCGACCGCGCGCTGGTCGAACCGTGGGTGCGCACGCTGCCGCTTCCGGCGAACTCGGATTATTTCCCGGTCGTGGACCAGAACGCGGCGCGCTACGTGTTCGTGGACCGCAATGCGATGTCGCTGCAGGACGTGCGGGGCATCGAGTTGCGCCTGAGCGCGCATGAGCGGGAGAACATCGGGTTGACCTTGGGCAGCGAGCCGCTATTCCTGGCTCAGGCAGTGGCGCGTGCCTACGGCGTGGGGCGCAAGGGTCCGGCCGAGGACGACACCATCGCCAGCGGGCCGCTGCTGGTGCTGCGCGCGTTACCCCAAGCCTGTGAATCCGCGGCGCTCGCCGAAGTTTGGCTGGTGCAGTTCCAGGACGTGGCGCCGCGGCTCATACCTTATATAGGTGCAGCGGGCGGCAAGGCGGTCGCAGCGGGTTTGCGCAAGGCGCCGTGTTACCCGGGCCTGTCCCGCGACATTCACGCGTGGGTCGACCTGCTCGAGTTCGGCAGCGCCGCCGATCCGCGCGCGCGCGATGTGGCGCTGAAGCTGCTTGAGGCCTATGGGCCGGCGAACGCGCTGGCACCGTTCCTGCTCGGCGAGGCGCTGCTGATCACGCTGCGGCAGAACGATCGCTCGCTCGAGGAAGCGCGGAAATGGGCGCCGCAGCTGTGGCAGTGGGGCGGGAAGAGTCCGGCGCTGACGCTGTTGATGGCGCACCTGGCTGTGCGGGGGTAAACATTCTGTGGGAGGGCCCCTGGGCCTGCCTTGCGCAGCGCCTGGTCGGCGAGCTTGCCGATGCGCTCGAATCTCAGGTCGTTGACACGTGCGAACGTTACGCTCAGCCTGTCTCCGATTCCATTCCCGTGATGTCCATGATTACAGCCTTTCGAATCCTCGTCCGCACGGCGCTGCTGCTCAGCGCCCTTTCGGCCGGCGTCGCGAACGCCGGCCCCGGGCCCGGTGGCGGCAAGGGGGGAGACGGCCCGCGCAAGCGCTGCGGTGGCTCGGTCCAGGTGGTGCTGCCGGACGGCTCGCAGAAGACCTTCGATCCGGCGGCCGATTTCCTGAGGGGCCTGCCGGTGCGGGACATCCAACAGGGCGAGAGTCCGCGACCGGCGATCAAGCTTGATGACATTTTGGCGCGACTGGGCGCGCGCTCGGTGCGCGTGAGCGATTGCCATAGCGCGGGCCAGGACCTGCCCACGGGCTTGCCCCTCGAGGGCGATGTGTACATGGTCCTGACCGGACGCGGCCTGCTCAAGTTCGTCCGGGAAGTGCAGCCGGGGCGGTTCGTCAACCTGATCCAGAACATCCACAGCCTGCGCTTCCGCGGCGACGCGGGGCACGCGACGCAGCCGCCCGGCCGCTCGCGCTGACGAAAGCGGGCGGGAACCGGGCACGGGGGTCCTTGGCCAGGTCATTGAATCGATAGTCGTTGACGGCCCGCCGTGTCCGGGAGCACACTCCCCGGCACATTGGAGTCAACCGCGGAGAATAATTAATGAATACGCGTTCTGTCGTCGTCGCCTCCATCCGCACTTTCTTCATCGCAGCACTCGCGTGGTCGGCCGCAGGCCAAGCCGCAACGGTGAGCCGCTACGTGATTGACGATGGCAGCACCTTTGCCTACCGCAACCCGCAGGTGGCAATGGATGCGTCCGGCAACTTGCACGTCGTCGCGCAGGGACGGACCAACGATTTCGTCGCCGCGGGCGACGACATTTTCTACTTCCGGCTTTCGCCTTCGGGCGCCGTCAGCACGCCGAAACTCGGCATCACGACCAGCGGAACGGTGCACGACAATGGACGTGCGCACGTCGTGACGACATCGACGGGCCTGGCGGTCGTGGCCTGGCGCGAGCATTCCCCGAAAGTCGTCAAGGCGGTCCTGGTGGATCCGGCCGCGAACGCGGGCGCCGGCGGCATCACGGCTGGCCCGGTCACGATCATGGACGCCTCGGTCAATTCGCCGAGTCACTTCGACGTGGCGATCACGGGCACGGACGTGCATTTCGTCATGACGGGCAGCAACAACCTGTGGCACGCCCGCTTCTCCGCCACCGACCTCTCCAGCGAAGTCGCGGCGCACACGGTCACGGGCATCAGCGCGTACTGGCAGGACGTCAAGCTCGCTGCGGATTCCAACGGCGACCTGCACGTGGCCGGTCGCACCAGCTCGGTTACAGACCCCTGGTACGCAAAACTCGACACGGCTGGCGTCGTCCAGATCGGCCAGACGGTCCTGCACGAAGACCCGACCAGCCCGGGGCAGGGCACCGTCGGCAACCACTTGGGCGTGGCCGTGAACGGCAGCAACGTCATGGTCCTGTTCGGCGACAAGCGCAACACCTACGACTTCAACTGCCAAGGCTGCTACGGCGGCCAGGGCGGTGGCGCTTACCTCGTCACGCTCAATCCGGCGGCCCATACCGGTGGCGTCGGCGCCATCGGCGACATAAATGAACTGCGCGTGGGCTCCGAAATCCTGATCGCCAACAACTGGTATGTCCAGGGTTTCCGCGGCACCGATGGCGATTACAGGATCATGAGCGGGTCGGGCTCGCAGGGCTCGGGAGACATCAGCTACCACAAGGTCTCCGGTTCCACGGTCAGCTCCGCGCATGTCTCGGCCAACAATGACGCCTATCAGTACTACCGCAAGTACATCGTCGGTGCCGGCAACATGATCGCCTGGGCCGAGGGCGTCTATGTGCCGACGATCACGGGCGTCTCCACGCAACTGGTGGCGGCATCGACGGCGGCTTTTGACGCCGCGGCGTCTTCCGGCACCGTCGTCGTCGTGAACGAAGACGATGGATGGTTCGGCTGCACTTTGGGCAAGGGCGGACCGCTGGACCCGACGCTCCCCTTGCTCGCATCGCTCGCGGCCCTGTACCTCGCGCGTCGGCGCTTCCACGCCGCACGTTGACCTGCGCCGCTTCACTCGCCGCCGCCCTCCGGTCCGTCCGGTGGGCGGCGGTGTTGTTTTGGGCCGGGCTTCCGTTGGCGTCGGGGGCTGAGGCGGTCAAGGTCGATGGCGCGCCCTGCGCCCGGAGCATCCACGTGCGGGCCGACGCCCGGCCCCTGGGTGAAGTGGTCCGGGCCATCACGCGGGCGCTTGGCGTACGCCTGGAAGCCAAGATTGAGCTGAAGGACCCGGTGACCCTTGATCGCACCGGCGGGCCCGAGCAAGTGCTGGGACAGCTCCTGCGAGGGCGCAACGTCGTGCTCGACAGCAACCCCTCGGCCGCGTGCCACGGAAGGGAAGTTCTCACGACAGTCTGGATCCTGCCGGCCGGCCAGGAAGGCCCCCCGCGCGAGGCGTCGGCTGCCGTGGCTCCGCCGCCGGTCATCGTGGAGCCGACCCGGGCAGAATTTCGCCAGGTCGGACCGAAGCTCCCGCCCAAGTTCCGCCGTCGCGGAGGTCATCTCCTGAGCCCCGAGGAGAAGCAAGAAATGACGCGCAAATGGCGCGCCGGGGAACTGACCGTGGATCCTCAGACTGGCGAACTGGTCCCTAAGGGAAAGTAGTTGCTGCGCGATCGCTGGCTGTTGGCCGCCTTCGCGGCGGCCATTCCGGTGTGGGGCGCGCTGATCGCCTGGAAAGGCGCCCCCGATCCAACCTGGATCGCGCGCGAGCCGCTGCGCTTCCTGCTGCTGGCGCTGGTATACCCGATACTCGAGGAAATCGTGTTCCGCGGCCTCATCCAGGGCGAGTTGCTCAAGCGCCTGCGCGCGAAGGCCGGGCCGTTGAGCGCCGCCAATGCGATCACCAGTGCGGTGTTCACAGCCCTGCACCTCGCGCTGCGCCCGTCGTGGCTCGCGCTCGGTACGCTGCCGGTGTCGCTGGTGCTCGGTCATTTCCGCGAGCGGCACGGCGGGCTCGCCGCGCCCATCGCGCTGCACGTGTTTTACAACACGGGGTTCCTGCTGCTGGTTTATCGCGCTTCACCCTAGACCTCATCCCCACGTTGCGCGTGGGGAGAGGGAACAGGCTCAGCGCGCGCGGATCAGCGTACCCACGCTCTCGCCCCGCAACGCCGCGGCGATCTGGCCACGCTTGAGGCCGTTGACGATGCGGATTTGCTTGATCTTGTCCGCCCGCAGCATGTACTCGAGCACCACGCGCTCGACCACGAGGTCGTCCTGGCCGTTGGCGAGCAGTTCCTGCGCCGTGGTTTCCGGGATCAGGGTGGCCTGCGGATTCTTCTTGGGGTCGTCGGTGTACAGGCCGTCCTCATCCTTGATGTAGAGCACGCCCTTGGCGCCGAGGAATTCGCCCATCAGGTAGACGCCGGCATCGGTGCGGTTGGTGGGCAACAGGCCGACGTCGCTGTTCTTCTCCCAGAATTCGAACGGCGGCATGCCCGAGGTGATGGGGATGCAGCCGGTGTTCAGGTAGAACGGCAGCTTCTCGAGGTCGTCGGCGTAGCAGACGATGCCGCCGTGCTTGGCCATCAGCATCTGCAGCATGCGCGCGTTCTGCACTGGCACGCTCGAGCCGAGCCGCGCCAGCATGCCGGTGGGCAGGTTTAGGTCCAGCCCCAGCGAGTACACGTGCCGCGCACGCGTGCCGCCGCCGCAACCGAGCACGTACTTGATGCCATCCCGGCTGGCGGCGACCAATTCGTCGACGATGGGATGCACCGCCGCGGCGCCGCGGTCCATGATGCTCTGGCCGCCGATCTTGATGATCCAGACTTCCGGCAGCACCGACACGGTGTCGCGGTTGGCATAGCGGGCGCGCGACGCATGGCCGGCGAGCGTCTCGTCGTTCAGCGCGTTGTCCATGCCGGCGATCCAGATCTTGCCGTCCTTCTTCTTCGTCACTTGGCTTCCCATGGCTTATTTCGCGCCGCGGCTGGAGCGGATGACGGTGCCGACGTCTTCGCCTTCGAGGGCGCGGCGCAGGTTATCGGGCTTAAGCCCGTTGATCACGCGCACCTCGCGCAGCGAGCGGGCGTTTTCGAGGGTGCGCAGCAGTTCGCGCTCCACCGGCAGGTCGGGCAGGTTGCGCGTCAGCAGCTCTTTCGCGGTGACGTCGCGCAGTAGTTCGGCCTTGGGATTGCGCGAGGGATTGTCGGTGTAGACGCCGTCGACATCCTTGACGAGGATGAACCGGGCCACGCCGATCACCTCGGCCATCTGGTACAGCCCGACGTCCGGGCCGTTATCCGGGATACCGCCTTTCTCGTGCGAAGGCGGCTCCCAGAAGTGATATGGCGGCTGGCCGATGCAAACCGGGATCATGCCGTTGTTGAGAAACAGCTGCAGGTCCTGGAAATGCTCCTTGATCAGGGTGATGCCGCCGTGCGGCGCCAGCAGGAATTGCAGGATGTCGCGGTTGTTCTCCTCGACGCCGCCGACCACGCGCGCCAGGCCGCCGATCGGCAACCCGAGATCCAGGCCGATCGCGTAGGTGTGGCGCGCGCGTGCGCCGCCGCCGACACCCAGCACCATCTTGTGGCGGCCCCGCAGCGACGCAACCATCTCGACCAGCGGCAGGATCGCCTCTGCTCCACGGTCCATGATGCTGCGTCCACCGATGGCGATCATGTTGACGTCGGGCACCATGCCCTTGACGGTCTTGGCGTCGGTCTGCGCGAGGAGCTTGCGGCTCACCAGGCTTTCCCGCATCAGGCCGCTCTTGACGTGAGTGCGGCCGTCGTCTGCCAGTAACTGACCCATGTAATTTACTTCCCCGGTTGATGATTTGAACCTTGGCGCGGCGGGATCAGCAGCACGCTAACGAAGCAGCTGAGCGCACCGAAGGCTACCTGAGATACGAGCAGCGGCGCAAAGAAAATCAACGCCGCCTGCGGCGCGCCGGCCAGAAAAATAGCGAGCGCATTGGCGGCGAAGCGGCCGAAGCCGAGCAGGACCCCGGCCGCCGCGAACTGCGCGAGCCGCGCGGCGCGGCCGGTAGCGCGCAGCCACGGCGTGACCAGGTCGGCAAGCAGCCCGGGCATTGCAAAATGTGCGATCTCGAGCACCCCGTACTTGCCGTACCCCAGCAGGAACGAAACGATGCCCACGGCCGTGCCAGCGGCGAATGCGCCAAAGCGCATGCCGGTGAACTGTGCTGCGTAAAGGAACAAGGGCACGATCAGCACGTTCTTGTGCCCCGATGCGATCGGGATGCCCGGCAATACCTGCAGCACCTTGAGGCCGAGCACCGTCAGGCACAGCGCCAGAACGATGCTGAGGTCGCGCAGTCGTTCCGGCGCCATTTCGGGGTAGCGCTCTGCCAGCCACCGGCGCGCCCGCTCGAGGCCGCGATCGAACACTTCCACGAACGCTTGCACGCGCCCGGCGCGGATGTCGGCCCAGCTGATGCCACCGGGGCCGTCGTGCGCAGCGCGATGACGTCGGCCGCCACCCGTGCCACGGCCGCCGCCCATGCCCGAACCGGGACCGCCGCCGAGTAGCGCGAGCGTGGCATCGACAGCAATCGCCACCGTCTCCGGCAGGCGCAGCCAGCGCAGCCCGCGCACCAGTGCGCCGGACGGGCAAGTGCGCTGCACCCAGGTGCTGGCAAGCACCAGCGCGTACACACGCAGGCACATGAGCGCGGCGACGGCGAGGCCCGCGAGGTTGATGCGCAAGGTCCACGACATCACCGGCAGGTCCAGCCAGCGGTCGGGCCGGTCGCCGAGCGGAAAGAATGCAAATGACAGCGCTATCAGGAGAGCGAACGGCAACAATCGGCGCAGCGGAGCGAGGAGTTCACGCACCGGCAGGCGCGAGGCGAGCCACAACGCGCATTGCGCAGCGAGCAGCGCGATCAGCAGCGTCGGCGCGTCGACCGCGAACAACGCGATCGCCAATGCCAGCAGCCAGGCCAGTTTGGCGTTCTCGTGCGCTGCGTCATTGACCAAGTCTTAGGCTCCCTGCAAAGTGCCCAGCACTCGCGGGCAGCCGATTATCCGGGAAACCCGCGACCGGGGGACAAGAATGCGCAAAAGCGGTCGGCTGGCGTGGATTATCGGATTGGCGATGGTATTGCCAGTCAGCGGCGCCGAGCCGTTGAACGTCGCGGTTGCGAGCAACTTCGCAGACAGCGCCCGGCGCATCGCCGAAAAATTCACCGCGGTCTCGAAAATCGAGGTGCAGCTCAGCGGCGGCTCCTCCGGCAAGCTCTATGCTCAAATCGAGAACGGCGCGCCGTTCGATGTCTTCCTGTCCGCGGACGATCGGCCGCGCCTGCTCGAGGAGAAAGGCCTCGCGATGGCCGGCACGCGCTTCACCTACGCCATCGGGCGCCTCGCGCTATGGTCGGCGGACGCAACGCTACAGGGCCAGGATTGCAAGCAGGTGCTGATGGACGGGCGATTCCGCCATATCGCCATCGCCAGTCCGAAGACCGCGCCTTACGGGGCCGCGGCAGTGAGCGTGCTCGAGTCACTGGGACTACCACCCGCCAAGCTGGGTGACCGGCTGGTAACTGGTGAAAACATCGCGCAGACCTTGCAGTTCGTGGCCTCAGGCAGCGCGCAGCTCGGTTTTGTTGCGCAGTCGCAGCTGCGCGGGCCCAACATCGGGCGCGGCAGCTGCCGCTGGGACGTGCCCGCTGCGCTGCACGCGCCGATCGAGCAGCAGGCGGTGCTGCTGGCGCGCGGCGCCAAACATCCTGCGGCGCGTGACTTCCTGCGGCACCTGCGGTCGGAGGCCATCCGCGCGCAAATTCGCCTGGATGGCTACGACCTGAATCCGTAACCGCGGGACACCGCATGGGATTTCCCGGGCTTGGACCGCTTTGGCTCACCGTGCAGCTGGGCCTGGTCACCGTCACGATTTTGCTGGTGCTCGGCACGCCGCTGGCGTGGTGGCTTGCACGCACCCGCTGGCGCGGGCGCGAGGCGATCGAGGCAATCGTCTCGCTGCCGATCGTTCTGCCGCCCACCGTGGTGGGTTTTTACCTGCTGATCCTGCTCGGGCCCAATGGCGCGATCGGCAAGCACTGGGTCACGCTGACGGGCCAGACACTTACCTTCAGCTTCACGGGACTGGTCATCGCATCGACGGTCTACAGCTTGCCATTCGTTGTGCAGCCGCTGCAGAACGCGTTCGAGGCGCTCGGCCGCCGCTACCTGGAGGCTGCCGCGACGCTCGGAGCCCGTCCACTCGATGCCTTCGTCTCGGTGGCACTGCCGCTGTCGGCCCGGGGTTACCTCACCGCAACCGTGATGGGTTTCGCCCACACGCTGGGCGAATTCGGCGTCGTGCTGATGGTTGGCGGCAACATACCCGGCTCGACGCGCGTCATTTCGATTGCGATCTACGATCACGTCGAGGCGCTCGAGTATGGCGTGGCGCACCGCCTGGCGCTGATCCTGCTCGTGTTCGCGTTCGCGGCGATGGTGGCGCTGTACCTGGTGAATCGCCGGTGGCGCCATGAATGACGCGGCCGCGATCCGCGCGCGCGTGCGCCTGGCACGCGCCGGCTTCCTGCTCGACCTCGACTTCAGCGCGCCGGCGCGCGGCATCACCGGCATCCTCGGGCCGTCGGGCAGCGGCAAGACCACGCTGCTGCGCTGCATTGCGGGCCTCGAGCGCGAGGGGGTTGGCAGCGTGGCGGTTGCTGGCACGGTCTGGCAGGACGCGGCGTGTTTCGTTCTGCCGCACGAGCGGGCGGTCGGTTTCGTGTTCCAGGACGCGCGCCTGTTTCCGCACCTTTCGGTGCACCGCAACCTCGAGTACGGTCGCCGCCGCAGTGCGGATGGCACCGGGGTGGGGCTCGACGAGGTCATCGAGTTGCTCGGCCTCGGCGCGCTGATGGCGCGCAAGCCCCCGGGCCTTTCCGCCGGTGAGGCGCAGCGCGTGGCGATCGGCCGCGCGCTGCTGCGCAAGCCGCGCGTCGTGCTGATGGACGAGCCGCTGGCCAACCTCGATCCCGCGCGCCGCCAGGAAATCCTGCCGTACCTCGAGCGCTTGCACGCGCGGCTGACGATCCCGATCCTCTATGTGAGCCATGGGATCGACGAGGTCATCCGTCTCTGCGACCACCTGGTGCTGTTGCAGGCGGGCCGCGTGCACGGCGCGGGTTCCGTGCAGGACGTGCTGGCGCAGCCCGAGTTGGTCGCCGCGCTCGGCGAGGAATTCGGCACGATCCTGCAAGGCACGGTCCGCTCGGTCGATGCGAACTACGAGCTCACGGACATCGACACCGACGCCGGGCGCATCCTGGTACCGGGCCACCACGGAGCGCCGGGCCAGCGCTTGCGGCTGCGCATCCAGGCGCGCGACGTCAGCCTCGCCATCGGTGCGACAGGGCAGTCGACGATCCTCAACGTGTTGCCGGCCGTGGTGGAGTCGGTGCGGCCACAGACGGGCGGCTATGTCGACCTGGAGCTGCGCGTGGGCACCGCCGTCCTGTTGTCGCGGATCTCGCGCCGATCGAGCGAGGCGCTCGGACTTCGCCCCGGCAGTGCCTGCCACGCGCAGGTGAAGGGCGTGGCAGTAAAGGGTGCGGCGCTCGGCCCTCTAAACTAGGCGCAACCACGGGGATTCGATGTTCAAGGAATACGGCGAATACGATGCGCTCGGGCTGGCGGAGCTGGTGCGCCAGAAACAGGTCACCGCGCCCGAATTGCTCGAGGCCGCCATCGCGCGCGCCGAGGCGGTCAACCCCAGGCTCAACGCCATCATCATCCCGATGCACGACATCGCGCGTGCCCGCGCGGAGCAGAGGCTGGAAGGACCGTTCGCCGGCGTGCCGTTCCTGGTCAAGGACCTGTTCCAGGAATATCAAGGCGTGCGCGCGTGCTACGGCAGCAAGTCACTGAAGAATGCCGGCTACGTCGCCGAGCAGCATTCCGAGATCACCGCGCGCTGGCTGAAGGCCGGCACGGTGATTTTCGGGCGCACCAACACGCCGGAGTTTGGCGCCAAGGGCATCACCGAGCCGGAGGCATGGGGCCCGACGCGCAACCCGTGGAACCTTGCGCACACGCCGGGCGGCTCGAGCGGTGGCAGCGCCGCTGCGGTTGCGGCGCGCATCGTGCCGATGGCGGGCGGCAACGACGGCGGTGGCTCGATCCGCCTGCCGGCGGGGCACTGCGGATTGTTCGGGTTGAAGCCGGGCCGCGGCCGCACGCCGTGGGGCCCGACTTACGCCGAGCTCATGCACGGCGCCGCGATGAACCACGTGCTGACGCGCTCGGTGCGCGACAGCGCGGCGATGCTCGACGCAACGCACGGCCCCGAGATCGGCTCGATGTACCGCATCGAGCCGCCGAAGCGGCCGTACCTCGAGGAAGTCGGCGCGTCGCCGGGCAAGCTGCGCATCGGCTTCACCAGGAAATCGCCGATCGGCACCGAGGTGCATGCGGAGGCGGTGAAGGCGGTCGAGGACGCGGCGAAGCTGCTCGAATCGCTCGGCCATCATGTCGAGGAAGCCGAGCCCGCGATCGACGGCATGCAGATGGCGCAGGATTTCACGGTGATGTGGTTCGCCAACTGCGCGGCCACGGCCGAGGCCATCCGCCGGCAGACCGGCTGCGGCGACGAGGGCTTCGAGCTCGACACGCTGGCGATGGGTGCTTTCGGCCGTGCCAGCCGCGCGAGCGACTACGTCAGCGGTTACCTGCGCTGGAACGACTACTCGCGCAAGCTCGGCGAGTTCCACCAGAAATATGACCTCATGATGACCCCGACGATGGCGCTGCCACCGGCACGCGTCGGCCAGATCGTCACGCCCGGTTGGCAACAGGTGGCCATCAAGGTGCTGATGGCGCTGCGGCTGCAGGGGCTGTTGCTCAGGGGCCCCTTCGTCGAGGACATGGTCCGCGAAAACCTGAAATGGGTGCCGTTCACGCAGCTGGGGAATTTGACTGGTGTGCCGGCGATGTCAGTGCCGCTGCACTGGACGGCGGATGGCTTGCCGCTGGGCACGCACTTCGTCGCGCCGCATGGTGGGGAAGGTGTGCTGTTCCGGCTGGCGGGGCAGCTGGAGCAGGCGCGGCCGTGGAAGGAGCGGCGGCCGCTTTTGTAGGTGCAGGCTTTTCCCTCACCCGCGCGGCTTGAACGTCTCGAAGCGGCGCGCCATTTCTCCATAGAAGCTGCGGTCCGCGGCGTCCGACGCGGCGGGCGTCACGATCTCCAGCGTTACCAACTGGTCACCCGGCGGCGCGCCCGGAAGTCCGCGGCCTTTCAGGCGCAACCTGCGCCCGGACTGCGCGCCTTCGGCGACCGACAGCTCGACGTTGCCGCCCAGCGTCTTCACCGGTACGCGCGCGCCGAGCGCGGCTTCCCACGGCGCGATGGGTACGTCGATATGCACATCGCGGCCCTCCACGCGGAAATCAGGATGCTGCGCGAGCGAAACCTCGAGCAGCAGGTCGCCGCCATTGAGGCCCTGGCCGGCGAGGCGGATGACCTGGCCGTCGGTGATGCCCTTGGGAATGCGGACATTCAAGGAGCGGCCGTCGGACAGCGTGATGTTGCGCTGCGCGCCATTGAACGAATCCTCGAGCTCGATGGTGATCGCCGCGCGCTGGTCCTGCGCGGCGCGCGCGCCGCGGCCGCCGCCGCCCATGTCCTCGAAGCCACCACCGCCCATGTTGCCGAACGGATTGCCGCCGCTGCGCCCGAACGGACCCGCATGGCCGCCGGTTGCGCCAAACAGCGTCGAGAAGAAGTCGGAGAAATCGGCGCCAGCGCCGAAACCTGCCCCCGGGCCGGCCGCTCCCGCCCCCCCGAACCCGCGCTCCCAACCCGGCGGTGGCGTGAACCGCTGACCGGCCTTCCAGTTCGCGCCGAGCTGGTCGTAGGCGCGGCGCTTCTTTGGATCGGACAGGACCTCGTTGGCCTCGTTGGCTTCCTTGAACTTGTCCTCGGCGCCCTTGGCCTTGTTCTTGTCGGGGTGGAACTGGCGCGCCAGCTTGCGATACGAGCGCTTGATGTCCTCCGCGCTCGCGTCGCGGCTCACGCCGAGGATCTTGTAGTAGTCCTTGTATTCCATCGTCCGCTCAGGATGACAGAAGAAAAAGGGGCAGGGCGCTTTTGCGCCCCGCCCCCCGTGACCCAGCCTTACGAGTTGACCGTGATCTTGCGCGGCTTGTGGGCCGCGGCCTTCGGAATCACGATCTGCAGCACGCCGTGCTTGCCGGAAGCCTTGACCGCGTCGGCATCGACCGACTCGGGCAGGGTGAAGCGGCGCAGGAAGCGGCCGGACACGCGCTCGATGCGGCGCGACTCGACGTCCTTCTGCTCGACCGCCTTCTCGCGCGCGCCGGACAGCGTCAGCACGCCTTTCTCGAGGGTGATCTCGATCGAAGCCGGGTCCACGCCCGGGACGTCGGCATGCAGGACGTACTGGCCCGCGTGCTCCTCGATGTCGACCGCCGGCGCCCACTCGGCCGTGGCCGACGTCGATTCATCATTGCTGCCGCGATCCAGCATGCGGTTGAACTCATTGAGGACCTCGCGGTGCAGGGCTGCACTGTTCAAGGCCCAAGGCTCGTAACGCGTCAAAGTTAGACTCATGTTTCCATCCTCCGTGTTGGCAGGGTGATGTGCTGCCGTGCATCTCATCTGGGGATGGGGGTCCACCGTTCAAGGGGTAT
This sequence comes from Verrucomicrobiia bacterium, assembly GCA_035526825.1. GTDB lineage: Bacteria > Pseudomonadota > Gammaproteobacteria > Nevskiales > Nevskiaceae > JACPFV01. Next base: position 75,786 of record DATLBT010000071.1, on the reverse strand, counting down.
AGGCATGTAGACAACCTCTGACCCCACCCATAGATGGGGTCGGAGGTTGTCTATGACCCTAGAATGTAAGCCTATGATTTCCAATCCCTCGCCGAACTGGCGCCCGGACAGCTGGCAAGGCCGCCCGGCCGTACAGCAGCCGGTGTACCCCGATCCCGCCGCCCTGGACCAGGCCCTCGAAGGCCTGCGCCACCTGCCGCCGCTGGTGACCTCGTGGGAGGTCAACAACCTCAAGCACCAGTTGGCCGAGGCCCAGGCCGGCAAGCGGTTCGTGCTGCAGGGCGGAGACTGCGCGGAGTCCTTCGCCGACTGCCGTCCGGAGATCATCACCAACCGGCTGAAAGTCCTGCTGCAGATGAGCCTCGTGCTCGTGCACGGCCTGAAGAAACCGGTGGTGCGCGTCGGCCGTTTCGCCGGCCAGTACGCCAAGCCGCGCTCGGTCAATGACGAGACGCGCGACGGCGTGACGCTGCCCGCGTATCGCGGCGACCTGGTGAACCTGCCCGAATTCACCGCCGAGGCGCGCACGCCGGATCCGGGCCGCCTGCTCGAGGGCCACGCGCGCTCGGCGCTCACCGTGAACTTCGTCCGCGGCCTCATCGATGGCGGCTTTGCCGACCTGCACCATCCCGAGTACTGGGACCTGTCGTGGGTGCACCACTCGCCGCTGGCCGAGCAGTACCAGAAGATTGTCGATTCGATCGGCCACTCGGTGCGCTTCATGGAAACGCTCGCCGGCCAGCCGATCGGCGATTTCTCCCGCGTCGATTTCTACACCTCGCACGAGGCGCTGGTGCTGTATTACGAGCAGGCGCAGACGCGGCAAGTGCCGCGCAGCGAGGGCTGGTACAACCTGTCCACGCATTTCCCGTGGATCGGCATGCGCACCGCGGCGCTCGACGGCGCGCATGTCGAGTACATGCGCGGCATCCGCAACCCCATCGCGGTGAAGGTCGGACCGAAGATGGATGCCGACGGGCTCGCCGGCTTGTGCGAAGTGCTGAACCCGTCGAACGAGCCGGGCCGGTTGGCGTTCATCCATCGCATGGGCGCCAGCGAGATCGCGACCCGGCTGCCGCCGCTGATCGAGACCCTGCGCGCGCGCGGCCATGAAGTGCTGTGGCTGTGCGACCCGATGCACGGCAACACGCAAGCGACGCGCGCCGGCGTGAAGACGCGGCGCTTCGACGACATCCAGGGCGAGCTCGAGCAGGCGTTCCGGATCCACGAAACCCACGGCTCACACCTCGGTGGCGTTCACCTCGAGCTCACCGGTGAAGACGTCACCGAGTGCCTCGGCGGCGCACGCGACCTCACCGAGGGCGATCTCGCGCGCGCATACAAGTCGACGGTGGACCCGCGGCTCAACTACGAGCAGGCGCTTGAGCTGGCGATGAAGATCGTTTCGCGCGGGGGTTGACCGCTGCGACGTCGGGCCCAGGGGCCCTCCCACAGAAAGGTGAAGGCGTCACCCCAGCGATCTGCACACAGAAAGCCTAGAGCCCTCCCCAGAAAGCCAAAAGCCCACTCACAGAAAGGTGAGGCGATCGGGCCTCAATGACCCGCGTGCGCCGGCGCTGGCACGCCGGTGTCGGCTAACTCCCCGATGAATGCGCGCGCTCCGCGACGCAGCAGCGACGCCAGGTAGAGCAGCGCCAGCAACGCGAGGCTGGTTTGCTCGATCCACCCGTGCGTCTCGGTGGCGGCGCCCGCTGCGGGCACGGACGAGAGCGGCAACAGGTTCACGCCGACGCCGAGCGCCGTGGCACCGATCGCGGTGACGACGGCGAAAACCCACGCCATGCGCCCGCCATGCAGTTGGCGCAGCACGCCGAAGGTCGACACGTTGGTCGCCGGGCCGGTGAGCAAGAACGCCAGCGCCGCGCCTGGCGACACACCCGCGGCGATGAGCACCGCCACGAGCGGCGTCGCGCCCGCGGCGCACACGAAGATCGGCATGCCCACCAACGCGAACACGAACACCTCGAGCACGTCGGGCCAGCTCGCCCAAAGCACCTGCGTGAGCAAAGGTTCCGCAGCGGCCGCCACGAGCAGGCCCACGATGATCCACGGCGCGGTGCCGTCGACCAGGTCGATCATGCCTGCGCGCAATGCGGCGCCGAGGCGGGAACGCGGCGTCGGCGCATTCGGGTGCGCTTGCGTATGCGCATGCGCGTGAGGGTCATCGTGACCATCGCCGTGATCGTGGTCGTGCGAGTCACATGCCAGCGTCGACGCCGGGATCAGGTTTGGCGCCGCAGCCGCCGCCGCAAACCGAAACGTCGTCTGCGCCCATCCCGCCACGACATAACCCACCACCACCGCCAACACCGCCGCCGCACCCACCCGCACCAGCGTCATTTCCCATCCCAGCAACGGCAATGACACCAGCAGCGCCGTCAGCCCCACCTCCGGCGCCGCGATCAGGAACGCCAGCGCCGCCGCTGGCGCAACCCCGCGCTGCGACAACGAGCGGTACAACGGCAACGCGCTGCAACTGCAGATCGGCAGGGGCAATCCCAGTGCCGTCCCGCGCAAGGCCTGCGACGCGCGTCCGCCCGCCGACACCCAGCGCAACAGCCCCGCCGGCAACTCGCCCGCAACGAAGCCGCCGATGACATACGCCAGCAGCAACGCTGGCGCGCTCTCGAGCGCAAGGTCGACGAAGCGCAGCGCCACTGCCGACGGCGCGCTGGCGCCGTGCATCAGCCCGATGATCGCGAGCGCCACCAGCGCCACCAGGTTGCCCAAGCCCTCGAAGCGCGCCACCGCCGCCGGCGTGTGCTCGACATGCGCGTGATGCGGATCCTCATCGCCATGCAGATGTGGCCGCCCGAAAATGACGTGCAGCAACGTTCCCGCGACGAGGCTCTGGAACCACGCCCAGCCCTGTTCGCTGAGCAGCGCGCCGAGCGAAACGCCGTAGTGATAACCGGCGACAGTGCCCACACCCATCGCCGCAAGCGCGAGCGTCGGCGGCCACGGCCCGAAGCTCGGCGCGAGCAGCCACCACACCGCCATGCCCACCGGCAAGCTGTGCACGACCACTGCGAGCGGCAGCGCCCAATCGCCATCGACAGCCGGCGCGAGCACCAGGCCGTCGGCGAGCGCGTGCAGCACGAGTCCGCAAATCGCCAGCCCGAGCGCAACCATGTGCGCCTGGCGTTCGGCGTGGCGGAACGCGCGCTCGAGCAAGGTGGGCCCGAACAGGCCGACGAGCAGGAAGGCCAGGCTCCACGGACCGCCTTCCATGAACGTGCCCGGCACGACCTCGAGGATCACGAGGCCGGCGATGCTGACCAGCACGAAGCCGTCCAGGAAAGCCAAAGCAGCCGGGCTGCGGCGCGCCGCTCCATATAGAAACGGACCAGCCGCCAGGGCGGCAAGGGTGGCGGCGAGGAGGAACACGGAGGGCATGGTGACCAGGTCAGGAGTCGCTGGAGTTTGTCAGGACCGCGGGCGTAGAATGTGTACGCATACTAAGGAGTATACACATGCGTACCAACATCGTGATCGACGACAAACTCATGAAGGAAACGCTCCGGCTCACGGGCCTCAGGACAAAGCGGGAAGCCGTGGAGCTCGGCCTGCGTACGGTGGTCCGGCTGCGCAAGCAGGAAGGTGTCCGCCGCTTCAAGGGAAAGCTCAAGTGGACGGGCGACCTCGCCGCCATGAGAACGGACAAATGATCCTGGTCGATTCGAGCGTTTGGATCGACTATTTCCGGGGCACGGCGACCCCGCAGGCGGAAAGGCTCGACGCGCTGCTGGGAACCGAGATCCTTGCGACAGGCGATTTGATGCTCACCGAGGTGCTGCAAGGGTTCAAGAGCGACAAGGATTTCGAGCAGGCGAAGGAACTCCTGACATCGATGGAGGTGATCGAGTTGGGCGGCCGTGAGATTGGCATCCAGGCCGCCTTTAACTACAGGGCCTTGCGCGACAAGGGCGTTACCGTCCGCAAGACCATCGATACGATCATCGCCACGCGCTGTTTGTCTGACGGGCACTCATTGCTATTCAGCGACAAGGATTTCGAGCCGTTTGTGGAGCATCTAGGGCTGCGATCCGCCTGAGGCCGGCACGATCAGGGCCCGCTTGCGCAGGCCCTGGATGTGGTTGGTGGACGGTACTGGACTCGAACCAGTGACCCCCGCCGTGTGAAAGCGGTGCTCTACCGACTGAGCTAACCGTCCCGAGAGGGGCGAAATCCTACTAGAACTCCAGGGTGATGACTACGTCGTCGCGATACTGGGCGGCGCGAACGTTCTGGCCGCCAAACAATTTTCCGTAGACCGGCACTGCGCAGGATGCGGTACACGCGCCGACCACGGCCCACGTCCCGTTGAGCCCGTCGCCCCACACCTGGCTGCGCGACACATCGCGATACACGTTGTATCGCAGACCCATGCCTCCGCTCATCAGCCGCCGCGGTGCGTACGAACCGCCAGCGCCGGCGCCCAGCGCAACCCGGTACGTCACGGACGTTTGCAACAAGTCGGGCACGCACGAGAACAGCAGGTTGCCCTCGGCGGTGACATCGCCGCTGACGGCTGTGTAGAAGCCAAAGTCCAGCGTGGGCACGCTCAGCATCGTGCAGCTTGCCGCGGTCGCGGGGCCCACGTGCAGCGCACTCGCCAGCGCGAGGGCGGATACGCCGATTCCCTTCTTCATGGCGCGATTCCTTCACAGACGTAGGGCCCGAGCTCGGGGATGGCGTCGACTGGCGGCGCGCCGGACAGCGCGATGTCCAGCGTGCACTGCTGGTTGTTCCAGTGCACCGTGACCTTCGTCGCGGCTTGCAGGCCGATCACGTACAAGGCGCCCGCTTCACCCACCGGGAACAGCTCGTCGGATTCCGGCAGCGTCGCGTAACCCCCGGGCGGCAGCGGCACGACCGCGCCGTCGGCGCCGCGCAACTGCACGGTGAGGAGCGCATCGCGCAGCACGCGAATCCCCGGCCGCAGGATCACGCCGCTGCGAAACCGCGGCGTTGCGGCCAGGTTCAGCCCATCGAACCGCGCGTTCATCGGCAGGTCCGCGCCATTGATCACCACCGGATTCTCGCGATGCGGCTGCATCGGCGACACCAGGACGTCGCCGTCGGCATCGGCGCGATAGCTGTTCACGCGCACACCCGCGTGCTCGGGGCCGAGTTTCACCACGGCGAAACTGCCGGTCAGCGGCCGCGCCGGGTAGAGCCCACCGTCCATGTAGACCAGCCCGCTCGCACCGCCCGCCGTGTAGTAATCGTCGCTGTCGGTGTGGCTTACGCCCACCGAGCTGACCAGGTAGCGATTGCTCCAGCTTCCCGACAGCGTTTGCAGCGCGGCGCCGCCCAGCGAGGTGCCGGCCTGCACGCCGAAATCGTGCTCGCCGACGCGCGCGTTGGAACTCACCCGCGCGCGCGCATTGACTTGCCGGTGGCGCCCGCCCTCGACCGCGAGGTTGCCCTGCACGCGCCGCGGATCCAGCAGCGATGCGGGTTGCGGACGCGACGCCGGCGCCCCGGCCCAGTCGCGCAGCGTCGCGAACGAGGCCGACGCCAGCACGCCGAAGCTCTCGTCGCGCTGCGGCTGCTCGGTGAGCCCGACGAAAGCGGTGAGGTTGAGGCCGGGCCAGCGTCGCGTGACGTAACCCAGCCGGTAACCCAGGCTGTCCGCCGCCGCGCCGCGCAAGGTCGCGCCGGCCGCGCTGACCGCGACGCTGTCGAACGGCGTCAGCGCGTACGACACGCTGGCAAAGCCGCGGCACATCAGCGGATCGCCCACCGCGGGATCCTCGCTCGCACGAAAGAAGCTCTCGCTGCGGCATTCGGTGCGCGCTGCGTAGCCGGTGTCGCGATAGCGATTCTCCAGCGTCAGCGCGCCGTACAAGCCGCTGCCCGCGCCGCCCGCGTGCGAACCGGCCAGGCTTGCGCTGAGCACACCGACGCGAGGCACGACCAGCGATCCGGTAGCGCCGAGGGCCTGGATGTCCTCGGTGACCTCGGCGTGCCCCTCACCGGTGAACCGGGTGCTGAAGCCGTACCGATGCGTCGCCGCGGCAAACGCATCGCCGTACTCGTCGCGGTCGCCACGCAGCCGCCGCGCGCCGGCTTCGTAACTGAAATCGTGCAGCCCCTGCCGCAGCAGCCCCTGGTTGAAGAAGAACGCTTGCCGCACCGTGTACTCGCGGCCCAGCTGGTCGCGCAGCGTCAGCACGTATTCGCCGTTCTGGTAAGTCGGGATGTTGAGGATCTCCACCGGCCCGTGCGGCGCCGTGGCGATGCCGCTGAGGAACGCCGCGCGCGACTGGCGCTCCGGGTCGTCGAACTCGGCGTTGAAGAGGTTGACCACCGCCATGCGCCGCGTCGCGGCTTCCATCATCTCGACCGGCGTGGTGATGAGATACGGCCGCGTCGAAAAGTTGGTGCCGTACTGCACGCCGCCCAGCGATGCGCTGCCGCCGAACGCGCCGCCGCGGGAGTACACGTCACCGATGCGCAAGGTGCTGATGCGCTCGGGATAATCGCGAAAAAAGGTCGTGCCGAGCCGTACCACGCGCTCGACTGTGTCGAACTTGTATCCCAGCCAGTCCGACACCAGCACGCCCGGCTCGCCGAACACACCCAGCGTCGCGGAACCCGTGAAGCCGCGATTGCCGCCTTCGACGCGATCGTTGGTGAAAAGGCCGTAATTGAGAAAGCCGCCCGGCAGCACCGGCCCGGTCGCGGCGAGGCGGTCCTGCTCCAGGTTGATCACGGTGGGATAGAAAATCTCCGGCTCGCCATCGATCTCCAGCGCCTGACCGGATTCGTCGAGCACGTAAACCAGCTTCGGATAGCGGTTGAGATTGAGGTACGGATCGCCATTGATCTCCACCGTGGGCGCGCCGGCGGTCTTCACGCGCAGCGCTTCCATGTCCTGCCGCCGCGCCAGCAACGCGCCGCAGCGGCGCTGCAGGAACAAATATTCCTGGCGGGTGTTGATGCCGTTGACGGTGACGCGCAGCAACCGCGGCACGTACGCCGGCGCGGCTTCGGCCGCCGTGGCCGAGCAGGAATCGCCCGGAACGTCAGCGGGGCGGGTGGGCTCTTGCGTCGCCCGCGCCGACCCGCTGCACACCGCGAGTGCCAGCACGACGCGGTAAGCGAGCCTCAGGGCGAGGCTGGCGGGCCGGGCGACGGGGTCTGCCACAGCCAACCGCGCGTTGTCATGCCCGGCGCGGCCTTGCCCGAGTAGTCGTCGGTGCGCACCAGCAGCACGCTGCGCGACAAGTCGGTGCCCGCGGGCACCGCCAGGCTCCACGCGTGCGTGCTGCCGGGCAGCAGGTAGTTGGCGCCCTTGGCGCTGTGCGTGGCCGACGCAATCGGCGCGCCCCGCGGGTCATCGCGCGCCACGTCGGCCGGGTACAGTTCCATGCCGAGAATCTTCAAGTGCGAGTTGCCGGGATTGGCCAGCGTGAGGTTCAGCATTCCGTCCGCCGGCGCGATCTGGACCTGCAGTTTGGGCGCACCCGGCCTGATCGGGCCCACGAACAGCGGCACGCCGAGTTTCAGCCGGAACGACATGCCGCCCTGGTTCTGCACCTGCGGCGGAGAAGTTTCGTGGAAGTACGCGCGATAGCTGCGCTCGGCGTCCTTCGACGCCGCCGCGCGCAGGCGAAAGCGCACCAGCGTCTTGCCGTTGGCCGGCACCGACACGATTGGCGGCGCAAAGAATATGTCCTTGCTCGGCACGTAGGTGTCGACGCCGTCGACCTGGCTCCACGCCACCAGGCTCACCTGCACGGCCATGGTCGCGGCGCCGAAGTTGGTGAGCTCGACTTGTCCGGAACTCTGCGCGGCAGAAAGGTCCAGCCGCAGCGGCGCGATGCGCAGGCCCGCAGCCTGTGCGCCACCCGCCAGCAGCAAAGCGCACAGCGCGATGAACGCTTTCACGGAATTATCCAGCCTCGCGATGCCCGCCTGTGCGGGCACGACAGGTTGCTCCGACCGGTTCTAGAAATCCACCTGCGCCGTAGCCGCGTCCGCGTAGAACCCCGGCACCACCGAGCCCTGCGAGCCCGGCACTGCGCCGGTTGCGAGGAACGAAGCGATGAACAGGCCCAGCGGCAGCCCTGCGATCGCGGTCGAAACCGGCGTGCCGACGAACGTCATCGTGTAGTCGATCTTGTTGCTCGACGTCGCGCCGCCGCCCACGCCCGACATCTTGCCGCTGAACGTGCCGGAGGGCAGGCTGGCCAGCGTGACGGGCAGGTTGTACGGCGTTGCGCCCGCAGCGGCGCTGGTGATCGTGATTGCGGTCGGCGGAGTGGTGCAGGCGACGTACACGCCCGGGGCCACCGTCGACACCGCCGACAGCGCGGTGTTGATCAGCGTGCCGCTCGGCGCCGGAGCGCTGAGCGCCAGCGTGTCGGTGGCGCCGCCATCCGCGGCGGCCAGTGGGTGCGAGGTGTTGGCCGTCACCACGTTGCCGATCGACGTGTTGGGCGTGACGATCGACGACAACCCCGCTGCCGGCAGCGGCACGGAAGTCACGCCGAAGTCCATACCGATGCCGACGATGTCGCACGCATCGGTGACCGTGGCGATGCTGGTCAGAGTGTTGGTGGAAGTCCCGGCATACCCCCCGGTGCTGGCGAGCACCAGGGTGGTGGCCGCAAGAACATTCGTCGCGAAACGTGCTGTACTCATTGGGTGCTCCTTGCCTCTCGCATCCACGATTCCCCTGTGTCCTCCCTCACTGCCGGGGAATCCAGCGGCAGCGCCTTAACGATACGGCGTCATGCAATTCTTGCCAGTAGACAAATGTCCTTGCGACTTAAGTCGGTAACGCTCGGCGCGATTTTCGGCTTTGCGTTGTGGTCCGCGCCACTGGCCTGGGGCCAGGATGAGCCACCCTCGGGGCCGGTAGAAATGGGTCCGCGCCCGTCGGGCGAGCAGCCGTTCCCGGACACCGGCGAATTTCTCCAGAAAGGCCGCTTTCCCGAGGAAACCACCGACGCCGACAAGGACGGTGTTTTCGACATCGACGACAACTGCCCCGCGACGCCGGGCGAGTTGTCCACCCCGGCCGGCCCGCTCAGGACCCAGGTCGACGAGTGCGGTTGCCCCAAGGATCCGTGCGGCTGTGACGCGGACGCCGACAAGATCCCCGACTGCCGCGATGCCTGTCCCGACACACCGCCCGGCGAAATCGTCGGCGCTGACGGCTGCACCTTGCCTATTGCGCCGGTCGTGGTGGTGGAGATCAAGGGCATCGAGTTCGACTTCGACCGGCACGCCGTCAAGCCCGAGTACGAGGCAGAACTGGTGAAAGTGCGCGAGCGCCTGCTCGAGGGACCCAACTTGCGCGTGCGCCTCGAGGGCCACACCGACTCGGACGGTCCGCCGCGCTACAACCAGCGATTGTCCGAGCGGCGCGCCAAGGCGTGCCGTGAATTCGTGCTGCAGGGCACCGCGATCGCGCCCGAGCGGATCAGCGCGGTGGGCCTCGGCGAGAGCCAGCCCGTCGCCGACAACAAGACCGAGGCGGGCCGAGCGAAGAACCGGCGGGTGATGGCGGTATTCTCAGACCTGCGAGAGGCCGAACCCGGCCAGCCAAACATCGACTAATGGCGATTGTTGGCGCCCCTTTATCAGGCGCAAAATGCAGCGTGCTAATCCTCTTCACGGCGTTTGCCACCTCCCTGCTGCTTTGCCTCCTGATTGTCTGGTCAGGAAGGTGGCATCTCGGGTACACCGGCGACCACCCGGGGGTACAGCCGCAGAAATTCCATACCCAACCCACGCCCCGCGTCGGCGGCGTCGGCGTGCTCGCGGGAATCGCGGTGGCCGGCTCGCTGGTCCCACTGCCCAGGGCTGAAATAGCGTTGTTCGGGCTGCTGATCCTGGCGCTGCTGCCCGCCTTCGGGGGCGGTTTGGTGGAGGACGTGACGCGCCGCGTCAGCCCCGGCGTGCGCCTGTTGCTGACCGCAGTGACGGCGTCCCTGGCGTTCAGCCTTGCGGGAGTGCGCCTGGCTCGCTCCGACATGGCCTGGCTCGACGGCCTGCTGGCGTTCCTGCCGTTCTCGTACATGGCACTGCTGCTGGCGGTAGCCGGCGTCGCGCACTCCGTGAACCTGATCGACGGCTACAACGGCCTCGCCGGCGGCGTGACCATGATCGTTTTGTCCGCCCTCGGCGTGGTGGGCTACCGGCAGGGTGATCTATTCGTTGCCGCCTTCTGCCTGATTCCGGCCGCGGCGACGCTCGGCTTCCTGGTGCTCAACTGGCCGCGCGGAAAGATTTTTCTTGGCGACGGCGGCGCGTACGTGCTCGGCTGCATCATCGCCCTGGGCGCCGCGTTGCTGATCATGCGCAACCCTGGCGTGTCGCCGTGGTTTGCGTTCGCGCTGGTGGTTTACCCGGTGTGGGAGACCCTGTTTTCGATCCTGCGGCGCGTGCTGATCTATCGCACGCACATTGGCGAGCCCGATGCCCGGCACCTGCATTCGCTGGTTTACCGCCGCCTGTCGTGGCGCTGGACCGGCGGGCGCCGCAAGGGTCACAAAGCCTGGCGCAATTCTTTGACCCCGGTGCCGTTCTGGGTTGTCAATGCGGGGTTGGCGTGCTTCGCCGTGGCGTGGTGCGATGACACACGCATGCAGCAGCTGATCGCGGTGTTGTTCGTCCTCGGCTACTGCCTGGCGTACTGGCGGCTCGCACGGCTGGCGCGGCCGGCGGCTGGGATGGGGGAGAGGCTCAGGTCAAGGTCGGTCCCGGGCGATTCCGCCATGGAAAACGAGCCGGACTCGGCCAAATAGCCGCCCAGAAAAGCGGGTTGTGGAACAATGCCCGCCTCGAAGTCCCAGTGTCATTCTGAGCGCAGCGAAGAATCGCGTCCCATGAGCCACCACCTCCCCGCAAGTGCCGCCGCGCTCCTGACCGCCGTCTGCCTACAAGCCTGCACCGGCCTCTACCTGAACCTTCCGAACGAGGAAGCCGACCGTGATTTGGACATCACCGTCCAGCCCATCACCGCGCAACTCGTCGCCCAGAAGGCCGCCGCCAAACCCGCCGTCCCCCAGCTCGAAGGCGCGAACCCGTCCACCTACCTCTACCGCGTAGGCGTAGGCGACGTCCTCGACATCTCCATCCCCAGCATCGCCGCAGTGCCGTTCAACACGGCGCCCTCGGCCTATCCCACCGGCCGCGAGCAGGATCGCGGGTTCATCGTTGCGCCGGATGGGACGATCTACTTGCCGTACGTGGGTCCGGTAAAGGTGCAGGGCTCGTCGATCCGCGAAATGCAGGATCAGGTCGTGAAGGAACTGAGCCGGTTCATCAAGACGCCGCAGGTGAGCGTGTCGGTGACGCAGTTCCGGAGTCAGAAGGTGCTGGTGGCGGGGCAGGTGCCAAAGCCGGGGTATCTGCCGGTGACGGATGTGCCGCTGACCCTGGTGGGGGCGCTGACGCTGGCGGGGAGTACGCCGCTGCTGCGGGGCGATCTGGTTGCGCGGCCGGTCGGTACGCAACAACAACAGAACCCCCAAGCGGAAAGCGGTGACTATCGCCGCGTGCAGATCACTCGCGGCAGCAAAGTGGAAATCTTCGATGTGCTCGCCCTGCTCAAAAGCGGCGACCTGCGGCGGGATCCGCTGCTGCAAGACAGCGACGTGGTGTACGTGACGCCGGTCGAGCGCAGCTACGTGTATGTGCTCGGTGAAGTGAAGCAACCGGCGCTGCTCGAGATCGTTGAGCGGCGGACCTCGCTGGCTGAAGTGCTGATGGCGTCCGGCGGCGTGAACCAGCAGACCGCAAAGGCGGAGCGCGTTTACGTGATCCGCGGGCGGCTCGAAAAACCGGATGTGTTCCAACTCAACGCGAACGAGGCCGATGCGCTGCTGCTGGCGGATGCGTTCATGGTGCAGCCGCGGGATGTGATTTATGTGGCTGAAGCCAACATCAGCCGGTGGAATCGCTTCCTGACCCAGATCGCGCCGTCGCTCCAGACTCTGCTGCAGGGCGGCATTTTTGCGAACACGGTGAACAACTAGTGAATTCGCCCACGAGCCCTGACCTGCGCGCGCCGCAGTTCGCGGCGTTACCGGAAGAGGAACTCTTCAACCTTCGCTCGGCCGTCGCGACGGTTCTCGACTACTGGGCGCTGGCGGTCAGCTTTCTCGTCGCCGGCGCGCTGTTCGGCCTTTTCAAGGGTTGGGTCACGCCGCCGCAGTACGAAGCAAGCGCGCTGATCGAGATCGAAAAGAATTCTTCCGGGTTCGCCGTCGGCCCCGAGATGCTCGGCGCGTCGTCGTACTGGTTGCCCGACACGACGAGCGCACAGATCGAAATTCTAAAGTCACGGAGCATCCTCGGCGCGGCGGCCGAGGAACTCAGCCTCGCGATCAACGCAACGCCGATCTATTTGGGCGCGATCGGGGCCGCGATCGCGCGGAGCCATCGCGGCGCGGGGCTCGCTTCGGACCCTTGGTACATCCCGTTGTCCGGCAAGTACGCCTGGGGCGGGGAGAAGATCGACGTCACCAGCCTGCGCCTGCCGGACAACCTGCAGGAAATGGTGCTTACGGTCGTAGCCGGCGATGCCGGGGCTTACACGGTCCATGCGGGCGAGGGTATGAATGCCGCGGGGCGTGTCGGCGAGGAATTACGCATCCCGCTAGGCGCCGACGGCGAGGTCGTCCTCACCATCGCCGCCTTGACGGCCCGGCCGGGCACCGAATTCGCAGTGGCCCGGATGCGTATCAAGGACGCGGCCGATTCGCTACGAGGCCGGCTGCGCATCACGGAGCGCGGATCAAAGGGTGCGTTCCAGGGCACGGGCATACTCGAGCTCTCCGTGCGGTCGTCCAGCCCCAAGCAGGCGTCAGACACCGCCAACGCCATCGCGACGACCTACCTCCGGCAAAACATCGAGCGCCTTTCGCAGGGCGCCGAGCGCAAACTCGAGTTCCTGAACGCCCAACTTCCGAAGCTGCAGGCGGAGGTCGAGGCCGCGGAGCAGGCATTGCTCGAGCAGCGCTCGCGCAGCGGCCCCTACCAGCTCAGCGAAGGCGCCAAATCCATTCTCGAGTCGCTCACTTCCCTGGAGCGCGAGATTTCGGAACTGGAGTTGCAGCGCACGGAGCTGGCGCAGACGCTCACGCCAGAACATCCCGCGCTCGCCGCCGTAGTGCGCAAGGCAAATCAACTGCGCGGCGAGCGCGACCGCGTTAACACGAAGATCGCGGCGCTGCCGGACGCCGAGGCGCGGCTGCTGCAACTCTCGCGCGATTCGAAAGTCGCGAGTGAGCTGTACGTGCTGCTGTTGAACCAGGCACAGGAGCTGCGCCTAGCAAAGGCCGGCACCATCGGCAACGTCCGGATCGTGGACACGGCCCTGCCAGTCAACCATCGCGTTGAGCCGCGCGCCCGCTGGCTGCTGCTGTCGTGGTCGGGCATCGGGCTCGTCGCGGGACTCACCGCAGTGTTCCTGCGCAAACACCTTAACGTAAAGCTTAATTGGGCCGAGGATGCCGAGCGCAAGATAGGCATCCCGGTGTACGCGACGATCCCCTACAGCGACAAGCAAGGATCGCTCGATAAGTCCGAAAAGGGGGTTTCGCTCCTCGCGGAAACCGACCCGAAGGACATTGCCGTCGAAAGCTTGCGCAGCCTGCGGGCGAGCCTCCACTTCGCGATGATGGATGCGAAGCGCAACCTTGCGGTCATCACCGGCTCGACCCCGAATGTGGGCAAGTCTTTCGTCGCGGCGAATCTTGCGCGCCTGATGGCCGATACCGGCAAGAAGGTGCTGCTCATCGACGCCGACATGCGCAAAGGCCGCATGCACAAAATGTTCGGGATAGAGCGCAGCCCGGGGCTCTCGGAAGGCATCGTCGGGCAGGCCGACTTCAAACAGATCCGCTATCGCGGAGGACTCGACAACTTCTGGGTCATCCCCACTGGCAAGCTGCCGCCCAATCCCGCGGAGTTACTTGGCTCCGACCGCTTTATCGAGCTGGTCGAAGGGGCCTGCAAGGATTTCGACCTCGTCATCGTCGACACACCGCCGATCCTCAACCTTGCCGACACAGTGCTAGTCGCGAAGTCTGCCGGTGCGCTGTTCGTCACGATCCGAGGGGGTATCAGCACTGTGCCGGACGTGCAGGACTGCGTGCAACGGTTCGCGAAGAACGGCATCAAGGTCGACGGCCTGATCTTCAACGGCCTGCGGCCCAGCGTCGGGTCTTACGTTCACCCGCAGTACTACCACTATCGGTACAGCTACGGGCGTTATCGCTACGGCCAAAAGCAGTAGCCCTGGCCCTCGTTCCGAGCGCAGCGAAGGATTTTCCCCAGCATGTGCGGCGTCGCCGGCATCTTTGCTTACCACTACGCGTCGAACCCGGTCGACCGTGACGAGTTGGTGCGTATCCGTGACCACATGCGCGCGCGAGGCCCGGACGCCGAGGGCTTGTGGCTGTCTGACGACGGCCACGCTGGCTTGGGCCATCGTCGCCTCTCGATCATCGACCTTAGTGCGGCCGGGAATCAGCCCATGGCGAGCGCGGATGGGAAGATCGTCATCAGCTTCAACGGCGAGATCTACAACTACCGCGCGCTAAGAGCGAAGCTCGAGGCTCGAGGTGTCCGGTTTCGCACGCAGTCGGACACGGAAGTGATCATCGAGTCGTATCGCGCGTACGGCGAGAACATGTTTGCGGAGCTGCGCGGGATGTACGCCTTCGCTCTCTGGGATGCGGACCGCCGGGAAATGCTGCTTGCGCGGGATCCTTACGGCATCAAGCCGCTCTATTACGCGGACGATGGCTGGACCTGCCGCGTGGCGTCCCAGGTCAAGGCCTTGCTCGTGAGCGGGGCCGTATCCCGCGAGCCTGAGCCCGCTGGAATCGTCGGGTTCTACCTGCTCGGCTCGGTGCCGGAGCCATTCACGCTGTACCAGGAAATTCGCAGCGTTCCGGCCGGTAGCTATATGCGAGTCGATTCATTAGGGGCCCAGGCGCCTGTGTCCCACTTTTCGATTGCACGCACATGGGCTGCCGCACGAGCAGTGCGCCAAGTGGGCAACCAAGATCAAACCGCGTTAAGAGAGACGTTGCTTGACTCCGTTAAGCATCACCTCGTCGGCGACGTGCCCGTCGGCGCCTTCCTATCTTCGGGTGTGGATTCCGGCGCACTCGTGGGGCTCATGCGCGATGCGGGTCAGCGAAGCATCACCACGGTGACTGTCACCTTCGATGAATTTCGTGATACCCCCGCCGACGAAGCCCCGCTGGCTGCGGAGACCGCTCGGAGGTACGCGACCGATCACGAAGAGTATCGCGTGACGCGCGATGTGTTCCGCGAGGAATTGCCAGCGGCGCTTGCCGCGATGGACCAGCCGAGCATCGATGGACTCAACACATGGTTCGTCGCCAAGGCCGCAGCTGAACGAGGACTAAAGGTGGCGGTATCGGGCTTGGGCGCGGACGAGCTATTCGGCGGCTACACATCGTTTAAGGACGTTCCAAAATGGGCGCGCTGGATTTCCGGTCCTGCTCGTCTCCCCGGAGCGGGGACTATATTTCGCGCCTTTGCGGCTGGTTTTTTCCCAAACGCCAGTCCAAAACTGCGCGGCATGGTGGATCTCGGTGGGAGCTTTACGGGTGCTTGGTTTCTGCGCAGGGGACTGTTTCTGCCGGGGGACTTGCCGGAATTGCTTGACGCGGAACTGCTGCGCAATGGCCTGCGGCGGTTGCGGCTGGATATTCGGCTCGGTGCCGCGCTGCAGCCAGAACCGGGCGATTCTTTTGCAAGAGTCTCGACGCTCGAGTCCTCCTTCTATATGCGAAACCAGCTGCTACGCGACACCGACTGGGCCAGCATGGCGCACTCGCTTGAGGTGCGGGTGCCCTACGTGGACGTGGAGTTGTTGCGTCACTGCGTGGTTGCCCCGCGACTCGAAAAGTCCATGGTTGCCAGCAGCCCGAGCGTGCCACTGCCGATGGCGGTACTTCAGCGCGCCAAGACCGGATTCCAGACGCCCATCGCGCAGTGGCTTCAGGAGGAAGATAGCCTCGGTGGCTGGCGCCTCGTGCAGGGTCTGAGCCGGCCAGGGTGCCCTTGGGCCCGGCGCTGGTCCCACGTCGTGGGTTCACTTTTTGCTGAGCCCGCATTATGAAGGTTCTGGCATTGGTCACAGATGCGTTTGGAGGGTACGGGGGCATTGCCCAATACAACCGCGATTTAATACGGGCGCTCGCTTCGCTTGACACTGTTGAGGCGGTCACCATCCTGCCTCGTCGGAGTGCTGTTGAAGCAGGACAAATGGCAACAGGCGTCCAGCAGCTCCGTCCGAGCGCCGGCCGGATCAGTTATTCGTTTCGCGCGGTGCTCTTTGCCGTGCGAACGCGCCCTGACGTTATTTTCTGTGGCCACCTGTTCGTGGCGCCGCTTGCATGGCTAATCGCAAAACTGCTCGACCGGCCGTGGTGGCTGCAGGTCCATGGAATCGAGGCGTGGGATAATCCGAGCGAGTCCGATCATCTGGGCGAGTCGTTCCCGAGGTGGTTTTCTATCCGTCGCCTCGTCGGTATGGCCGACTTAGTCACAGCGGTGAGCCGGCATACCCGCCGAAGATTCCTGGCTTGGACCGACTTGCCCGCAGACCAGATAAAGGTACTGCCAAATACCTATGAACCGCCGGCACGGCTTTATGTAAGTAGTCGCGAATTACGGGAGCGTTACAGCCTGACCGGCAAGTCTGTGCTATTGACGGTTTCGCGTCTTGATCGCGGTGACCGATACAAGGGGCACGACAAGATCATTGATGCGATGCGCGAACTAGTCGCTTGGGATCCAACAGTCAAATACGTCATCGTTGGCGATGGCGATAACCGCGTGAACTTGGAGCGCCTGGCTCTTCTCAATGGTGTTGCGGACGCAATTCACTTTGCTGGGCGCGTATCGCCGGAAGAGTTGGAAAATTACTACGCAATTGCGGATGTGTTTGTCATGCCAAGTTCCAAGGAAGGGTTTGGGATCGTGTTCCTCGAGGCTGCGCTGCGAGGCGTCCCGATCATCGCGGGAAACCGGGATGGTAGTTTGGACGCTAGCTGTGATGGCCTGACCGCCAGATGCATCAATCCGGACAACAGAACAGACATTCTCGAGGCGATCAAGGCAGCGTTGCGGCAAGGCTCGAAGGGCTCGCAGAACTTGGTTGCTCGGTTCGGTCCCAAGAATTTCCGGACGAGCGTAGCGAGGGTGGTGAGCCATCTACATCATCGTCGTCGCGGCAACCAATGATCACGTATTTCGAAACATTCTTGCGGGTGCTGGGCCCCGGCGCCCGCAAACTGCCAAGAATTGTGGGGTACTTGCTAATACTCGCCATCCTTGACCTGGTTGGCCTGGGGCTTGTCGCGCCCTTAATCGTGTCCGTCTCAAGCCCGGGATCGATCGGGGAAGATCTCTTGCCTGCAATGCTGGCGAATGTGGCAGATCTGGGCGTAGTGGTCGTGTCGCTCCTCGTGCTTATCGTGTTCTCCGTCAAACTCGTGGCTGGCTACGGCATTCAGCGCAGGATCGTCCGTTTCGGTGAAACCCAACGCAGCTTGCTCATGGAGCGGCTGATGGCCTCGTATCTTCAAAGGCCTTACGACGACATCGTCAGAAGGAACACCGCTGACATCGTCAACTCGATCGTAACCGTCACTTGGCAGTTCTCGAGCGGCACCTTGCTCCCGCTGCTGAGGCTATTCGCGGATAGCATCATCCTTGTTTCGATTGTTGTGTTCTTGCTGTGGGTCGACTGGGCCGTAGTTCTTCTTCTGACAGCATTCTTGGGCGCCGTCATATTTGGTTACGCGCGAGTGGTCCGCCAGCGACTCGCCGAGAGCGGAAAAACGGTAACCGAGAGTTCCGCGCGGACGGTGCAGGAAGTAAATCAAACGATCTCGGCGCTCCGGGAAATAAGACTTCTTGGCGTGGAGGCCTACTGTCTCAAGCATCTTCGCTTTCACAGTGACCGCTTCTCGTCCGCAAACGCAATATATGGTGCCCTAACCAGCCTTCCTAAATATTTGATGGAGTGGACCCTCATCGTGGGGCTCACCGGCGTGCTGGTTATCGTCTCCCTGTCTCAAGCAGCCACCGCGTTGCCGTTGTTGAGTCTGTTTGCGGTAGCCGCAATTCGCCTGATGCCCGGGGTTACTGGCCTCATGACGGGCATTAATAGCCTGCGCATGAACCGATACGGTCTGGAGCAGTTGGCCAGCGAACTGCGGGCGGTTCCTCAAAACATCAGGATTACCGGCGAGCCGGATGCGCTCAAGCGTCCGATCGAAGTATTGCGATTGCAGGATGTCTCGTACACATATCCTGACGCGTCCGAGCCTGCTGTTTCACACGTATCGTTCGAGCTCCGACGTGGTCAGGCTCTTGGGCTGATCGGAAGGTCTGGATCGGGTAAGAGCACCACCGCTGACTTAATCTTGGGAATGCTGCGTCCACAAACGGGTGCTGTGCTCATCAATGGTGTAGATCTTCGCGATGCTCCCAGCTGGATGTCCCGGATGGCCTACATCCCCCAGCAAATATATCTCGCAGATGATTCTCTGCTGCGAAATATTGCTTTTGGTGTCGATGAAAAGGCGATCGACTTGGTCAAGGTGCAGGCGGCGATTGCGGTGGCCAGGCTCGGAGAGGTTGTGTCGAAGTTACCCGATGGCTTGGCAACTAGTCTAGGGGAACGAGGGGCTCGTCTGTCCGGTGGACAAAGGCAACGCGTCGCTCTTGCGCGCGCCCTGTACCACGACCGCGAGCTGATTGTTATGGACGAGGCGACGGCTGCTCTGGACCACGAGACCGAACGTGAGGTGGTGGCCTCGATTCGCTCACTTCACGGACACCGCACCCTCGTCATCATCGCGCACAGGCTGAGCACGCTTGAAGGTTGTGACGTCGTGGTACGAATGGATGAGGGCCGAATTGCCGAAGTCATGGGGCGGGAAGTCTTTGCCGCTCGACTCACCGCGAGGGTCTGACTAGATGTACCCTGCATTGCGTCAGCCATGAGCACCGCCCTTCGTACGAGATGGCTTGCGCTCCTGCGTGTTTTGGGTATCTCACATTTCACCGCTAAGAGTTCGCTTGGACACCCATTCGTGTGTCACGTCGGCGACTTCCTGGGCGAAAACCCTTTCTATAATCGCACGGCTTTTCATGTTGAGCTGACCGTATGTGCGGCCTGCCTCCATCAAGAAAATGCTCCGGTCATACTCGACGTTGGCGCCAACGTTGGGTATTGGTCCTCGCAGCTGGCTCAATTACTTGCCGCTCGGCGCCCGAAGATCTATGCGTTCGAGCCGGTTCCATCGACCTTTGCGAAGCTCATGAAGTCGGTGGAAACCCTCGACTTGGCGCATACCGTGATCGCTATTCCGGCTGCGGTGCGAGACCGCTCAGGACCAGTTGCTATCTCCTACGCCCCGTGGGACTCCTTGCTGGCGCAGGTCGTTAAGGAAAAACCAAACATCCGCGTCGGCAATCGAATAGCGTACGCCGCCAGCACCACGTTGGATGATTTCTGCCGGACGTTCGACATCGTTCCGAGTCTCATAAAGGTCGACGTCGAGGGCAGCGAAGTCGATGTACTCAAAGGAGCGACAAGCCTGTTGAAGGGGCCAGCTCCGCCTTATGTCGCATTCGAATTCAATCCGTTGACTTTATCGGAGATGGGCCATAAGGGCCGCGACATCGAGGAATTGCTCGAAGGATATGCGCTCCATTATGTCGATGATTTCGAAAGCCAGCGACATCCAGTGGGAATGCCGCTGCAGTCGCTCGACGGAATCGACTGGGTGTGCAATGTCATCGCTGTTCCCAAGCGAGCGGTAGGTCGTTGGGACGCTGCGGCCTCGATGGCCTCGAGGCCCCAGTGGTGATGATTCCAATATCTGTTGTCATCCCAACAAAAGACCGTGCTGCGAGTCTGAGCAGGACGCTTGCTTCTTTGCTTGCCCAGGCCCCGCTTCCCGCAGAAATTGTCATCGTTGACGCGTCGAGCGATGAACAAACCCGGACTATGATGGATCAGCTCTGTCAGCAGTCCGCGAGCGGCGCGACCGACCTCCGGTGGATTAGGGCGCGGAGCGTAGGAGCTGCCAGCCAGCGCAATGAAGGTATCGCCATGGCTCGCCATGCTTTCATGCTCTTCTGTGACGACGACATCACGCTGGAACCGCTATGCGTGCAGCGATTGTGGGCTGCCCTGAGCGCCGACGAAAAGCTTGGTGGCGTGAGTGCAACGGTCACAAACCAGGTTTACGGACGGCCGGGACGCTTCAGCCGGCTCCTATTCACGATCCTGCATGGGCGGAGCGAGGCCTCTTTTGCTGGGCGAGTAATCGGCCCGGCCTTGAATCTGCTTCCCGACGACAATCCCGAACTTCCCGAGATCGTGGCCACGGAGTGGCTGAATACAGGATGTACATTGTATCGACGGGAGGCGCTGCCAGTTCCCCCGTTCGATCCATTATTCACTGGATATTCCTTGATGGAGGATCTGACCATGTCTCTGCGAGTAGCCCAACGTTGGCAGATCGCGAACGCAAGGCTCGCTCGCATTTATCACGACAGCCAACCTGGCGAGCACAAAAGCAACGTTCGAGCGCTCGCGAAGATGGAGTTTGTGAATCGCTATTACGTGATGACGCGAATCCTGGGAAGGCATCGGTTGACTGATCACCTGCGGTTTGCGTTATTAGAGCTGTTCCATGTCGCCAATCAACTGCGCTCGATTGCGGGCGTGCGCAGTCTGCCCGCATTCCTGTGCGGAAAGGTCGCCGGCGTCCGTACTCTCAAGGCCTTACCTAGGATTGGGGGCGCGGTGTGAGAGTGCTCGTGGGGATCGTTGCACACAATAGAGCTGACGTATTGCCGGCTGCTATACAGTCGGCGCTTCGTCAATCCTTCGCTGGCACTGGCGTACTTGTGTACGACAGCGGATCTACGGATGCGACGAGCGCTCTGCGTGGCAACTATCCCCACATTGGTTGGAAATCCTCGGGACAGAATATCGGGTGCGTGCGTGCCCGCAATGAAATGATGGCTGAGGCGGCTGTGGATCTCTATTGCAGTCTCGATGACGATGCTTGGTTCATGCGAGATGATGTACTCGACATTGCTGTTCGCCTGTTCGAAAAAAACCATCGCCTCGGGGCGCTCGCGTTCGACATATTGTCGCCCGACCGCCCGGATGTTGTCCCTCTCGGGGGCGCTGTTCAAGCAGGACTTTTCATTGGATGTGGACACGTATTGAGGCTGTCAGCAGTGCGCGAAGCCGGTTATTACGTTGAGAGTCCCGGTTTCTACGGGGCTGAGGAGAAGGATCTTTGCGTCCGGTTGCTAGATTTGGGTTGGGAGATAGCGAAGGTACCCGGGCTTCATGTATGGCATGAGAAGACGCCCGTCGCGCGGGACATCCCTGCTCAGCATCGGTCGGGGGTCTGCAACGATCTCACTTTTGCCTTGCGCCGGTATCCGCTGCCACTAGTACTGTGGGTGCTGCCGGGAAAAGTGTTGAGTCATTTGTGGTTCGGGCTTCGCCATGGACTCTTGCGTCCCTGTCTGCGCGGCATGGCCCTCTTCATTCGTCACTTCACGGAGGTTGCAGTACAGCGCAACCCTGTTTCCGTGGCTGCGATCCAGGAATTTGCTCAGAGGACCAAGGTGTGAGTTTCATCGAACGGGCCGTGCTAAAGGCTCCTAGGGGATTCGCAAGTCGGCTGAGAGTCTTTTTGTACCGTTGCCTTGGCCTCAAGGCTGGGAAACGAAATCGCCTCGAACGGGTGCGTTGCCGTCGCCTGTCGCAAATCCAACTTGGCGACTTTAATTCGTTCACGGAAGGCTGCTGGCTTTGGCCAGAGGATTCAGCATTTGAAGGGCGCCGCATTCGCATCGGCAGTTACAACTATTTCAACCGGGACGTGACCATCGACGCGTGTGGCTCGGTTGAAATCGGTGATGAGAACATGTTTGGTCCGGGCGTGTATCTGGCTGATTCCAATCATCGCTATCAACCAGATATTCCCCCACATCGACTCGCGATGGACATCGGCCACATAAAAATCGGCAACGGATGCTGGATCGGCGCTAAGGCGATCATTTTGAAGAACGTCGAATTGGGAGATTTCTGCGTCGTGGGCGCCGGTTCGGTCGTGACGAAGACCTTTCCTGCCGGTTCGGTTGTAGCCGGAGTCCCGGCTCGACTCATGCGCCAACGGTGAAGCCACCGTGAAAGTACTGCTCGCGCATCCCGGCACTCAGTATTCCTTCCACTTGGCGCGTCAACTAGAGCGCATAGGACTGCTACATGAATTCTGGACCGGATTTGCCTTACCGGAGGCCAGTCTGCCGACGCGGGTAATGAAACGCCTTCCCAAGCGTACCTTCGGCACGGAATTGGCCAATCGTGTTCTATATGGTGTTCCGCCCAAAAAACTCAAAACCACCCCCTTGCTCGAATGGCGGGCGCTGAGAAAAATCCGGCGCGGGTTTAGCAGCCAGACAGTCATGCACGAGCGTAATCGCTCGTTTCAGCGCCAAATCCCAGATAGTTCGATTGCTCGCGCAGACATAATCATCGGTTTCGATACTTCTTCATGGATGCTGGCGGAGCGTGCTGCTGCCCATGGAAAGATATTCATACTTGACCAATCGATTTGTCATCCACTCGCCCAGGCGGGCGCGCAGGAAGAGGCGCTGCGCCGGTTTCCTGCATGGTGCTCGACCGTCGAGCCCAGGGATCCAACCGTTCTGGCCTGCGAAACCAAGGAATATAACGCTGCGGCCCGAATTGTCGTCGCGAGCGGGTATACCCGGCGAACGTTGGCAGAGCATGGCGTTTCCGAGAGTAAAATTTGCGTGAACCCCTATGGGGTCGATTTGCAACGTTTTGCGCCGGCCGCTCAACGTACTCCATCGCGCAGGTTTCGCTTCGTCTTCGTGGGCAGCATAGGTTCGCGCAAAGGAGTTCCATTGCTCTGCGAGGCTTGGCGTGCGCTTATGCCGAAAGCGGCAGAACTGTGGCTAGTGGGCCCGGTGTCACCGGCGGTACAGTCGCTAATTCCGCCGCTCCCCGGCCTGCGGATCCTTGGAAAAACCAAGCACGACGATCTGCCTTCTATCCTGCGACAGTGCGACGTGCTGGTGTTGCCAAGCTACTCCGAAGGGTTCGGTCTCGTTTTGCTGGAGGCGATGGCGAGCGGGTTGCCAATCATTGCGACGACCGCGACGGCTGCCCCCGATATCGTGGCGCACGGGCGCGAGGGTCTCATACTGGCGCCTGGCGATGTGGAGCAACTCGCTGCTTGCCTGCGGCGCTGCATCGAGGACCCGCAAGAAGTAAGCGAGATGGCGACTAGAGCAAGAGCGCGGGCGCTGTCGTTTTCCTGGGACACTTACGGTGAACGGTGGGCAGCGTTACTCCAAGGATGTGCAGCCTGATGCTGGCGATCCTCACCACTCACCCCATTCAGTATCAGGTGCCTCTTTGGCAAGCGCTGGCAGCGGATGGTTGCGTCAACTTTGAAGTCTGGTACCTGTCCGACCACGGCATGAGACCGGGCTATGACCCTGGCTTCGGCAAAGTCTTCAGTTGGGACCTCAATATGCTGGAGGGGTATCCGCATCGGTTTGTGAGGGTGAGTGGGGCGCGGGATGTGGGGCGCTTTGGTTTGCGTCTGCGAGACTCCATGAGTAGTTTGGTGCGCAGTAGCGGGGCCGACGCACTGTGGATCAACGGCTGGCAGGTCCAGGCGTATTGGCAAGCAGCATGGCAAGCCGCCGCCATGGGCATGCCGCTGTGGCTGCGGGGCGAAAGCAACGACTTGGCGACGACACCCGCGTGGAAGCGGCCATTCAAGCGTGCGGCACTCGGGCAATTGTTTCGCCGAGTCAATGAATTCTTGTGCATCGGCTCCGCTAACAAGCGGCTTTACCAGTCGTACGGAGTCGATACGAACCGTTTGCAATGGGCTCCATACGCCGTAGACAACAAGCGTTTCGGCAATGCGGTTCGAGCCTTACGCGCAGGTCGCGCTGAAATACGTCGAGCGTGGGCGATCCCGGAAGACGCATGGTGTGTGCTGTTTGCTGGAAAGCTCATCGACAAAAAACGTCCGCTTGATCTGGTTGCGGCACTTGCGAAAGGCGCAGGGGGCGCTGGCCCTAAGATGCATATCTTGTTTGCGGGAACCGGGCACCTTGGCGCATCGGTGCGCGCTGCATGTGACGTTAGGTTCGACGCTGAGGATGGGCAGAAGACTCCCCGCGCCGTACGGTCAGCGCGGCCCCCGGCATCGTTTGCTGGGTTTCTTAACCAGACCGAAATGCCGCGCGCTTACGCTGCTGCAGATTGTCTTGTATTGCCAAGCGATCACGCCGAGACGTGGGGGCTCGTAGTCAACGAGGCCATGGCCAGTGGGCTGCCATGCGTGGTCAGCAACGCTTGCGGCTGTTCGGAAGATTTGGTGCGGCCTGTCGACGCGCGTCTTGTCTTTCCGGTCGGCAATATCGCCGGGCTGGCTGCGAGCCTGCGTCATTTGGCATCGGCGCCACCCAACGAGCGAGTCCTTCTGGACCAAACGGAGAGATTTTCTTTCACTGCAACAGTAAATGTCGTTAAGGCGCTGCGCTCGAAAAGTTCGGCGGTGGTGCGGTCATGAGAATACTGTCTGTATGCGGAGCAGGTTACGTATCCGGCAAGGAAATCGTAACGCTATCATTATTGACTGAACTCAAGCGCCGCGGCCATACCGTTTCCTCCGTGATGTCTTCTTGGAGTGATGGGGAGTTCGCACGACGGCTCGATCAGGCAGGTATCCCGGCCATTCGGCTGCCGCTGGGTTTTGTGTCCAAAACTTGGGCGTGGCGTCCCTTAAAGATGACGCTACATCAAATGCTGTTGTTGCCCAAGCTGTGGACTGGATATGCGCGCCTCTTGGCGGACACGCGGCCCGACATTGTACTTCACACGACCTTTCATCATGTCGTGCTGCTTTCTCCATTCATGCGGGGCGGCCGAGATTTCTTTCATGTCCATGAGTGCTTTCAGCCCAGCCGTTGGTACCAGCGAATATTCCGCGTAGTGTTTTCCAAACTTGCGTTTGTTGCCGTCTCGCAGGCGGTGCGACGATCGTTGCTTCGCTTGGGCATTCCCCCTGATCGAATCGAAGTGGTTCCCAATGGGGTTTCGCCTGGCACCGGTGAAAGCACACGAGCCATTTCAGAATTGGTGAGGATTGTTGTTGCCGGCCAGGTTTCACCGTCCAAGGGTCTAGAAGACCTGATCGATGCGCTTGCCATGTTGCGGCAACGAGCTCTTCGTTTCGAATGCCGAATCTTCGGAAAAAGCGATACCGAGTTCGGTCTTCGCTTGCGCCGTCGAGTCGACGAAACTGGATTATCGGGGTCGGTTCGGTTCATGGGTTTTGAATCCGACATAGACGAAATTTACGCCGGCGCCGACATCTCTGCTGTGCCAAGTCGGTTGGAAGAGGGTTTTGGCTTGGCTGCAGCGGAACCGGCGATCCGGGGCGTGCCAGTCGTGGCCACGCGCAATGGTGGCCTTTGCGAGATCGTGGAGGATGGCGTGTCTGGGTTACTCGTGGCGCCCGAAAGACCAGATGAGCTTGCGGAGGCCCTGGGACGCCTGATTCGCGACGTCGATCTTCGCACTCGCCTCGGAGCAGCGGCGCGACAGCGGGCTATGAAATTGTTTAGCGTCGAGCATATGAGCGCCTCTCTCGAGGCAGCAATGAGCGGCCCAAAAGGAGGCCTGTGAAGAGCGTTGTTGTGCAGGGACCCAAGGTCCCTTCCATAAAACAGGTGCCTTTTCGTTCATTCGTCGTGGTCAGTCTGCTGTTTTCATTGTTTCTCGCCTCGTTTTCCTCAAACCCCGGGCTAACGCTTGCCTGTATGGCAACGCTGACGTTCTTGGTACTCGCTCTCTGGCGTCCAGGGGAGCCGCCTATCCTATTCTTCGCTGCCGGCTACCAATGGGCCCAAGTGTCAGCCAAGGTATTCCACGCGAATTATCGCGACGTGCCAATTTCGGAACTGTATTCGCTGGCCCCTGACATGGTTGGCCGCGCGACTCTGCTTAGTCTGGCGGGACTGGTCGTTCTTGCTGCGGGCATGTGGATGGCCGTGCGGCATTTCCGAGCCGCGCAGATCACCAACATTCATCGTCGAGCGGAGACCCTTTCGCTTGATCGCGTATTTATCGCGTACTTGGTAGTCGGCGTAGCTAGCGGAGTGTTGTCTTTTGGTGCTTGGTACGTCCTGGCGTTGTCTCAGATTCTATTGGCAATCGCTGCGGTGAAATGGGTGCTGTTCTTCTTGCTCAGCTATCTCGTATTTCGCCGATGGCGCCGACTGTATTATGTGCCGATCGCCTTCGTGCTGGAAATCGTCTCGGGCATCGGATTCTTTGCGGGATGGCAGACTGTGTTTTTCGTGTGCGCCATTGCGCTGATGGCGTCGAAGGTGTCCAACAGGCGGTTGTTGTGGGTTGTATCCATCTTGGCGGTCCTCCTGCTGTCCTTTGCGTTGGCGTGGACTGGCATCAAGCGTGAATTCCGGGCGTATCTAAACCAAGGCTCGGGAGAGCAAGTAACTCTCCGCTCGCCTGCTGAAATGATTGGAACGTTCGCATCGATGGTCTCGACGTTGGAGGCCAATGCGTTCGACGACTCCGTCGACAATTTGCTCGAACGTCTGGCGTACGTGGACTTCTTTGCGGCAATTCTGAGTCGCGTCCCAGCGCACATTCCTCATACTGACGGAGCCCTGTGGGGGCAGGCCGTGCTCCACGTCCTCACTCCGCGCCTCCTCTTCCCCGGTAAGGACGTGCTCCCGTCCGATTCGCAGATGACCCGGGAATATACTGGCCTGCCAGTTTCCGACTTCGGCACTTCGATCAGTATGGGTTACTTGGCCGAGACTTACGTCGACTTTGGCGCGTATCTGATGTTTGTTCCTATCGCGATGCTCGGGATGGCGTGGGGCGGAATTCTTCGGTATTTCATGGCGCGCGAGGGGATGTCGGTGATGGGTTATGCATTTGCCACGACTGTTCTGATCCACGCGGCACAATTCGAGATAACGAGTATTAAACTGGTCGGCAGCGTTCTCATGAAATTCATCGTTCTGGCCCTAGTTTCCGCCTTTGCAAGCGAGCCGCTACTGCGTGCCCTGCGGAGCCGAGGTCCGGGGGGGCGATGACGAGACGAGAAGCGGCCTTACATTCTCGGTCACAGCTCGCTCGTTAGCGATGCGCTCAAGCGGATAACGCTGGAGGTCCCACCGTGAGAACACTTCACGTTCTTCCGTCCTTGGCGGAGTCCGACGGCGGGCCGCCGGCGGCTTTGCGCAGCATGGAGCAGGCGCTCGCGGCGGTCGGTGTGAAAGTCGAAGTGGCATCAACCTGCGCCACAGACTTGTCGACGGAGATGACCACCATTGAGCATGACGTGCGGGGCGGACGCCGCCGCCACCTGTTCCGCAGGGACACGACGTTTTACAAGGTGTCAATTCCTTTTGTGCGGTGGATGCTTGCGCATGTCAGGGAGTACGACCTCGTGCATGTACATGCGCTATTCTCATTCACAAGTGTCGTCGCCGCTTGGGCCGCGCGCCGCGCTACGGTGCCTTACGTCATCCGGCCGCTGGGCGCACTAAACGCGTATGGGATGCGTAAGCACCGGCCCCTCTTCAAGCGCTTGTCCTTTACGCTCCTTGAAGGTTCGCTTCTACGCGATGCGGCAGCCGTCCATTTCACCAGCGACGCAGAACGTGCCGAGGCGGAAGGCCTAGGCGCGCCGATGCGCAGTGTTGTAATTCAGCTAGCGCTTCCGGACGAAGCATTCATAGCCCCTTTGAAGGCGGAAGTAGATCAGCACCTACTGGTCTTTCTTTCCAGGCTCGATCCGAAGAAAAACGTCGAGGGCCTGCTTGATGCTGTTGCGCGGGTTGCAGCGGTACGCCCGGCGCTTCGCTTGGCAGTTGCCGGCGCTGGCGAAAATGCATACGAGCAGGCGCTCAAGGCCAAGGCCCAGTCGCTCGGAATCGCGGCACACGTCGAATGGCTAGGGGATGTGCGCGGCGAGGCGAAGGCGGAGCTGCTCAGTCGGGCAGCTGCGTTCGCGCTGCCGTCGTACTCCGAGAACTTCGGAATAGCGGTTGCGGAGGCTCTGGCGGCTGGCGTGCCGTGCGTGGTGTCCCGTGGTGTTGCGCTCGCGCGGCTCGTTGAGCAGGCGGGCGCTGGCGTGGTCACGGGGACGGATGGCGCGAGCATCGCCGCCGGGATAGACGCCGTGCTCGGTGACGCGCAGCGGCGCTCGCGGATGGGCGAAGCAGCACGGGACGTCGCGCGGCGCGAATTTTCCTCTGCCGTGATGGGTCAGCGCCTGCGCGCCCTCTACGAGAGAGTCCTCGCCAGGCCTGCGTCGTGAACCTCGCGGACATCACACCGCTGATCCTCACGTTCAACGAGGCGCCCAACATTGATCGCTCGCTCGCGGCGCTCTCGTGGGCGAGCGAAGTGGTGGTAGTAGACAGCAACAGCACGGACGCGACCCGCGATATCCTCGCGCGTTATCCGGAGGTGCGCGTTGTCGCGCGGACGTTTGCGGGGCACGCGGCACAATGGAACGTCGCATTGCGGGAGACGGGCGTGACGACTCCTTGGGTGCTCGCGCTCGATGCAGATTACCGGCTGTCCGAAGCGCTAGTCGCGGAAATCCGAGATGTTCAGCCGCCCGAAGACATTTCGGGATTCCGCGTGCCCTTCGTCTACTTGGTGGACGGCAAGCTGCTGCGCGGGTCGTTGTATCCGCCTTCTATTGTGCTCTTTCGGCGTGAACGCGGCGAGTACGTGCAGGACGGGCATACCCAGCGTCTGCGGCTGGTCGGCCGCATCGCAGAGTTGCGCAACCCGATCTATCACGATGACCGTAAGTCATTTGATCACTGGCGCAACGCGCAGCGCAAGTACATGAGGCTCGAGGCGCGCAAGCTGCGCTCAACGCCACTTGCCCAGCTATCCTGGCCCGATCGCGCGCGGCGTTTTCTGCTGGGCCCGGTGCTTGTGGTGCCGTACTGCCTGTTCGGAAAAGGCCTCGTGCTGGATGGAAGCGCCGGGCTGAAGTACACCGGGCAGCGCTTCTACACGGAACTACTACTTGCCGGCGTGCTGGTGCGCGGGGCGGACTGAGCTCCGGGTGTTTCAAACGCCAGTACAGCATGCTTAGGTTTGTTTTAGCGCGCGTGGTTAGCACTTGCGCCGGGCGTTGCGGCTGACCGGGAAACAAGAAGTTCTCGAGCCGAACAACTGTAGTAAGCGACCGCCCGTTCTGCTCACTGACGCAAATTCTTGAGGGCCTCGGTGGTCAGCATCATCCCCAAGAACATGCTCTGGCGTAATGTCCTGCGCACAGCGCCATCGCTCCCGCGATGCTCGACCTGCCAGCTCCAGAGGTAATCGTCCAGCTGCGTCAGTTGAATATCGGCCTGGAGACTTTCGCCCGCAGAGATGGTTAGTGGGTTTTCGAAGGGCAGGAATGCCTGTCCATAAATAGCAGGGCTGCTGCCCGGGCGGTTGGAAAATCCGATTGTGGCGGTAAGTTCCGCGTCGAACCACACGGCCAATCCGTAAGCCGTGGTTCGGCGTCGAGACTTCCAACTAAGGGGTTGGGCATTGCGCTGGATTCCCGCGCCGTAGTCGATGCTGCCCCAAGTTTTAGGGGCGCTGGCCAGAGCTGAGCCTTTCAGGTGTACGTGCGCGAACTGGTTAACTGCCCATTTCAGCGCGATGCTCAGGTCCAGCTTCGCGGGCTGATGCCTCCAAGGCCCGGTTATTTTCTCGTAAAGCAAACGATCGCGAACCAAAGCAACTTTCAAGACATCCCGCTTCGGGATCAGCGTACCGCCCGGCTTCAGCCAGTGGCGCTGAGCATGCGCGAAGGCTTCCAGATTGCCTGGAAAAAATGGCAGCGTGCCCCGCAAATCGCCAATGACGATGTCGACTTTTTCGGGCAGGTAAGTCCTGAGGCAATCCGCCTGTATGCACGTGATCCTTTCGGAAAACCCGTTTGCTTTTGCGGCAGCGGCCGCTACAGTCATCGCCGGGCTCATATCCACTGCGTATACATGGCGGGCACCCAGGCGACAGGCGTGCAAGGAGAAAATTCCCGTTCCAGCCCCCAAGTCCGCGACCACCGACCCTGGCCGCACGGTTTGCTCGAGTGCGCGGACGTATGCCCGCATGCGCACCCGGTCGGACAGCATGCGCCCGTAATCTTTCAGGGAGTACAAACTCAGAACTCGGCTTCGGGCTCGGTTAGCAGGCCAGCAACCTGCAGGTCACTGATGATCTTGGACACGTCAATCTGCAGCGTTGCAGGATCGGTGTCATACAGGTTCAGAAGATGCTGGACGATCGCGGGTTTATCGCATCCAGCGTTGAGCAACCGCCAGATGTCCGCCCCTACAGAGTTCAAGACGAAGACGCGCGGGATAGCCGGGTGGAACAGGGCCAGATCCTCGCCGACTTGCTGGATTAAGGCTCCTGCAACGGGTCGCAACGCTCGAACCTTCAGTCCGAGTTCATACCGAGTTCTTACCGGTGTCGGGAGCCTTGTTCTGCCCACCACCGGCGGTGATCGTGCCGATAGCGCCAAGCTGCGACAAGACCGGTGACTGGTACGGCCGCTTTGCCGGCGATTCAAGCTGAGCATTTTGCTTCTTTTCGTTTCCAGTCTTCACTATGAACTCCTGGCAGTCTGCTTTAGATTAACGCTGGACCCGCCAAGATTGTGGCGGAAAACCCCGGGAAAGGCCACCTTGGCTGACGATAAAAATAGCGGGTCCGTAGCCAACATTTTCGCCTTCGGCAGCCCCGATCCCGGCTTGGTCAATCGGGCCCATTCCCGCCTGGAGCGACATTACGACGTCGTTTGGCGGCCCGCTTCAGGATGGGTTTTTGCCATTCGCTCCATTGGCTGGTCGGAGCCCTGCCAGAACCCCACAGGCTCGATCCTGCAGGCGGAGGCTTCGAGGCCCATTACAGCCGACGAGACCGTGAAGGGTCTTCTGGCGCGTCCGGGCGACTTCACATTTGTTTTTCTGGGGTCCGGGGGGAAAGTTCATGCGGCGCGGTCGGCTGCGGGCTTGGTGCCGCTCTACTTCTGGCAGGGGCCGGATCGGCTTGTGTTCTCCACTCAGGCCGATGCGATCCCCGATTTCGGCGGATGGCGCGGCGGCCTCGAGCCCTTATCCAATGCGATTTGGGTCATGGGCTGGGGGGGCAATCTTTCGAATCGATCGCATCTCGCCGGAGTACGGAGCCTGGCAGTTGGTGAAACGGTGACCTTTGCCAGTCCTGATACGGCGGCCGCCATCACCCGCTATTGGTGTCCTCAGCCGTTGGAACCGCCTCTACGCCCTGATTCGAAGCTGGCGAGGAGTCGCCAGGGCAGGGTACGCGCACTGCTGCTTGATTCCCTGTCCAAAAGTTTGGATCCGCAGGGCGCCAACCTCCTCAGCTTGAGTGGAGGGGTCGACTCCGGCGTGCTGTTGTCGCTGGCGACGCAGAAACTTGGGTTCCAGATCATGACGTGGAGCCAGCTTCCGCCTGAGGGTGTTGCTACGCGTGACAGGGAAATCGGATTTGTGCGCCCCCTGAGGACTTGGGCCGGTGTCTCGAGGTTTTGGGAAGACGACCTCACGCCGGACAGCTTTGAAGCGCTCATCCAGCAGGCGCCGCCGATCAGTTTCCCGGTGATTCATCCGGCGCTGTGCAGCTTGGCAACAATCACCCGGGAGCAGCAGGTGCGTGTGCTATTGGGAGGAGAATTCGCGGATGAAGTCTGTGGCTCGAGACTCTCGACCCCGGATTGGGCTGCGGGTACCGCGCTCTCCGAACTCTTGAGCGAGCCTTCGGCCTGGCCTTTCGGGCGATCGGCCCCGGCGCGATGGCTGAAGGGTCGTGTCTTGGCGGCGATCGGTCGGCCCTACGTCATGCACCCGGATGGATTGCTTGAGTTCGTGCCCGAGGAACTGAAGCGGGAGTATCAGGACGAGCTCGCCCGCATGCGCCGGTGGGTCAATGGGCTTCCTGCGGCGCACCGCTACATGTTCACGCGACATGTCACGAACGACTTCGCCGCCATGAACTGGGAGGCGTGCAGCCACTATGGCATCCGACGCGTATTTCCATTTCTTTCGCGCGACGTGATCGAGCTGGCCATGGAATGCCACCCATCGGAACTCATCGGTCCTGGCACCAAGCGGCTTTTGAGGGGCGCCGTCCATGAGGATGTCCCCCACGCCACTCTTTACAGGCAGGACAAGGGAAATTTCGGCCTACGATTCGACAAGCTCCGCAGGCCCATAGGTGACCTCCAGCTCGATGACGAGAAGACCTGGGCCCCGCTGGAAAATATGGTCTCGCCACAGTGGCGGAAAACCACGATGCGCCGAGGATGGATGGGGTACAACGAGAAGTGTGGCCTGCTTTATCTCATCCGCGGCCAGAGAAATCTTGAGGCTGCGCTCACTCGCGCCGGAGCTCCAGATGTTTGAGCAGTTCCACGGCCTGGTGCAAGCCCTCGGGACCTCGAGCTAGCCTCAGTTCGTACACTGGGACAGTACGGGCCAAGCGAACCTGTTCCGGGAAAACCCGGCGCAAAGCGGACGCATCCTGCCATCCGCTAACCCGCAGATGCTCAAGAACGGCGCTCAAGGATTCGCTACCGGCCAGGCGTCTCAACTCCGCTCTTACCCCGGCGGCCTCGATCACGGGCACGATAATGACGCGCAGTTCGGGAGCGGCATCAGTGTGGGCGAGTGCTGATGAAACGGCGGTGCGGCCGTCCGAAGTTACTCGTTCCGAACCGAATGTGATGGAGGCGCGCAGCGCCGCAGAGTCGGGCCGGAGTCGCAGTTCGCCAGATCCGAAACGCACTTTTGGCACGTCGGCACACCAGTCGATGACCAGCAGATCGTCGGTAATCGCCGCGAATCCGCTCCCGCACATGGCCGCTGCCAGCGTGGACTTCCCCCCGCCACTGTGCGCCAGGAACGCGATCGCTTTGTCGTGCGCGGCTACAACGCTCGCGTGCAGGACCATGGTGCCCGTCATCAGCAGGCGAAACGCAGGCACGCTTGCGAGCAACAACTCCGGCACCATGCTGGGATTGATCGACGAGTCGGCAATTACCGTTGCATTTCTCAACTGCGGGTCCAACTCGAACTGCGCGGTCCCGTAGTAACGCAGCGTGTATCCGGTTGGAGTCTTCACGTGGGCCGCACCCCAGCCTGGCCCATACTCGAGACGACATAGCAGTTCGCCCGGGGCGGGCTCCGCTGGCACTATCTGCGAAGCGGCCTCGACCACGACAAGATCGGGCTCGCCCTGGACCACAGGCGCGTGCAGCTGGATCGGCGATTGGATCAGCAGGCCATAAAGGCTGTAGCACGACTCAGACACGCTCGACGAGTCCCTCGGCAACAAGGTCGGCCAGAAACTTCTGCGAGTCTTGCAGGCAGGTGTCGGTGTCGATATCGAAGCAGGATTGCACATGCGCCTCGATGTCCTCGGCGCTGCGGGGCGTTTCGAGAAATGTCCAGATGACTTTCCCGGTCGCATTCAACGTGTAATAGCGCCCTCGCGACAGTCCCATGACTGCGAGATGCCCGTCGCCCAAGTCTGCCGTCACCGCGTTTACCGATCGCTTGTAAAACATGGTCAACTTTGTCGGCTCAGCATGACTGCGTAAGTCCCCACTTGTCCTTCTCCCGCCACGATCAAGCCGGCGCATTCGACCCAGGCATGGGCTTCAAAGCTTTCGCGTTGTCGCGCCCCGATGCGCAGAGTGCTGTGCACGCGCCGTCGCCTGAGCATGGTACTAGCCGCGAGCGACTGTGCCAGGCAGCGCGACCGGAACGGAAGGCGGGCGGCTGCTGAGCGGATGGCGCCACGCACGTCCTGGGCAGCGTTGCGGACGTCCCCTGTCACAGGATCCTCGACTCGGCGATTGCTCGGGGGATCGCCCACGATGCGGCGAATCGGAACGATTCTGACCAACACGGCCCAAAAAGAAATGAGCACGGCTGCCTCGACGGTTCGCAGCCTTCTGCGCCAATTCATCCGGATCGCCTTGCGACGGCGCGAAACGCACGCGTTACGCGCGCAACGTAGGGAAGAGTGGGCGTGAAGACGTCCGGTAGTGGGAGCGCATCGAAATCCCTGGGCATGATCTGGGATACGTACCGGTGCTGTGCCAGGAGGTGGGAATCCACGAGTAGGGCGTTCATGTAGCGCGAACAGGTGACCGAATGGAGGATGCGAGCTCGCGCTGCGAGCTCGCGGGGGTGCGGATTTTGCACCCGCCAAGCGACGTATTCCAGAACCCTTTCCATCCACGGCGCCACGGATGTGGTGACAGCGTCGGAGCCAGCGAGGTATAGCGCCAAGTCGAGAATGCGGGCTAAGCCGTTCGTCGACGCCCGCGTCCGAAGCTGTTCGATCTGGCTGCTGTTCGTGTGGGCCGCCACGCGGGGCAAGTCCGCAAGCCATTTAAGGCGTGACCAGCCATCCAGAGCGCCATGCACCGCGAGTTGCATCAAGGTGTCGATGGGCGCAAGCGTGCGCACCGGCACCGCGCCGACGGTGGCGATCGTCGACCGTGTCCAAAGGGCTCGGAATGTATCGGCTTGCAAGCCGGCGGCGTCCGCATAGCGCCAGTGGAGCTCTACCGCGGTTCCGGTTGTCGGGTCCAGGTATCCAAACTCGTGCTGTGTTGCAACGTACAGGGCGAAGCGCGCCGGGCTGAGCGCTCTTAGGGGCTTGGTGCGCTGGTATCCAGATTTTTGCAACAAGACGTCCGCGGCGTCGATCGAATCGCGAGCCACCAGCAGATCGATATCGCCAACGTGGCGGAGAGCCAGATCGCCATAGTACTGCTTGGCCAGCAGGGGGCCTTTCAATGCGATGACTTCGATATTGGCGGTATCAAAGACTTTGCCCAGCCTCGCGGTTTCGGCGGTCAACTGTAGGGCGGTCGCGGAGTGTTGCGACCTCTGGGCGACCCATTCCGGAGGCGAGGGCGCGGCGGCCAGTGCCCGATCCTGCCAGTTCCAGAGCAGCGGCTCGACCTGCTGCTGCCTTGCCAATTCCTGGAGAGAGTCAGCCGGACCCGTTTGGGCCCGGGGGCCGCGCCCTATGCCGCAGATGCGGCTCAGCCGCTGTAACTCCGGAGAAAAAAGAGAGGTTAGCGCGATCGGCACAGTGGGCCGACTCTAGCGCATAACCTCTCCGGTTCCGCAGTTGCCGTTTAGCCCTGGGCCCAGGCGCGCCGATCCAGAGTGGACAGGAAGTTGAGCCAATAGGCGACCCAGGTCTGACCATGCCAGGGAGAAGCGCTGCTTTCCGCGGATACGTCTCCAGCCGGAGGGGCGGCCGCGAGCGGGGCGGAAATGCTGGCAAGCAAAAGAGCAGCGGCTACGACGGTCGACTTCATGTTCTTGTTGATCATTTCAAGTTACTCCTTGAGGAGGGGCGTTCGGTTCGCGAAATCCAAAAGGCGAACCGCTCGACGTAAAGAGGAGCAGGAGCCGTGCCAATCGAAGTCGTGGTTTCGATACCTGAAAACGTTAGGTTTTTTTCAAGGGCATCGACTTCCGTCTAAGCTGGAAAGCCACCCATGCCCGGCGCCGCGACCATGGTGTTTGCGCCATGGGCCCCGAAATGGCCAAAGCGCTAGCAAAATCATCCCGATTGCGTTGTTTTCGGGTCCTAGCGATATGAACCGCCCGACAACTAGGCCAAGATGCGCGCCCTACCTGTATCCAAGCACTGTCCGGGGGGTCCTTAAGGCCACTGCTTTGCGCCGAAAACCAATCGTGACCGCTATCCTCGGCATCAACGCCTACCACGCCGACGCCTCCGCGTCGCTAGTCGTGGACGGCAGGCTTGTCGCCGCGGCGGAAGAAGAGCGCTTCAAGCGCATCAAGCACTGGGCCGGCTTTCCCGCAGATTCGATCCTGTATTGCCTCAAGACCGCCGGCATCACGGCCGCGGATTTGAGCCACATCGCGGTCAACACTGATCGCCATGCCAATATCGCCAGCAAGCTCGTGTACGCGATGCGCCGGCGGCCCTCGCTGAAGCTGATCGTGCAGCGCCTGACACACGCCGGCCACCGTGCAGGCGTCTCTGAAGACGTGCGGGAGCTCGCCAACGGCACACCGTTCAGAGGCCCACTTACGGCCGTCGAACATCACCAGGCGCATTTGGCTTCCGCTTTCTGGATCTCGCCCTTCGACAAGGCCGTGACGCTGTCGATCGACGGCTTTGGCGATTTTCGCAGCGCGGCGTGGGGCTTGGGGCGCGGCACCCAATTGAAAATCGATGGCGGCGTCGGCTTTCCGCATTCGCTCGGGGTGTTCTACCAGGCTCTGACGCAATTCCTGGGCTTTCCGCACTACGGCGATGAGTACAAGGTCATGGGCCTGGGCGCTTATGGCGCGCCGGTTTACATGGACCAGATGCGCAAGCTCGTCATGCTCCGGAAGGACGGCGGCTACGCCTTGGACCTGCAGTACTTCCGACATCACCGCGAGGGCTTCTCGTACAAGTGGTCAGGCGGTATCCCGGAAGTAGGCCCGTTGTTCTCGGCCGAGCTGAGCACGTTGCTCGGGCCGCCGCGCGCGCCGACCGAGCCGATGGAACAACGTCACCGCGACATCGCGTCGTCGGTGCAGGCGATGTACGAGGAAGCGTTCTTCCACCTGCTCAACCAGCTGCACCCCAGGTACCACTGCGACAACCTGGCGCTGGCCGGGGGCTGTGCGATGAACTCGCTGGCCAACGGCAAGATCGGGCTGTACACGCCGTTTACCAAGGTCTACGTGCAGTCGGCGGCCGGCGATGCCGGTGGCGCGATTGGTGCGGCGTTCGAGGTGTTTCGCCAGTCGGGTGGCCAGCGGGACTTCGTGATGAATCACGCGTACTGGGGGCCGGATTATGCGGCCGACACCGTTCGCGCGGAGATTGATGCGCGCCGTTCCAAACTCGAGGGCGAAAACTGCCGCGTCGAAAAGGCGGTCGACGAACAGCAATTGCTGCAGCGTGTGGCTGCGCGCATTGCTCAGGGAAGCGTCGTGGGCTGGTTCCAGGGCCGCATGGAGTGGGGTCCGCGTGCGCTGGGTAACCGGTCGATCCTGGGCGACCCGCGTCGTGCGGATATGAAAGACATTCTGAATCTGAAGATCAAGCGCCGCGAATCGTTCCGACCGTTCGCGCCGTCGGTGCTGCGCGAGCGTGTGGCGGAGTGGTTCGAGCGCGACGGAGATGTGCCGTTCATGATGCAGGTGTTTCCGATCCGCGCGGACAAGCGCGCGCAGATCCCGGCGGTGACGCATGTGGATGGCACGGGTCGGCTGCAGACGGTGAGCGCCGATGCGAACCCGCGCTACCACGCCCTGATCAGTGAGTTCGAGCGCCAGACTGGAGTGCCGATGGTGCTGAACACCTCGTTCAACGAGAACGAGCCGGTGGTGTGCCAGCCGCAGGAGGCGCTGGATTGCTTTCTGCGGACGAAGATGGATGTATTGGTGCTGGGCGACTACCTGATCGAGCGGTGGGCTACGACGGACTAGCCGCCGGCTCCTGCTCGATCCGCGGCGGATGAACCTCCGCTTCGAGCTCCACGTCGATCTTGAACGTCGCCGCAACGATTGGGTCGTTGAACGGGGAAACCTTGACGTGGACCGGGATGCTGCTCTTGTTGGGCGCGATCACGACTTGGCCGCGGTGCACCTTCAATGAGCCCGCGTTGGTGGCCACCGTGATGGTGCCGCTCTCGCCCTTCACGTACAGGCCCGGCTTGTATTTCTTCGCGCAGGCCCCGGTGCAGCGCAGCGCCGAGTAGGCCGATCCCTGCACCGTGACGGTGGCTTCCTCGGTGCGCAACTCGTACTGGTCCTTGTCGCCCTTGCTCACGCTACCGGTGATCGTGCGAACGCCCCCGTCGAGCAGGGTGTAGATCGCCTTGCCGCCCGAGGTGAGCGTGGGCAGCGAGAACGTGTCGACGCGAAACCTCGCAGCCCCGGGCACGACGAACACCGAATCGTCCTCGAATCGCAACTGCGCGCTGGCTTTGTCGCTGACGCTGAGTACGTCGCCGCTGAAGATCGGGGTGGACTCGGAGACGTCGACCGGGTTGCCCTTGCGGTCGATGGACGCCCGTCCGTCGAGTTTGATGACGGTGCCGCCGCCAGCGAGGGCGGCGAAGGGCAGGGCGGCCGAGGCGAAGGCCAGGACAAGGACGTTACGCGACTTCATGGGAACTCCGTGGGCACCGCTTTGTGAGTCAATCTACACCGTTCGCAAGGCTGCGTCCCACGCTGCCAAGGCCGCTGATCGGGAGAATTTGGTCTCATAGGCAGTCCGGGCGTTCCGGGCAGCTTTCGCCACTTTTTCAGGGCTTTGCCGCAGATTCGACAGGGTGCTGATTAGCGTCTCCCCGGAGTCTGCGGGGATGGACCAACCGCAAGCGCAGTCCTTCAAGAGCCGGGCTACTTCGCCATCTGGGTCTCCGAGGTGCAGGATGGGTCGGCCGGCGGAAAGGATGCCGTAGACCTTGCTGGGAAAGATGAAGCGCTCGACTCTCGGGTCCAGGATGACCAGATGCAGGTCGGAACGACGGAGCAGCGCGCCGAGCTGCTCCCGCGGCTGGTAAGGCAGGAACGTCCAGTGGTCGCGGTTCAACGCCTGCACGCGCTCGCGCAGCCGTTCGTGATTCACCCCGCCGCCGGAGAACAAAAAACGCAGGGCGGGATCCGCGCCGTGCTCGGCGAGCTGCAGCAGCCCGTCGATGGGATGGGCGCGGCCGAGGTTGCCGCTGTAGCCCACCGTGAATGCGGCCTGCGTCCCGGTGCTGGCAGCGTGCGCGCCCAAGTCATCCGCCCAGTTCGGAATGTGAACGATGCGTGCCTTCCCCGCGACACGGCGCAGGTGCTCCGACATTCCGCTGGACACCGTAATAATCAGTTCGCTTTGGCGCAGCGACCAGTCACGCAACGTTCGCACGGCGCGCGCGGGCAGGCCTTGCTCCGCTACGACGCCTAGCCGGATCGCCGTTTCGGGGAAGAGATCCTGCAGCCATTGGATGCGGTGCACGCCGCGACCGAGTGTGCATAGCGTGGTGACTACGCCCAGCAGCGGTGGGTCGGTCTTGGCAAGTACCACATCGCCGCGGCGCGCGCGCAGCAGTAGCCAAATTCCCACGGCAGCCAGGAAGCTCAGGTAGTCCAACAGCCGTCCCGGCAGCCACTGGCGACCCCAGCGCGTCGACCAGAGTCGGTGGATGGACACGTTATCGAGCGTGGCCCGCCGCCGTAGCTGCGCCGCGGGTTTTTCGAGGAGTTGGCGACTGGCCAGTACTTCGATCGGTCGAGATTGCGCCAGGTGACGCGCGAGGTCGGTGGATAACTGGCTGGTCGCAGACTCGTCCGGGTGGAAGTAGCGATTGACGAGGATGAGCCGCGTCACGCGCTGATGTCCTCTTTGCGCAAGGCGCGGTTACTTTCCTCGCTCGCGCGAGGGCCAAGTTTGGTTGACCGGCTCGAGCAACTGAGCATAACGGCCATCAGGGCGACCAGGGTCGCGGCGACTGCAGGGATTCGCAGGTTGAAGTCGGCGAGCCCGTGGATGCCCAGCGTCATGAGGCCCATCACCCCCGCAAAGCCCAGCGCGCTTGCCATCGGGTCGCGCCGGCGTCGCACTAGCAGGAAGCCGTGCAGGAACGTCATCCCTGCGATCAAGGCCAACAGGCCGCAGCCCACGACGCCGGTCTCGATGAGGAATTCCGCGTAGTCGTTGTGAGCGTGGTCGAAATACCCGTGAATGTCAGCAGAGCGATGCGGCGAAAACGCAACCGCGAAGCTTCCCGGCCCCGCGCCAATCAGCCCGTATTCCTCGATGACGGGGACAAGGTCGCGGAATACGAGGGCCCGTTGTTCGGTTTGCAATTCGGTGGCCTCGATCCGCTGCACCACCTTCTTGAGCCCGTACTGCTCACTGACAATGAGCAGGTCGATGATGAACAAACTGGCGAAAAAAAGCAGGCTCTTGAGGAGGTACCTGGGATTGCGAAACCAGATGTAGGCGTTGGCGCAAATCGCCAGTGAGATGAAGAACGCGATGTTGCCCATGCGCGAACGCGTGAGCACCAGCGCAATTACCATTACCGCGATCATCACGCGCGTGCGCATGCGCGGGCTCAGCGCCAGATCTATGAGGTCTGCCAACGTTTGCTTCCAAGTGCGTGCACCCTGCGGCCGGAGGTCGGCGAGCACCAGTGCTATACCGGCTGCGAGCGTCAGTTCCAGGTATCCCGCCAAATGATTGCGGTTGACGAACGTACCGGTGGCCCAGCCATGCCCGTGTTGCTTGGGCTCGAAAAACCCGAATTCCCATCCGGACAGCGTCATGACC
This sequence comes from Verrucomicrobiia bacterium, assembly GCA_035526825.1. Taxonomy (GTDB): domain Bacteria; phylum Pseudomonadota; class Gammaproteobacteria; order Nevskiales; family Nevskiaceae; genus JACPFV01. The sequence continues at coordinate 35,255 of DATLBT010000071.1, read as the reverse complement.
GAGCCGTACAGCGCCTGCACTAGTCCGGACGCCATTACGACGGTTAGAAGCCAGCGTTGACGAAACCGGTTGCGTGCGACCGTCACCAGCACCGTCCAGAACAGCGCGAAATAGCTCGTGCCCAATAACAATTGGTCCAGCGTCGCTCCGGGGACGATGCTGATCGTATTCATCGCGCGGCCTTGCGGGAGCGCGCCCACGCTGGCGTGCAATGTGTGCGCAGACGGCGACAGCAGCGCGAGCAAGCTGTCCGGGAGCGGCAGCAGGTAAAGCCCACACCAGCCCAGCCAGGCCAGCCAGCCGGCCAAAACTACGCGGGCCGGGATCGGCACGACGGTAAGGGCGAACCCGCGCAGGGCCAGCAGGAGCCTGACGACGACGAGCGTTCCTGTGGCCAACCCGAAAAGCGCGACGGCCAAATCGGGCGTGCTGCCCCACGGCAGCGGCAGCGATGCCATGAGCACAAGCAGGGCCACGAACACCGCCCGGTCCCTGCGGCTCTCCTTCGGCGGATCGACGGGTTGTGGCTGCATGGAATGGGTCAACGTGGCGACGCGAGCAATGTTGTCGCGACCGCCGAGCACCAGTCCTGTTCGCCGAGTTCGACGGCGGGATTCCGGCAGAAAGTCCGGCCGCGCCCCCGCGCGAGCACATGCGCGAGAAACGCATCGCGGTTGTGCTTTAGCTCGCGGCGCATGTCCACCAGCCACAGCGCGCGCTGCTCGGGGGTGCCGCGCGACCAGTAGCTGAGACCCATGTCGGCGAGGGTGCGGCGTACCGCGGACGAACTTGGGGCGAGCTGCTGGGCCTTGCGCACCGCGACAGTCATCGCCGCGTCGAAGCGGTTCAGACGCGCGAGCGCCAACGCGTACTCGCTCCAGAGCAGAGGATCCCCGGGGGCCAGGCGCAGCGCCTTCAGGTACGCATCTTCAACCGCCGAAGCATCGCGACCTTCCGTGAGGACCCACCCGTGCAGCGCCGCGTGCGGGCTTGACCATGGAGACCAGCGAGCCGCGATACGTGCTGCCGCCGCAGTCGCGGGAGATTCCGGGCGATCCAGTCGCGCGCTCGCATAGCGGCCATAACCGGCGCCAACCAGGTTGGCGAAGTTAAGCGCGGCCAGCGCGATGCCACCCAGCAGGCCAACGATTAGAAGCCTTCGTGTCATTCCGAGCTCGGCGAATAATCGCGTCGCGGCGTCACTGCGGCCCGTAGTTGCCGTAAACGTAGTAGCTGCCGTCGTAACCGTAAGCCCTGCGGGCATCCACCTGGTTCAGGATGAAGCCGAGGAGGGGTGCCTGCGCGGCGCGGAGGTGCTTGATCGCCGTCAAGACCGTGCGCAGGCCGGTGTTGGCGCCATGCACGACGAACAGCACCGCATCCATCCGGTGCGCCAGCAACAAGGTGTCGCTGGCTACCTGGCAGGGCGGCGTGTCGACGATCACGCGGTCATATCGCGTCGACAAGATGTCGAGCAATTTGCCGAACGCGGCCGACGAGACCACTTCCCCAGGATTGGCGGGAATTTGAGCGACGGGCAGCACGTGAAGTCCGCTCGGCTCGTGCACGTACATGACCTGGTCCAGCTTGGCCTGCCCGCTGAGCAGCTCGACGATGCCGGGAGCAGTCGCCGGTATATCGAAGATTTTCTTCAGGCTCGGGGCGCGAAGGTCCGCCTCGACCAGGACGACACGCTGGGTCGGGCTCAGCACGACCGCGAAGCTGCTGGCGATGCTGCTCTTGCCTTCCCTCGGCACGGCCGAGGTGAGCATGATGCGTTTCATGCGCTTGTCGACGTCACTGAGCTGCAGCGACGCGCGGATGCTGCGCATGCCCTCGGAGAACGGCGCCCGCGGCTGCGCGATGACCATCGACGGCGCCGAGGCCTTTCGTCCGAGCCCGGACACCGGCGGCAGCACACTGAGCACCGGTAACTGCGCTGCGTGCTCGAGCTGCTCAGGCGAGCGCACGGCCTCGCTTAGCAGGTAATGGGCCGCGGCGAGCAGAAGTCCCACTAAGATGCCCCCAAACGTCCAGAGCAGAATGACTCGCGGCTTGTTGGGCTTGAAGGGGAAGAGGGGCAGCGCGGCCCGGTCGACGATGCGCGAAGTCATCGTGTCGAAAGTGCTGGCAGTGTCGGTTTCCTTGTAGCGACGCAGAAACAGGTCGTAAAGCTCGCGATTGGTCTGCACGTCTCGTTCCAGCACCTGCAGCTGGCCCGCGTTCTGGTCCAGCTTGCGGATCTGCTGCTTGCCACTTTCGACGACGCTGAGCAGCGCCCGCTCCGTTTCAGAGGCAATGTCGTATTCGGCCTTGACGCCATTGGCTGCCAGACGCAATTGGATGTAGTAAGCGCGGCTGGCCGCATCAAGGCGCGCCTGGGCGTTTGTCATCTGGGGATGCCTGGCCCCATAGCGCTCCTGAAGCTGCTTGATGGCCTGCTCGGCCTGCAGCAGATTGTCACTCGCGCGCTGAACCGTGGGGTCCAGCAACAGGGCGCTCACTTCCTGCAGCTTGGCATCGTCGTTGCCCGCTTGCTGAATCTTCCAATAAGCGCTGGCGAGCTCGGTCTTCTTGCGCTGGGCATCTCGCAGCTTGCGCGCGTTGTCGGTGACCTCCTCCTCGTACATGCCGCGCGCACTACCCACATTCACCAGCTTGTGTTGCTCGCGGTAGGTTTGCAGGACCTGCTCAGACCGCTCCAGCTTCTTGCGCATGTCAGCCAAGCGCGAGTTAAGCCATGCGGCGGATCTCTCAGCCGCTTCGAGGCGGGTCTCAAGGCCGCTCGTCACGAAAAGGTCGCTGAGCGTGTTGACGATGTCCATGGCGAGCTGCGGCGAGTGCGTTTCCACATGCACGTTGACCAGTTGCGTGCGGGGGGTCTGCCCCACGCTGAGGCGCCAGCGCACGCCATCGATGGCGAGCTCTCTGTTGACCTCCGTCGAGATCGGGGGCTCGGCCGGTGCATCGACCTCGGGCAGGAACGGCAGCCAGGTACCGGACAAAAACACGTCCCAGAATGTTGGCGTCGGGGGCGGCAGAATCTCCGCGTTGGCGGTCAGACCGAGTTTGTCCACGACCGCACCGATCAGGTCGCGGGAGCGCAGGAGTTCGGTCTGGGTTCCGTAGTACTCCGAGGTTCCGATACCGGGGTCGTAGGCTTCCTGCAATTGCAAAGGCCGATTCGAGCGCGCTTCGATCAGGATCGTTGCCGAGGCCCGATAAGTCGGCTCCTCCGAAAAGGCCAGCAAGGTACCGACGACGGCACACATGATAGCCGTCGCCACCACCCGCCATTTGTACCGCGATAGCGTGCGCAACAGTTCGGGAAAGTCGACAAAGCCCTCCTCGACCACGGCCGGCAACTGCGAATTCAGGCGGTCCATGTCAGAACAAACTCTCTTCCACCAGGAGGGTGTCGCCGGGCATGACAGGAGCATCCAGGCCGACGCGGACGCGCTGATTGATCGTGCCGTCCTCGTGCATCAGATAGATGCGCCGCGTCGACGCAAGGTTGGTCATGCCACCTGCGAGCGCCAAGGCTTTTTCTACAGTCAGTCCCGCGATGTACGGATAGGCGCCTGCCCGGTGCACCTGGCCAGTCACGTAGAACGCACGGTACTGCACGACTGTGATCCGCACATCGGGGTTGACCAGGTAGCTTCCAGCCAGTCCCTGCGTGATGGTGTTCTGCAGATCCCGCGCAGTCTTGCGGTGGGCCTCGATGCTGCCGAGCAGGGGATAGCCTATACGACCGGTGGGATCCACGGTGGCTTCCAGGGAGAGGTCCGGCTCCCCGAATACATCGACGCGCACCCGGTCGCCTATGCCGAGGCGGTACGCTGAGAGATCAGGTCCGCTCGGCAATGGTCGATCTTTCGCGGGGCGAACGGGCGGCGCACTGTTGCAGGCTGCCAATGTGATGCCGATGCAAAGCACGGCCCAGGTGCGGAAATTCATCGCCGATGCACTGTCCGTCAGCGCCCGAGGCGGACCCCGAAAAAGGCGTTGAGGCGATCGTACGAACGGTCGGCCAGGTTCGAGACACGATTGTTGACGCCGACATTGCCCACGACGAACAGGTAGCTCAGGGCTCGATATTCGAGTCCGAGTGCGGCGTCATCGACGCGATCTTCGCGGCCGCTGCCGATGAAATCGGCGTCGGTGCGTCCGCCGCTTGCGATAATCGTCGTGCGCGTCCCTACAGCGCGACGCAACGACAGGGTCGCCGAGCGCACGTCGATCACGCGCGCGTCGCTGCGGTAACTCTGCTGCTCGCTGCGAGCAGTGCGAATGTCGATCAGGGTGGTCGCGACTGGACTCCAGCGAACGCCGGCCTGCCAGTCGAACCCTTCGAGGTTGTCCGACCCGGCATCGAAGTGTCGCTGGCGGTAACCGGCTTGCACGTCGCCGCTGGTCTTCGCCGTTGCCAGCCATCGCACGCCGGCGCGGACCTGGTACGTGGGCCCGCTTCGATCGTCGACGTCGGCGCCGAACGGGTTGGTGTCGAAGGGAACGTCGAACTCGGTGTCGGTCCTGGTGAAATTCGCAACCAGCGCGGTCTTCGGGCCGATGTTGTAGCTCAGGCCATAATCGAGCGTGACGGTCTGAAAATCGAGGAAACGCGTTTCCAGCTCGTTGGTCAGGTATTCGCGTTCGGCCACGGCCACGCCGAGTTCAGCATTCACTTTCGCGGCGGGGGCGCCGTAGCGGTAGCGCAGACCGCCACCGCGGTGGTCCCATTCATCCTGTTCGCGCTCCGACCCGACAGCGGTTCCCTCGGTGCGCGCAAGGCCAAACGGATCGTGGCCGTGTTGCCAACTGGCGTCGACGGTCAGGCGATTGCGCGCGGTGGGCACTAGTAATAGTCGGGCACCGCCGTATCCATCGAAGTAGTTCGTGATGGGACCCTCGATATCAAAGTGGCCGTACTCCCCCCAGCCGGTCAAATGCAGCGCGGTCTTGCCCGTTTCGGCGATGAACACGAGCTCCGGCCGCAGGACGGTGCCCCAGGCGGCTTCTGGCGCGGTCGGCTCGTAATAGTAATTATCGGTATAGAAAACGTGGGCGGAGATCCGCGCTCGCGCATCGGGCCCTCCCAGGTCCAGGTTGGAAGGCGCTTGGGCCCACGCGCATCCGGCGGCGCCAGTCATGGCGACCACTGCCCCGCGGAACCAGCCAGAACGGACCCTAACCACGGGCATCAAATGTACTCCCCAGTCCCCAAAATCAGAAGCGCAACCAATAGTTTACAAGATATCGCGAACCTGAACTATTGCGAACGCCGGCGCACAAATCCCTCGTAGCTCAGGATGATGCGCAACACCTTCGCCGAAACGTTGGCGGGCTCGTAATCCGCCACGGGGCGCAACAGGCGAGTTTCGCCCCTGGGTTGGCTATCGATCACGCTCAGGCATTCCAGGACGCGAGCCGCGTCAAGGCCGGTCAGCATCACCGCGGCTTCCTCGAACCCCTCAGGGCGCTCGTGGACCTCGCGCAGATTGAGCGCGGGAAAATTGAGGATTGACGACTCCTCGGTGATGGTGCCGCTGTCAGAGATGACCGCGCGGGCTTCGGACTGCAGGCGCACGTAGTCGAAAAATCCGAAAGGGGCCTGGAACGATACGAGGGGTGGTGCCTTGAGGCCGAATTCATCGATGCGGCGCTGAGTGCGCGGATGGGTGGAAAAGACGATTGGCTGGTCGTACCGCGCAGCGATCGCCTCCAGAACTGCGAAAATCCGTCGCAGATTGGCCGGTGGATCGACGTTTTCTTCGCGGTGGGCGCTGACCACGAAATAGCTCCTCGGTTTCAGGCCCAGCCGGTCAAGCACGTCTGACGAACGAATGCCTTCGCTGGAATGCTCCAGCACCTCGCGCATTGGGCTGCCGGTCTTGATGATGCAATCGGGAGGCAGGCCTTCGCGCAGCAGGTGTTCACGAGCGATGGCGCTGTAAGTGAGGTTGATGTCGGCGATGTGGTCGACCAGGCGCCGGTTGATCTCCTCGGGCACGCGAGTGTCGAAGCAACGGTTACCCGCTTCCATGTGGAAGATCGGCACCTTGCGTCGCTTGGCCGCGATCGCCGCCAGGCAACTATTCGTGTCGCCGAGAATCAGCAGAGCATCGGGCTGCTCCTTGGCAAGGATGCGGTCTGTCGCAATGATGACCTGCCCGATGGTGATCGCCGGAGACTCGCCGGCGGCGCTCAGGAAGTGGTCCGGCTGGCGGATTTGCAGGTCCCGGAAGAAGACATCGCTGAGCGCCGGGTGGAAATTCTGGCCGGTGTGCACCAACACGTGACGGCAGTGGCGGTCGAGTAGCGCGATCACGCGCGAAAGCCGGATGATTTCCGGCCGCGTGCCCACCACCGTCATGACTTTAAGCACGGGCAGCCTCGCGAACCATCTCCAGCGTCATCAGTTTCTGCTTGACCTGCGCGACGTCGAGCCGCTCCGTGTTGTGCGAGGTGTAGTCCTCGATCTGCGAAACTACGGTCTGGCCCTCGACGAAGTAGCGGTCGTAATTCAAGTCGCGGGCGTCTGCGGGAATGCGGAAATAGCGCCCCAAATCGTGCGCCCGCGCCATCTCCTCACGCGACACCAGCGATTCATAAAGCTTCTCGCCATGGCGCGTGCCGATGACGACGACGGGGTTATCCCTTTTCGTCAGTTCCCTTAGCGCTTGGGCGAGGTCGGCCACGGTGGCCGCAGGCGCCTTCTGCACGAACAGATCGCCGGGAGCCGCATTGGCGATGGCGTAAAGCACAAGATCGACCGACTCGTCGAGCGACATGAGGAAGCGGGTCATGTTGGGATCCGTAACCGTCAAGGGCCGGCCGGATTGCAACTGGTCGAGAAAAAGCGGGATCACGGAACCGCGCGAAACCATGACGTTGCCGTAGCGGATTACGCACAAGACGGTACGCCCCGGGTCGCACAGCCGCGACTTGGCGATGGTCACCTTTTCCATCATGGCCTTCGACATGCCCATCGCATTGATCGGGTAGACAGCCTTGTCCGTGCTGAGCATGACGGTACGACTGATTCCCAATTCGATCGCCGCGCGCAGTACGTTGTCGGCTCCCAGGATGTTGGTGCGCACGGCTTCCAGCGGATAGAACTCGCAGGATGGAACCTGCTTGAGTGCGGCCGCGTGGAACACCACGTCGGCCCCTTTCAGCGCTTCGTGGACGCTTTCATAGTTGCGGACGTCGCCGAGGTAGAACTTCAGCCGGTCGCTGCGCAGTTCCAGGCGCATGTCTTCCTGCTTCTTCTCGTCGCGCGAGAAAATCCGGATCTCCCGCACGTCCGACTCCAGAAACCGGCCCGCCACCGCGCGGCCGAAAGAGCCGGTTCCGCCGGTGACGACCAGCACCTTGTCGCGCAGCAGGGACTTCATGTCAGTTGCCTCCATGGTTCATCCGAACTCGCGCATCGCCTGCACCAACCGCGGCCATGCCGGCGCGACGTAGCCGGTCAGGGCGCTGAACGCGCTGCCGTCCAACGAGCGATCAATAACGGGCTCGTCGACGGGGATCAGCTCGGTTGCGGAGCCATACTCTCGGGCCACCAACCGCAACAGGTCAAACTTTGCGATCGGCTCGGCGGCGACATGATGCAGGCCACTCAAGTCTGGCGCGGGTATGACGTAGTCCCTGATGACCCGCGCGAGCTCGACCGTCGGCAGGCCAGAGAATACTGCGCGGCGATAGCCCCGGGTCACTCCGCGCTGGGCGAGAAACCACCCTACCAAGCCGTGGGGTTCGCCTAGCTCATGGCCGACGATCGATGTGCGCAGCGTGATCGCCGGCGCTGCCGTGACTTCACCCAGGCGTTTGCTGAGCCCGTAAAGGTCTTGCGCGTCGGGCGGGTCGGCCTCGGTGTAACCGCCGCGCCCGCCGGAGAACACGCAGTCCGTGCTCACGTGCACGAGGCGTGCCCCGGTGCGGGCTGCGGCGCGAGCCAGTTGGTGGGGCAACAGCGCGTTCACGGCGATGGCCGCTACGGGCACATCGGAGGCCGGCAACTGCTTGACGAGGCCGATGCAATTGATGATGACGTGTGGGGTTGTCCGCCCAAGGAGGACTTCGAGCGCGGTGTCATCGAGCACGTCCTGCACTGCCACCAAGCGTTGTTGCAGGTCCGGGCGGAGCCGTTGCGCGGCGCCGGTCAAGGTCCGCGCCGTGCCCACTGCGTGGAAGCCCGGGCTATCGGCGAAGAAACGAAGCATGGCGTTGCCGAGCAAGCCTGTCGCGCCGAGCACGAGAATGCGAATCACCGCGCTACGGCCCGCTGTAGGTGTCGCAGTAATTGGTCGGTGAGGTGGCGCGGCTCGAAGTGGCGCTGGAAATACTCGCGCCCGCGTCGGCCCATCGCGTCGAGATCGTCCGATGGTCGGCGGCTCAAATCTTCGACGGCGGCAGCGAGCGCGTCGGCATCACTCGCGGGGCTGCAGACACCGGCGCCGCTTTCCGCTATGACGCGCGCGCCTTCCCCGTTAAGCGATGCGATCACCGGCCTGCCGGCGGCGAGATACGTTGGAATCTTGCTGGGTATGGTCAGAGCCAAAATGTCATGGTCCGCCAGCGATACCAGCAGCGCGGAGGCCCGCGCGAACAACGCCGGCATCGCTTCCGGCGGGTGCTGCCCGGCCAAGGTCACGTTGGTCAGGCCCAGCCGCCGCGTTTCTACCTCTACCCAGTGCGCGCGGCTGCCGCTGCCGACCAGCAGGAAGCGGATGGCGGAATGGTTGCGCAGTCGTTCCGCAGCAGCAAGGACTGTGTCCAGCGCTTGAGCCGTACCGAGGTTGCCGGCGAACACGACGGTAAACGCCCCGGGCGTGATCATCGAACTAAACGGGTCGTCCATGCTGCGGGCGCGAGGGCGTTCCGCCGGGTTTGGCTGGAAGGCCACCGGCGTCCCGCCAGCGAGTGGTTGCACCCGTCCGACGAAGGCCTGCGACGGCACCAGGATCAATTCACAGCGCCGATAGATCCAGCGCACGACGTAACGCACCAATCCCAAAACGTGCGGACTGCGTACATGGCCAGTTGCCGAGAGACTTTCCGGCCAGAGATCTTGCACCCAGATCACCAGTGCCGAACGCGTGCACCACTTGAGCACAACTGCAGCGAGCGCCTGCAGCAACGGTGATGTGGCATAAACCAAAATCGCATCGAACCGCTGGCGCCGCAGGAGCCAGGGGCCGAGCACCGCCGCCGACACGATGAACGACAGGTAATTGGCCGCGAGGCGCAGTGAAGTTGCCCGACCTCGCGGTAACAGCGGTACGCGATGGATCGTCACGCCTTGGTATGACTCGCGCAAGGTGCCCCACGCCCGGTAGCCCGGCAGGATCGAACCGACTGGGTAGTTCGGTTTGCCGGTAAGGACCGCAGTATCGACGCCGGCTTCGACAAGTGCCGCAGCAACGTCGTTGATTCGGAACACCTCGGGCCAGTAATGCTGGGTGAAGATGAGGAGCTTCATGCCAACAATTCCCGCACGAACTGTTCAGGCGTCCTGAGTTGCAGGCCGGGCTCCGGCGCCGCCAGGAACCGCCGCACGGCCCGCGCGATCGACGTCGGCGACTCCGGGTCGAAGGTTTGCACGGGAGTGCAGGCGTCCCGTACGAAGTCGCGTTCGGCGGCCAAGATCGGCAAGCCTGCGGCGGCGGCCTCCAGCAGGGGCAAGCCGAAAGATTCGGAAGTCGAAGGAAATATGAGCGCGCGGCTCCGCCCGTATAGATCCAATGCCGCGGCGTGAGGGAGGTGGCCCAGGTTCTCCACACGCAGTTGCTTGGCGGCGACTGCCGGTTGCAGTTGCTGCCAGAGCGCGGCATCGCGCGATCCCAGAGTCAAAGCCAGCGAAGGGCGGAGACCGGATTCTGCGAGCAGCCCCCAGGCGGCGATGAGATTGATGTGATTTTTGTGAGCCTCTCCGTCAGCCACATACACGAAGTCGATCGGGGGCTGATCGGCAGTGTCGCGCATGGCGGGTGGTTGCTCCCAAAATGGCATGACACGCACGGGAGGGTTGGCGCCGTGCCAAGCAGCTAGCGCGCGCGCCATCGATGGAGTCTGAACAATGTAGTCATCCACATTGGCGCGACATAGGAGGCCAATAACGCGTTCGATCGTAAGCCGGAAACGAGTTCGAAAAGAAAAGGACGCGAGATGGCGCTGATCCAGTTGATGCCGGTTTTGTACGAACGCACAAACGTGCGCCGGCAAACGAAACAGGGGCGGCAAGCCATGAAGACAAAGCACGACGTCACCTGCTCTGACATTGCGGTAAAGCCATACCTCTGTAGCGAATCGGCTGGCTAGGGAAGGAAATACCTTTCGAAAATGAATCGCGGTCGGTGGCGACACGTTAGCGCGGGAATCGAACGTGCCGAGGCTGGGCGCGAAGTGAGTTGCCCGCAGCAGGGCCGACAACAGTACCTGTCCGCCTCCTGTGTGCACGCCGGGGGCGTGGATAACCAGCCGTTTCGCCTCGCCGTGCGTGAGCGGGTTCATTCCCCGAATCATGCGGTCTCGCCCGGCCGCTGCCTAGAGCGCCGAGTTCCGATGACGTTGACCAATTTTTGTCTGAAGCCCGATACATCGGCCAACCACATTCCCATCACCCAAGTCGCACCCGCTACCAGGCACTGAAGCGCGAATGCTTCGATTCCCCGAAACGAGGCTACCAGTGAAACGCCAATACCCACAGGTACGCACGCGACGGCAACGTTCCCAACGGAACGCAACAGCGTGGGCATCGGAAAATACCCCCTGCCAACCCAGGCGCTCAATGCAAACGCCAAGGCAAACGACAATGCTGTTGCATAGGCGGAGCCCATAATTCCGAAGCGAGGGATCAGTGCGAGGTTCAATGCAATGTTGAACACCGCGGCGACGAAAGCCAGCGCGATCTGTATTCCGGTTCGTCGCGCGAGCTGGAAAGCTATGTCGAAATGGTAGGCGCGAGCGCCGGCGAGGAGGATAGCGAGGGAGATCCACGGTATGAGCTGTTCGGCTGAAGCCCTGAACTCCGTTCCCAGAACGACGAACGCAATGTTTCCCGACAGCAATGCGACGACCAAAGCCGCTGGCATGCCGATCGCGAACAAGAACGTGCCATTGATCTGCAGCTGCTGCACGGCTGCCGAGAGGCCATCTCGTTCCAGGACGCGAGTCGCCAGCGGATAGGCCGCGAGATGCACCGCTAAGAACAGCATTCCTAGCCCGGAGAATGTCAGGTCGTAGGCGGCGGCATATTCACCGGCGGTAGCCTCGTCATTCAGGTAAGCGAGCAAGAATCGGTCTGAGCTACCCATGACAAAGGCGAGTGCTGACGAAAGTGAAAGCGGGTATGCGTAAGCCAAGAGTTCACGGACCAATGCTGGCCGGGGAGCAACGCCAATCACGGGTCGCCAATCCCGCCAGGTCAGGCAGACACCTGCTAGCAAGAACCCGGTCACCAAGCCGAGTAGTGCTCCCATGACTCCCCAGCCGGCAACAACGAACAGGGCTCCGGCCGCAAGAGCGCCGCACGCTCTTACCGCCGATAGCACTGCATACCGACCAGGCTGTGTGCGACTCGTAAGCAGGTCGAGATTGAGCTCAAACCACGCTCGCGCATAAAGAAGAATAAGCGTGAGAGGAATGGCGTCGCGCCATGTCGCGTCTGGCCAGGTGAAGTAGGCCCCGACGCCGATAACCGCCGCCGCTGCTGCGCCATACACGTACCCGCGGAGCCCCGCTGCCACGATCACTTCATCGGGTTCAGCGCGCATTGGCAGGAAGCGAAGCTGGGACTGTCCGATCCAATGGAATGCCGCGATATAGAAAAAGGCGGCGGCGGAAACCGCCAAGGCGTAGATGCCGAATTCACCCGGGCTCAGAAGTCTTGTGAAAATTGCCAAAAGGGCTAAGTTGACCACGCCGGGCAAACCGCGCGCCAGAAAGAACAGGAAACTATTTCGAACAAGCGCTGCTTGCATGGCTCGCCCCGCTCAGGGCACGTTGCGACGCATGCGACGAAGTGCCACCGCGCTCGAAACAACGATATAGCCGGCCCCCATGGCGCCCGCGTATATGAAAAGCACATCGGTTAAATCTCGCAGGAGAACGATTCCCAAGAGCAATATCGGGGTATCCATTGCGGACGTTATAAGTGCACGCGTCATGCCCGCTCTTGGCGGCGGGAGGGTCTCGCGCGTTATCGCCCGCAGCACGGTACTTGTATGCAACGATTGTGTCAGACCCGCCAGCATTAATGACGTCGACAATACGACTGCCTCGAAAGGCAGGTGCTGCGGCTGAGCCAAGGTCAAGGTTACTGCCGCGGTCAAACTGACATTGCGAAGGTGGTCGCAGGCAACGTCCAGCCAAGCCCCGTAGTTACTCGTTTGTTGAGTCGCCCGCGCCAATTGTCCATCCGCACAATCGAATGCGTACCCCAATTGATAAAACAGCAGGGCGGTTATCGCACCAATCACTCCCTCCACTGTGGCGTAAACGATGCTTCCCGCTAGCGAACTCAGCAATCCGAGAGCAGTTATGGCGGAGGGGGTGCACTTCCAACGCATTGCGCAAAACGCCAAGACCGCGCCCAGCCGTTGCGAGAATGCCTGCGTTGGCATCGGCGCTTGCGTCGCGAACCGCAAATCCAGAAAGTCCGCCAGGGTTGGACTCACCGAAGCGGTACCTGCGAGTGGGTTCGGGTGAGAGTGCGCCTCTGCCGTGACGCCGTCGCGTTCATGGCGGAGTGGAGTTGTACGTAGCCAAGTACTAGCCAGACCAATAAACCCATTCCGCCCATCGAAAAGATTTGTACCTCACCCAAATTCAACAGTAGCGCTGTATGCGCTAGACATCCGGCGAAAAACGCGCCGTTCCGATATATGGGAGCCAAAATAGCGCCGATCAAGCAGATGAAGGCGAGGGTTCCTGCTAGGCCGGTTTCCTCCAAAAGCGCGGTAACGATCACGCCCTTTTCGACCGGCGCTCCCACAGGCAGGCCGGTAAGCTCGTCCCTGGTAATGCTCAGCTTCTCCGCATCGGATGAGACCCCGAAGCCAATTCCTACCAAAGGGGATCTCAAGAAATTGTCGACTTGTTTTTCCATCAGGAACCCGCGCGATTGGCTGACTTCTTCCGTGAATGATTTGCCTCGTTTGAATGTCAGCGAGTCCAAGCGTGTAACGAGAGCTTCGAAGTTCATTATTCCCGCCAGTCCTACACCGGCCATTGCCAGGATCAGTGCCGGATGTGCGACCAACCGATTCAGTTCACGACGCCAGCGAGGTATTACGATCGATATCGCCATAGTGAAAACCACGCCGATGACGCACGCTGCCGCGCCAGTTCTGCTCCCAGATTGAGCTAGGAGAAACAACGTCGCGAGCAAGGTGCACCAAAGAACAAGGTTGCGACGATGTCGACTCATCAGCATCCCCGCCAGCAGAGCAGCGATGAGAGCCAGGGAGATCGCGAGGACATTGGGGTGTCTGAGAAGTCCGCGGAAAAGCGGGGCGCCGACGAGTGGATAGACGTAGCCGTAGTCGGCAAATAGCAGCGGCAGGCTCCCCAATACAACTACGAGTGCCAACCCCATGAACCAGCTGTCGATCACATCGAGTTTCTCCTGGCAAGAATGAAACGCCAGCATCAGCGAACATGTTCCAATCGAGAAACTTGCCAGTTTGAGCAGCGAGATTTCCGGCGCTTCGCCAGGTAGCGATATGAGGGCGACGATAAGGCTGAAAGCGACTATGTACCCCACCGATAGCGGCACGCGAGTCCGCTTCATGAGCACATCAAATCCCATTCGTCCCATCGCTGCTAGCAAAACTATCCATTTATAGCTGCTGGCCAGGATGGTGAAGGTAAAGTCATAGCCTGGAATCGCCCAGTTCAAATGCTGCCCGAGCCAGGAAAGTGTCAGTGCCTGGATGACTTGGACGGGGCCGAGTAAGGCCCAAAGGCCTAATGCGGCATACATCGCCGGCGCCAAGAGTCGCCCTCCAAATCCTTGGTACTGAAGTGCAATAAAGCCGGATATCGCGACGACGGCCAACACGGGCCGGATGCCCGGCAACCAAGCCATGGTGCCGAGAACCGCACCTGCGTTGATTGACTGTGTCACAAGCGGATTTTCTCTATCGTCGCTGTGGTCGAAATCGTAGGAGTACGTGGCAAGTAAACGACTTCGCACCTGTCCTTCATATCGTCGAACTTCCCCGACCAGTCGTCTCCCATGACAAGAATCGTTGCGGAGTGTCGCTCGATATATCCGCGTTTCATTGCCAGCGACTCCTCAAGAAAGGCCTCGTCGACGACGCGAAGTGCCTTGATTATTTGCAGTCTCTCTTCTTGCCCAAATACCGGAAGTCGCCCTTTCTTCGCGAGCGTCAGCTGATCGGTCGAAACTCCCACTATCAAACAATTACCCATGGAACGTGCTCGCTCCAATATGCGCAGATGTCCAACGTGGAATAGATCGAAGGTTCCAAAGGTAATTACGCGCTTCATGGTTTAGTGGGTTTCGACCTCAGGGAGAGCGCGCTCCGCATTGCGTCGGCGCCAGCTACAGACACTACCAAAAGTGCCCAAGCACGAACGTACAGGGGGCGGCAATGGATCGACATCCAGAGGAATCGCCGGGCCTTGAGTGCATCTCCTGACAGTGCAGCGAATCGTCCGACCAGATAGTGCAGCCGCCCACGCAAATATTTGTCAGTGGGATGGAGCGTGACGATCCTTTCAAGGCTGTCTATGCGTCGTTGTGTGGAGGCGCTGATGGCATCCGCCGACAGGTACGACAGAACAAGCCTGTCCGCCAGATAGTGCACCCGATGTCCCCGCGTGACCCGCAACAGAAACTCCCAGTCTTCCCAGATCCTCAATTTTTCGTCGAATAGGCCGTAACGATCGAAGATTTCGCGCCGAACCAGCCACGTCTGCGAGAACGCGATGGCGTGCATTCGAATCGTCCGGCGGCTGTCGCCGTGCAGCAGGACTGGCGGCGGGAAGACGAACACCGCTGGGGGATCGTGGCGCACCAATCCGCAACTCACCAGCGCGACCTCCGGCGGCGCGGCGGCCAAGGTCGCGAGTTGGGCCGCCAGCTTGCCCGGCAGCCACTCGTCGTCGCTGTCCTGGAACGCGATCAGGGCATGGCGGGCCAGCTTGATTCCCGCATTGCGCGCCGCGGCTGGACCGCTATTGCGGTCCAGCCGGACGTATCGGACTCGCGGGTCGCCAAGTTTGCGGACAACGTCATGCGTATCGTCGCTCGAAGCATCGTCGACGATCACAAGCTCGAGCTCGGAATGCGATTGCGCCAGCACGCTGCAGGCCGCGCGTCGCAGGCAGTGGGCGCGATTGAAGGTCGGCAGAATCACGCTGACCAGGGTCATGACAGGGGCACTGACCTACCGGACTGCCGGCAGCACGCGCCGGGGGTCATCGCCACATTCGGCGGCGCTCAAGGCATCGGCGCAGATGCCGGCAAAGGTTGCGGCCTGGCCGGCCTGACTGCATTCGTTGACCAGCGTTTCGCGGCCGGCACGGGCGAGGGCGTCGGCGCGTGCGGGATCGGCGAGGAGTTCCAGCACGCGGTCGAGCATGGCGTCATGGGTATCGGCGACGAGGACGTTGTCGCCATCGCGTGCCGGCACGCCGGCGGTGCCGGCGGGCGTCGTGACAGCCGGGCGCTGCATTGCCCAGGCCTTGAGCAGCGTGGACTTGGAGCCGGTCACGAGGCGGGCGGGTATCACGACCGTGCGAGCCCGCGCGTAATACGGCCGCGTGTCATCGACATATCCGGTCAGCGTTACGCGCTCGCCACTCAACCGCGAGAGCACGGATGAAGGAGCTTTGCCGACCAGGAGCCAGCGAAGGTGGCGGGTGTCGGGCCGGCTCAGTGCACGCTTGACCAGCTCCGAGGCGGGGACGAAGTTTCGCGCCTGCCCGAGGTCTCCGAAGATGGCAACGTCATGGTCCGCCGCGAGCGGCAGCGGCGCGTATTCCGCAGGGTCGAGCCCGTTCGGCACGACAGTAATAGTGCCGTCCGGGATCGCCCGCGCCAGCCAGTCGCGCTCCTCCTCGCTGATCGCAACCACTGGTCCGCGGCGTCCACAGCGTGCAACGACCTTGCGGTAGCGTCGCTCGGACAGGAACTGCATGAGATTGCGCCACGCCGTGCGGCGCCAGATGCGATTTTCGATCGGCGGCTGGTTGGTATACAGGGTCCGCACCATGCCTTCCTCGAGGAGAAACACGCAGGCGACCTCGGGTGGGAACCGGGCAGCGAGATGCGCGAGGTAGTGCGTGCAGAAAATGGCCACGTCGGGCTGCGGTTCGAACACCGCTTCGGCGCCCGCGAGGCGTGGGCCGAACCGAAGGGTGTTCAGATTGTCCAGCAACAGGCCGAGACGGTATAGGAGCACGGTGGGAATGCGCGGAAACGGCACCGCGTCCACGACCTGGAAGCGGGCGAGCGCAAGCGGCGGGCGAAACGCGTCGTCCGGCAAAGTGCGCTCGTGCCAGATGCCCCGCACGGCGACCACCTCCACGTCGAACCGCTCCGCAAGTGCGCGCACAAAATGGAACCAACGCGCCGAGAAGCCGTTGGGAAAATGGGGATCGAGCGGCACCATGGAGAAAACGCGGGCCGTCGGCTTTTTCGGAAGAATGGGTGGGGGCACGTGCTGGAACCCGGAGACGAATTTCTGCACGGCCGGGAGGCGCCACACCTGCACCCGCAGCGCGTACGGCAGGTGGTGATAGAGATCCATCCGGATGTAATCGAGCACGGCCCTGCGCTGACTGCGCGGATGGTGCCAAGCGGCCTGCAGCATGTAACGAAAGCCGAGCCACCGCTGCCGATGCCCGGTCAGCAGCCAGTAGCCGATCATGAACTCATGGCGCGCGAGCCAGAACGGCGAGCGGCGCCAGCGGTGACGATGGCGCCACAGCAGCGTGCGGAACCCGGCGACCCGGCTCGGCAGATGGTCATAAACGCTGCCGCTGGTGTGGTGCTTGACGACCAGCACCTCCGGCACGAACGCAAAGCTGCAGACATCGTGCAGGCGGAACGCCAGATCGTGGTCCTCGCAGCTGGGCAAGTGCTCATCGAACGGCCCGGCCCGATCCAGCGCCGACCTGCGCACCAGCCACGTCGGCGTGATGTACCAGAGGCCGGTCAGCAGGCTGCCCAGCGTGTCGCCGCGGGCCATGCGCGCGTCCACGGTGAGCTCGTTGACCGCGTCGGGCCGCAGTTCGCGGTGGCCGCAGACCACCACGCCCGTTTGCGCCGGCGCGGCCTGCAGGCGCGCTACCTGTTTGGCAATCTTCTCAGGCAGCCACTCGTCGTCGCTATCCTGGAACGCGATCAGCTCGCCTCGCGCCAGAACGATGCCGGCATTGCGCGCCGCGCCGGGGCCACGGTTCTCCTTGCGTATGTAGCGCACGCGCGCGTCACCCATGCCTCGCACGACACCCTCAGTGTCGTCGGACGAGCCGTCATCCACCACGATCACGTCTAGATTGCGATATGTCTGGGCCAGGATGCTGCCGAGCGCGCGCCGCAGCACCGAGGCCCGGTTGTAGGTCGGCAGGATCACGGACACCAGCGGGGTCGCGTCACTCATGGGCGCAACTCGTACAGCATGAAGTGGTCGCGCACGCCGGTTGCAGCGCCCACCGCGGCGTCGTAGACCGGCTCCTTGTGCACGAGCCGGTAGCCGGCCTCGAGCAGCGCCGGGCCGAAATCCCTTGTGGTGCCGTCGAGTTCGGCGCTGTTCAGCTCGTCCCAGTGGTTCGGCACGATCAGCAGGTGCGGCACGCGATCCCCGGCCAGGCGCTGCAGCCACCAGCGGATGCCGTCGAGCGTGCACTCCGAAAAGCTGTGGATGTTGAGTGCCAAGTGATAGCGCGAGCCCGGCAGCACAGTAGCAACCTCGTCGAGCGGGATTGAGCGGGCGCGCTCGATGCCGCGGAATTTCAGGTAGTACTCGCACAGGAATGTCGATTCCGGCACGGCGTCGAGGCAGTCGTACTGCGCGACGTTCGGCAGCGCGGCGCACAAGCGGTGGGCGAGGCGCCCGTAGCCCGCACCGATATCCGCGACCCGAAGATTCGGCTGCCGTGACAGGTGCAGATGGCGCTCGAGGAAGTTGATCTCGTTCACCGAATCCAGCAGATCCCGGCTGATGCGGCCATGGCGGTCGTCGGCGAAAGTCCACGCGCCGAACAAGCCGTCCTCGCGCAGGCGCTCCAGCAGGCGCAGTTCGTCGCGCGACTCGACATGTCGCGCGACGATCGCCGCCTTGCCCACGGTGTCGTGCCCGAGCTGCCGGTACTGCCAGACGTAGGCGTTGTCGCCGCGAAACCACGGCAGCCTGACGTCGCGCTCCACAGCCTCCGGAGCCCAGAACGTATGCCGGCAGACCGGCCAATCGAGCGCGGCATAACGCTTGCGCAGTTCGACCAGCCGGGGGTTGTCTGCGGCAAGATCGCGTTGCGCTCCGCGCGGCAACGGCACCGACGGGTTGTGGCTGATGGCGTGGTAGCGCTCGGCCTCCGGTGCTGGCGTACCGCCGCGCAGGTGCTGCCAGCGGTTTGCGGCCGCTGAGCGGATCAGATCGAACCAGCCCGGCATCGTCAAGCGCCTTGCAGCGCGCTCAATGCGTTGGACGGCGAGTCGAAGTTTCGCGGCAGGACGGTGAGCAGGCCCTCGCAGTACATTGAGAGCAGTCGCTCCGTGCTGGCTAGGTCGGCGCGGTTGATCCGCCCGGTCGCCGGATAGCCAGCGAAGGCCTTCGGCGCAAAATTGGGAGAGAGTTTTTCAAAGCCCGCGCGGCGCGCAAGGTGAATGGCGCCGCCCTCGGCGCGGGCCTCGAACACCGGGCTCACGGCAAGATTCGCAACCGTCGCCCAGTTGCGTTCAGGCTGGGCAACGAACCCCGGGAATCGCTGGTGATCGAACACCAGCGCGCTCAGCTGGGCCTCCTGCCGCTGAGCGAGCTTCGCGACGATTGCGCGGGGCTCGTGGGTCCAGTCCGGCGCGGCGTCGCGATACGCGGCCGCTGCCGTCGGCACGGCGATGGCGGTCGCGCGCCCGCCAGCGCACTCGCTGAAGAAGTCGACGTAGTCTTCAAGGTGCTCGAAGAAGTTCTGCGCAAAGCGGTAGAACCGCCATGGGTTAATGCGCGCGCCGCCAAGCTCGCCGTTCCATGCGCAGTCGAACCATGTCCAGCCGCGCGGGGATGTCACGCGCACCGCCTCGCGCGCGAAGTGCCGCTGCGTGGGAATCTCCGGCAGGCAGGTGGACGAGAACACCGCGTCGAAGCTGTTATCGGCGAACGGCAGGCCCAGTTGCACGTCCTGGCAGATGAACTGGCCCTGCGGCCGCACAAAGTGCCTCGTCGCCAGCAGGTTGAGGAACTGGCCATCCACGCTGATGACCTCGGTCGCGCGGCCGTCGGCGGCGAGCAGGTTCTCGAACATGCCCTGACCGCAACACAGCGACAGCACTCGCCCGCGCAGCGGCAACTGACCGAGCTGGAGCATGGCCGACTGGCTGTAAGGCGAGAAGAAACGCGTTGGATAGAACTGCTCTAGCTGCGCGAGCTGGTGCTCCCGTCCGGAGGGTGCCGGACGCAAGCTCCGGCCAAGCCTGCGCACCGCGCGGTTCAGTACGCCGCGCATCGGCCACAGCACGCCGTAGCGGGAATGGTCATCGAGGAAATCGGCCACCTCCCGGTCGAGGCGGGCGGCGAGAGTCGAGCTGAATTCGAGGTACGGGCCCGGATCGGCACGGATGAACGGCGCAGCGAGCGGTATATGCGTGCAAATCCATTGTTTGAGTGTGGGGAGCTGGCGTTGCTCGAGCAGTTGCACCGCCACCGCCTGCAGCGGCGCATAAGGCTGCAGCGACTCCTCGGCGCCACCGTAGCCCTTCGACAGGCTGATCAGCAGCACCCCTTCCACGATGGGATGCGTGAAACAGCGGCAGTGCGCCAGCCCATAGTGGACGTCGCCGCCGCGCTCCTCGGCGACGAGGCCGAGCCGCAGCGCGCCCCCGCAGTAGGGGCAGATCAGTGATTCGATGAGGGCAGGGCGCATGAAGGTTGGCTTTCTACCAGAAATGGCTCAGGCGGTCCTGCAGCGTCGCCCGCGTCACGAAGTACTGGTATTGCCAGCGCATCGGCAGGCGCCGCAATACGCGATTGACCGGGCCCACGCCCTGGTCGCGGATGACTGGCCACGGCGTATTGGCCCGGTGGCGAAGGTACGCCCCGCCCGCCGGATGGCGCGACAGATAGTGGTCGGGCTTGAACGGTCCGATGAAGTGGGCTATCGCCGGGTTGCTGCGCGTCTCGCGGACCACCGGCTCCGGAAACGGTAATTCGCCCGGAGCGAGGTCGTACAGCGTGGTCTGCACATTCCAGCGGGGATGGAGGAACAGGCATTGCTCGTGGAACAGCGACGACAGCGCGTCCTGCTCGGGATAGCGGTTTTCCGGGTGGGCGACCGCGTAGCGGCGTAGCTGCTCCGTGGTGCCCGCGCGACGCATGGCATCCAAATTCAGCAGCAGTACTCCACTATTGATGTAGCGCGAGCCGTCCGGCAACCCAAGCCGCGTGACCGGCCAGTTCTCCATGAACGGGTAGAGCGGATTGGTGACGGCAGCAAACAGGTGCCGCGACAGGTCGGTGCCGTAGAGAGGGGCGAGTGGTGCCAGTACGAGGGTGTCGGCGTCGAGGTACAGGACCCGATCCAGATGCGGCAGCAGCTCGGGAAGCAGCGTACGGAACCAGATTGAGCGGTGGAAGTGAGTGCCGGGGAACCCCTGCATCAGCGCATCCGGCACGCGGTGGCGTAGCAGGCGCAGCGACCGGCGCTCGAGCCAGCGTTCCAGCCGATCGCTGTCCGGGAGGTGCAACTCGGCGCCGTACAGGAGATGAAATTGCAGCGCGGATGCCGTGTGATGCGCCGCTAGCGAATCCAGCATCGCGGCGGCGTGCGTCAAGTAGGCGCCTTCGGCAATGAAGGCGACGTGCATCGGCAGCGCGCCGTCGCTCACGCTCACGGCGGCAATCCGCGGAGTCGGCGCACCATGCGCCCCAGCACCGCGCGCGCGGTGCGGCCCTCAGGCCGCTGGGCCCCGAACGGCGTCGCGCGCGCATGACGCCAGTACTCTTGCCGTAACGGGTGGCGGTTCAGGTCGTGCCAGGGCTTGGCGAGGCCTGGGCCCTCGAAATGCAGGATCGCAGGAGCGCGCACCGCCTCGGCCACTACGCTTGCGCCGAACACCTCGTTGGCCTCGGCCCAGTAGAACAGGCTGTTCTGGCAATTCCAGCGCGGATGTAGGTAGCGACAGCGGTTCTGGAAAACATAGTTGCACGCGTCCTGGTCCTGCCACAGCAAGTGCTCACCATGGCGTCGTCCGAATTCGAGGAGTCGTGCCGCGACGTCCTCACGACGCATTCCGGCCAGGTCCATGAGCATGACCCCGGCGTTGAAGTAAGGATGTTCGGCTGCGATGCCCAAGGCATGGTGTCGAGTCGCGAGCTTGGGCTCGATGACATTGCGCACTGCTGCAATCAGGGCTCCATCCAGTGGCTCTTCCCAAAGGGGCAGCAGCGAATCGACGGCGATCACGTCGCAATCCAGATACAGCGCGCGGTCGAGATCGGGGCGCACGATCGGCAGCAGCGAGCGATACCAAGTCGGTAGCCCGAACCCTGGACCGACATGCAGTCCAGCGGCCATCGCGGAATCCATCAGCACGTCGTCGAACCGGGCTCCGCCGGTCGCCGCCAGACTGCGAAGCTTGTCGAGCGCTGCCGCCGGGAGGCGCTCGTCATGCAGGAAATGGATATGAACCGGCAGGTTTGCGTGCTCGAGGACGGAATGCAGCATCGCGGCGCAATGCGGCGCGTACTTCGCGTCCGCGGCGCAGGCAACGTGGAGGGGCTGGGCCGTGGCTGCCGATGCGGACATTCAGTTCTGGCTCAGCGGCAGCTCGGTGAGGCGGTTGGTCCCGTCGAAGTCGCCGTAACGGGGATGATCGAAGGCATGCATGAGATACATCATGTCGATCCACCACTGATCCACGGCAAGAAAGTGCCGCAAGCCGTAGATCGGTGACATCTTCCGGCGCTCGTGGTCTCGGTTGAAGTCGGCGATCGCAAGCCGCTCGCCGGTAAAGTCGCCGTGCGAGAAAGCCATGATGTCGTCGAAATAGCAGGTGACGCGCGGCAGCAGGTGGCCGGGGGCGCCGTCGAAGATCGCGAACGCATCCATGGTCGAGTGGTACAGGTCGAGATCGAACGCGACGAAACCCACCGGCGCCGGGTTCGCGGCCAGGAATTGCGGCGCGGTATCGCTCACCGGGCCGAGCCACAGTCGCGCGCGGCGCAGGCGCGCTTTCAACCGCTCGACATCCATCCGGAAGTCGCCCTGCCGCCATAATTGCGGGAGGTCGCGATGATCCTGCGGCTTTGGCAAGCCCACGCCGCTGTCGAAACCGTGCACGTCGATGCCGATGCCGGAAACACGTTCGACGAGTTCCGCGAACCGCTCGAGGTGCATCAGGCCGTTGCCGCCGGCCACGCCGAATTCGATCACCGAGATGCGCGGGATGCCGAGCTCGCGCGCCACGCCGGCGGCGCACATCACGCCCCACAGGTAATTCGGCCGGCCGCCGCCGTGGCGCCACAGCAGTTCCCAGAACGGATACCGGAATGGCAAGACGCGCGGGAATCCCAGCACGACGGCGGTCCGGATCGCCGTGTTGCGCAGGCGCAGGCGCAACTCCTCCAGAAAGGGGACCGGCGGATCTTTCCTGCCTCCCCAAGCCTCGGGATAGGCGATGAAGTAGAAATCGGAGCCGTCCTCCCAGGCGCGGCGGAACGCATCTACGGTCAACGCTGCGCCGCCCTTGAGCCAGCGCTG
The DNA here is from genome assembly GCA_035526825.1 of Verrucomicrobiia bacterium. Classification (GTDB taxonomy): domain Bacteria; phylum Pseudomonadota; class Gammaproteobacteria; order Nevskiales; family Nevskiaceae; genus JACPFV01. The sequence goes on along the minus strand of DATLBT010000071.1, from coordinate 12,299 downwards.
CATGGTCGAGAGGCAATAGCCGGGAATTTCGTCGAACAAGGCAAACAACTGGTCCGGTGTGACGCCGTACTGGCCGGTGGACTTTGCGCCCGCCTCGAAAACGACGACGGGGCGCGTGCGGCGCATCGTTTTCAGCGCGCCACGCAGCGCGTGGTACTCGCCACCTTCGATGTCCAGCTTGATAAACGCAACCCGCACCGTTTCCGGAATCACGTCATCGATCCGCACGACCTGGACCTGAATCCGGCGCAGCGCGGGGTCGGGGCGGTCGTAGATGCGCTCGCGCAGGCCGCTGTACGCCGGTTCGTTTTCGACGTGAATGAACTCCGCCGTTCCCCCACGCTCGCCGACGGCGGCGGCGTGCACGGTGACGCTTGGAAATGTATTGCGCAGTTCCGCGGCGAGATGCGGCAACGGCTCGAATGCGATGTGCCCCCCCTGCGGCGCGATCCGGGCCATCTCGGCCAGCACGGATCCCTGATGTGCGCCGATGTCGAGGCAGCACGAGTCCGACGCCAGCACGCGCTCCATGACCGCGACCGTCTGGCGGTCGTAGCGCTCGCTTTGCGTGAGGACGCGCGGGCGTCGCCACTGTTGCCAGGACTGCCGCGTGCGGCGCAAAAGCGGGCCGAACGGAGAGCGCGCGAGACTGCGCTTAAGCGTTTGAAGCATCGGGGGCGCTGTGGCTGATGAGTCCATCGCAGGATAGACGATTCGGTACCCGTCAGGAGGCGGTGCGCGGCCACGGCAGCCACGGCCGGATCGGCCATGGATAGTGCCGCCAGAACGTCGGATGCCGCAGGAATCCCCGGAGCAGGTGCCGCCGCACTGAAGCCAGCTCGCCAGTAGGGTGAAAGCGCAGTGCCAGCAAATCAGCGCTCGCGGCCGCGAGCCGTCGGATGCGGCGCGGTGCGGCGCGCAATTCCGGGGTTTCGCTCACCATGACCTGGTAGTCGTCCCAAATGCGGCGGCGCGCCTGCGGTGAATGCGTGCGCTGTCCCGCATAGATGCGCCACTGCGACAGCACGCGCGGCAGGTGCTGCACCTGCGTGCGCAGCATCAACCGCATCCAGAACTCCATGTCTGGGGAGTAGTACCGTGCGTTCCAGCCGCCAACTTCGCGACCGAGGGTGGTACGGAAGAAGATCGAGCTCTGCGGAATGGCGAAGGATCGCGCGAAGTACGCTTCCCACGAAAAGTCCGGCATTTTTTCCGTGTACAGCACGGTTCCCGCTTCGTCGATGCCCTGGTAGTCGCCGATGACGAGTCCGCAGTCGCGCCGCTCCCTGAAAACCCGCATGACCGGTTCGAAGGCGCCGGGGGTGTAAAGATCGTCCGAGCTTTGGATCGCCGCGACCTCGCCGCGCGCCAGCTTGAGCGCTTTGTTGACTGCGTCGGCAGGGCCCGCGTCGGGCTCCGAGATCCAGCGGACCTCAGGGTAACGCGAGGCATAGTCCTCCAGAATCGGTACCGTGGCGTCGCGGGAGGCGCCGTCGGCGACCATGATTTCTATCGGCCGGTACGATTGTGCAAGGCATGAATCGAGCGTGGCTGCGATGTAGCGACCGTGATTGAAACTCGGAACAAGGATTGACAGCAGCATCGTCAGTCGGCGGGCTTCTGCAGGATATAAAGTCCGCTGAACTGCGAGAAGAACCGGAAGCACTCACGGTGCGCAGTGGCGAATTCTTCCACGGCCAGGCGCGCGCCGAGCAGGGCCGGGTGGCCATAGTCCTCGAAGACCATCAAGCCGCGCGGCGACAGGAGCGGCCAGGTCTGCTCCGCGACGTAGCGCACCGCGCGGTATGAGTCGCAGTCGACGTGCACCGCGGCCAGGCGCCTGCCGGCAAGTGCCGGCTGTAGGGTGTGCGTGAAGTCGCCGCGCACGAGCGTGACCTCGGGCAGGTCCGCGAACTTGCCGCGTACCTCGTCGAAATTCACCGCGTGCGTGTCCGACCAGAACTGGTCGACGCCGGCCTGCTCCTGTGGAAACGCGGCGAAGGTGTCGAACAGGTGGATGCGGTGCTGCACTCCGAGCGCGCGCAGCGTGCGCGCGATGAGATAACCGCTGTGTCCCTTGTAGGAGCCGAACTCCACGATGTCTCCGGGCAGGCCCAGCTCGACGACCTGGCGCAGGACCTGATACAGATCCATGAAATCGCGCACGTCGCACTTGCGCTCGAAGCGAGCAAGCGATTCCTCGTAGATCGCGAACGGCAGGTGGGGATCGGTCAGCAGCGGTGAGTGGAAGTGGGTATTGCCATAGTGCGGGTCGTCGTGTTGCAGCAGTGTCGCGTACTCGTCGCGGGTCGCGGTGGCGTACTCAAACGCAACGGTGCGCAGTTGCGGGTGATTCATGCAGGCCCGCGCTGCGCTGGCGATGCCGCGGCTGTCGAGGTCGAGGCACGCCACGGCTGCGGCCGGAGGGAACGAGGCCCGCGCCCCCAAGTCCCCGGTCGGGATCACCTGGACCTCAATGCCGAGTCCGCGCAAACGTCGGACAACCTCGTCGTCGGACGCGGGTCGTTGGGCCACCGCAATGACCAGCGCGACTCCATTGCGCTCGGCCAGCCAGCGCGTCCGCGTGACCAGGTATTCGCGGCACTCGGCTGCGTGCTCGAGGTACCAGCGGTCTGGCGCCCGTGCGACGCTCCCACGCCGGCGCAAGAGAGCCTGACGAAGCCAAGCGACGGGCTTCAAGCGACGCCTCCTGTGCTGGTATCGGGCGCGCGTGTCTCCGTGCGTCGAACTTCAAGTGCGATGCCGTGGCCATCCTGCAGGCGCAACATGTAAGGATCGTCGGTGACCGTTGCCGGAATGCGGAATGTGGCGGCGCGCCCGAACAGCTTGATCCAGTGGTCGCGCCTGATCACGGCAACACTCAGCGAATACTCTCCCGGGGGCAGCCCTGGGTTCGCCAGTTCGATCAGCAGACGATGCTTGCCGCGCGGCAACGGCCCGAAAGGGGCCGTGGCGCTCGCGAGCACGTGCCCGGCACTGTTGTAGATGCCGAGGCCGCAATGCAGGTGCTCTTGTTCGCGCAGGCACTCGAGATCGATCGTCACCGCGATGAGGCCGCGCAGCCGCCCCGGCCCGGCGTCGGTCGTGAGGCGCGAGCCGTGGACCACGATCTCGTCGCCCTCTTTGTAGGCGGTTTGAACTTGCGCCTCGGCGTCGGCGTAGTACTGGTCGATGATCCCGCGTGGCAGCCCGTCGTCGCGCAGTTGGCCTTCCACCAGCAGCACTGCGCGATGGCAGAAGCGCTCGATGGCTTGCATGTTGTGGCTGACCATCAGGATGGTCTTGCCACCTCCGGCGATCGTGTGCACGCGCTCCAGACATTTACGCTGAAAGTTGGCATCGCCAACCGCGAGCACTTCGTCGAGGATGAGGATTTCCTGCTCCAAGTGCGCAGCCACCGCAAAACCCAGCCGCGCCTGCATACCGCTGGAATAGTGCCGGACAGGAGTGTCCAGGAACTTGCCGATGTCCGAAAAGGCGACGATCTCGTCGAGCCGTGCCTGCACTTCCTGTCGGCGCATGCCGAGCAGAGCCCCGTTAAGGAAGATGTTCTCGCGCCCGGTAAGGTCGCCATGGAATCCGGTGCCCACTTCGAGCAGGCTCGAGACCCGCCCGCGCAGGCGTGCGCGACCACGCGTTGGCTCGGTCACGCGCGACAGAATTTTCAGCAGGGTGCTCTTGCCTGCCCCGTTGCGGCCGCAGATTCCAACGATCTCGCCTTGTCGCACCGAAAAGGTGACGTCGCGCAAAGCGTGGAAGGTTTTGTCGACCGCGCGCCGGAACGGGTTCCGCAAGCCGCCGGCAATCTCGTCGCGCAGGCTGGTCGGTCGCGGCGTCGTACCAATGAGGAATTCTTTGCACACCCCTTCGACCGATACGGCGATTTCGCTCATGGCGCTTACAGCGTGTCGCTCAATCGGCGTTCGACGCGCATGAAGAACCAGGTTGCGCACCACAGCATCGCGGCGAAGAAAAACCCCGACCGACCGCACCCCGCCCAGTCCAGCGGCGCTCCGACGAGAGCGCGGCGGAAGCTGTCGATTAATGGCGCCATCGGATTGAAGTCAATGGCCCACCGCATGGATTCGACGACGATGTCGGCCGGGTAGAACACCGGCGTGGCGAACATCCACACCTGCATGACGAGCGGAATCATGTGGCGTGTGTCGCGGTAGGACGCAGCAAGCGCCGCAGAAAGTGTGCCGAGTGCTATTGCGGCAAGACCGATCAGCAGCAATGGCAGCAGTGCCAGCATGGCGCCTGGCGCGAGCAGTTTCAGCCATGCGAAGACGGCGGCCAGTATCGCGGCGCCGATCGCAAAATCGAGGAACGGCACGCCAAGCGTGGACAGCGGGATGATCAGGCGTGGGAAGTAGACCTTCTGGATCAAGTGGGACGCGCCCACGAGCGAACCCATGCTTGAAGAGATTGCGGTCGAAAAAAAGGTCCACGGCAGCAAGCCGGCCAGTACAAACAGCGGGTACGGCAGTTCGCCCGTCGAGACGCGCAGCACGCGTCCTAGAGCGAACCAGAACACTGTCATCAGCGCAACCGGCTGGAGCACCGCCCAGAAAACGCCGAGCCAGGTCTCCTTGTAACGGACGGTGATATCGCGCCGCACCAGGACCCGCAGCAGTTCGCGGTAGCGCCATACTTCACCGAGTTCATGCAGCAAGCGGGGCCGCCGGCGCGACTCGATAACGATCTCGGTGGGCGCGGTGTTCACCTCACCACCGAGAGCCAAGTGTTCATGCTCCGCGCCGTCGCGCGCAAGAAGTCTCGCCCGCCTTGGTCCCAGACGAATCCGCGGAATCGATCTGCCTCGGACGCGAGCGCCTCGGCCAGCGCCGCATACGCCTGCGGGTAGTTGGTGCCGCTCAGCCGCAGGTCTTGCAGCCAAGGCAGGAGGTCCTCGACCAGTGCGATGCCGGCGAGCTCGTTGTAAAGGTCAAGCAGCAGGTTATGCGGCGTGCGTGCATGGCGCGCCACCGGCGGGCCGATGCCGACAGCATGGCCGAGATGCTTGGCGCACTTCTGCACAAAGTATCCCGACAGGATGTCCCCGAAGCGGTCGATCTTCATTCCTTGCAGCGAGTAGCCCATCGGAACGTAGTAGTAAGCCGGGATCGCAGCCCGCATGAGCGCCGTGTTCTGTGTGTTGATCGGCGACCACGTCCCCGAGTCGAGCACGACGCGACCGGAGGCAGCAGAGTTCATCACCGGTCGCAGCGCCAGGCGCGTGATCGCATCGACATCGGGGTCATCGAGCCACAGCCCGGCGTTTATCGCAATGGTTCGCTGTGCCTCATCGGGCTGCAACGGGCGCAGCAGGGCTTGCGTGCCCGCGCGCGCCGCGTAGGGAAAGCCGCGTGGATAGATCGTCGCCGCACAGTTGCCGGCAAGGCGTGAGCAGAGATTGAACCAGGGTGCACCGTGGGCGATCAGCGTGCCGTCGGCTTGGCCGGCCGCGCTCCCCACCCAGGCATGTGCGCCCACGAAATCCGCATCCGCGAGGCAGTAGTTGTCGTCGTCGATCGAGATCAGCACGTCGGCGCCGTGTTGCCAGGCGCGCAGGAAGCCAATGTTGCGGCGGTTGTCGGTGTTCCACGGCACGAAATCGTCTGGAAGACCGGCCGATTTCAGGCAGGCGACCTGCTCGTCGAGCGTAGGGCAATCGATCTGGAAGCCACGGTGCCGTGCTTCCTGCGCGCACTGCCACACCGTGGCAGGCGTCTTGCGATCGCCGATGATGCGCAATGTGACACTGGACTCGCGCCCGTGCTGTTGCAGGTTGTCGAGGTAGCTTTGGAGCCAAGCCGGCTCCCAAATAGTGGTGACAACGATGTCCGTGCGAAGCGACACGCGAGAATCCGTAAGAGGGGCGCGGCTGCGGACCACTATTCTACGGGCGTAGCCGCGCTGAGGGGTTGGCGACGATCGATGCGATTGCCGAGCGGGTGTCCATCGGGCCGCGGGTTGTAGTAGACGCGGAAACTTTGCATCTGGCCGTCCAGTACGAAGCTTCGCTCGAACACCTGCTCGAAGCGGTCGGGTTGATCCTGCAACTGGCTCTCCAGCGGTCCGAAGAATGGCGTGATGACCATGCAGTAGTCGGCGTGAAGGTTGAAGTTGCGGTACTGGGGTTCGCCGTGCCGGAACGATGCCAAGGCTTCGTAGACATACGCCTCCGGCAGTTCGTAGGGCACGATGCCTCCAGCGTAAGTGCCGATGCGCAGCGCGCCGCCAGACGCCGCCGGCCGCCGCGCCCAGTCGGTTCGGATCGCCGCGGCTTGGTCCCACAACGACACCATGAAGTCATCCATCCAGTCGCGTACTCCGATCCTCCGCAGTTCACCGACCGGACTGAGCCCGTTAAGGGAGCGATCCCAGGTGTACCAGGCATGCGCTGCGTGGCCGGGGGCTGCGAGCGCAACGAAGGCCGCGAGCGCGACATCTGCCCTCGGTCGGGGTCCCGAGCGGGCGCGTCGAAGCAATTCCAGCAGCACCAGCGCGGCGGCTGGTACATAGGGCGTGAAAGAGCGGAACAAGAACATCATGTGGGTCGTGGCCATGCTGAGGCCATAGGCAAGCTCAAGTGTGACGCCCAATGCCAGGGGCCAAATCAAGGCGCCCGGTCGTGCCGTGAACGTGCTCGGACGCAGGGCGATTGCGAGAATCGCGATCGGAAGCAGCCCGGTGAACCCGAGCCAAGCGCCGATGTATTCCGCGTTGTCGAGGACCCTGCCCAGGCTCAAGCCTGGTGGCTTGATGTAATAGGAGGTTGGCAGGATGTCGCCGTAGTAAGTCCACGCAATGGCAAGCCAGGCCAGAGGCAGGGACGAACCCGCCGCGATGGCGCCAAGGCGATGCCGCCAGCTAGGTTCCCGAAGCAGTGCCGCTGCGGCGAGCGGCGCGAAAAACAGAGCGGCATCGTAGCGCGCGAGAAAACCCAGTCCCGAGAGGAACAACACGACATATGTTCCGCATGTGGAAGCCCTCCGCCACAGTGCGAGTGCCGTCAGCGTGGAAATCATCATCAGCCACGGGGTCTCGAGTCCGCCAAAGGCCCATAGCACTGTGCTGGATGGCAGCGCGACCAGCGCCAGCGCGGTGAGGGCGAGGAAGCGGTCACTCCGATAGCGCCATGCGACGGCGGCCGACGTCGCGCAGGTCAACAACAGGCCCGCTATCTTCCCGGTCCACAGACATTCGCGCGTGACCGCGTACAGAACCGTTGTGACGCCTGCGTGGAGCGGCGAGGTCAGGGCGTTGATTCTGTCGCCGGGGTTGTAGATCAGCGCGCCGTGGCGGAAGACGTTTTCCACATACCGGTACAGGATGTAGGCATCCTCGGCGACGAAGCCGCCGAACAGCGCAACCGACCAGGCGAATGACGCGAGTAGCAGCGCTGCGAGCAGAATCGTGGTTGCGGACGAACGCACTAGCGCATTCGATCGGTTCATGGGGATTGCGGTTGAGCCTACCAGCTATCATGCCGCGGAACGCCGCGCTCGGAATCTGCGCGGCGGGCAGTAGCGAGGACGAAGCGTGCGGGAAGCAGGCGAAGGGACGGCTGGGAAAGCAATCCCGGCGAAACAGGGAGCGCTGGCTATCGTTTGTCCGATGGCCAACGAAGCTGATACAGCGGAACGTTTTGTCAGGGAGGTCGTCGAGCGGTGCCGCAAGTATCCGTTTCGCGCGATACATTTCGTCGCTGTGTTAGATCGCGCCAGTACTGACGGAACGCTCGATCTTCTCCGAAAGCAGGTCGCCAGCCTGGCTGAATTGCGCGTCGTCTACGCGCCAGAGAACCGCGGCGTAGTGGACGCTTACATGAGGGGATATCGCGAGGCTCTGGCACTGGGTGCCGATTGGGTGCTGGAGATGGATGCCGGTTACAGTCACCAGCCCGCCGACATTCCCAAATTCCTCGACGGCCTTGCGCCGCACGAGGACGCCGTCTTCGCGACCCGCTTCGCGCGTGGGAGCCACTACGCAGGCGGCATTGGCCGGCGTTTCCTCGTCAGCTGGCTGGGCAGTTGGGTGGCGCGCGTGCTTCTGGGCGTCCGTCTCTCGGATGCAACCAGCGGCTTTCAGCTTTTTAGCGCGGCGGCGCTTGAGCGTGTGGTGGACCGTGGGCTGCAGTCGCGCGGCCCATTCTTTCAAACCGAGATCAAGTACCGATTGCGGGACTGTCGCGTGCGCGAAGTGCCGATCCACTACATTCCAACCGCACAGGCCGTCCGGCCGGCGGCGCTCGGCGACGCTTTGCGGGTGGTGTTACGGCTGTTACGGGAGCGGCTTGCATCGCCATTGACGCCGTGACGACCTCCCCGGTGCTGCTGTTGGTGTTCAATCGGCCGGCAACGACACGTCGCGTGCTTGAGGCCCTGCGCGTCGCACGGCCACCGCGCCTGCTGGTTGTGGCGGACGGACCGCGATCCGAGCATCCCGATGATGAGCGCTTGTGCGAAGAGACGCGTGCCTTGTTCGACGATCCGGGGTGGCCCTGCGAGGTGACCACCGAGTTTTCCTCGGTCAATCTCGGCTGTCGTATGCGTTGCATCAGTGGCCTTGACTGGGCGTTCGCACGGGAGGATCGCGCCATCGTGCTCGAGGATGACTGCGTGCCGCATCCCACCTTCGTGCCGTTCTGCAGCGAACTGCTCGAGCGTTACCGCGACGATGAACGTGTGCACATGATTCGAGGCACAAATTTTCTGCGCGGGCGCCGCCTCAGCCGGGACAGTTACTACTCTTCGCGCTTCTGCAACATCTGGGGCTGGGCGACTTGGGCGCGCGCGTGGCGCCATTACGACGGCGAAATGCGGCGCTGGCCCCAAATGCGCGATAACGCGTGGCTCGAGTCCTACCTGCCAAGTCCGGCGATGGCGAAGCTCGCGCGCTATTTCTTCGAGGAGACGTACGCAGGGCGGCTCGACGCGTGGGACTATCAATGGGTTTTCGCAGGTTGGCTTCGCAATGCACATTGCCTGGTCCCGGCGACGAATCTCGTGACTAACATTGGCTTTGGCATCGATGCGACGCATACACGCGACGCGGAGCCCGGCCTCGACGACCTGCCACTACAGCCGATCGCATTCCCGCTACGCCACCCGCGAGATGTGCACGTTAACGAAGCGGCAGACCGCCTCGAATGGGAGCTGATGTTCCCGGCGCTGGCGGCGGAGGACTCGATCGTCCAACGGCTCGCGGCGCGCATGGGGCTGCGATGGCGACCGTCCCATAAGGCGAGCAAGTCGTGACCGCGCGCGATACCGTGGTGCTTGGGGCGGCTGTTGGCTACGACGAGGCGCAAATCACTCCGTTTGTAGTGAGCCTGCGCCGTGCGGGCTACGCGGGCGACATTGCTCTCGTTGCAGAGCCTGCCCTTGCGCGACTGCTGGCGGGAAAGGAGTCCTTCTCAGGCATCCATTGGATTCCTCAGCGCCAGTGGTGGCCCGTGCGCCTTGGCCTCTTCTGGGGCAGGAAGCGCATTTGGCTCACCCTGGCATGGCGACCTCTTCAGGCTGCACTCTGGCTGGGCTTGCGTGTCATCGGTGTTCTGCCCTTCGCGGCAACCGTGCGCAGGCGTTGGCAGATGCGCTGCGCATCGGTGTTGCTGGCCCCCACGGAGTCGCGCTACCTGCATTTCCTCGAGTTTCTCGAGAAGAAGCCTTACCGGCGCGTGCTGTTGAGCGACGTGCGGGACGTGGTGTTCCAGCGCGATCCCTTCGTGGCGTTGCCGGCGGACGGGCTCGCGGTAAGCATCGAGGACTTGCGATTCACCGTGCGCGGCGAGGCTTACAACGCTGGATGGGTGCGCGCCGCCTACGGCGACCGCGTGCTGGAGCAGATCGGTGCGCAACCCGTCGCGTGCTCCGGTGTCACCTTCGGCGATGGCCACTCCGTGTGTGCGTACCTACGGGCGATGCGCACGGAAATCCAGGCACTGTCGCTTGGTGCCGTCGGCCAGAGCGGTGTCGACCAAGGTATCCACAACGTTCTTGTGTGGACATCCCGGTTGGGGCCTGTGATGGAGATGCGGACACTCGCGGGACCCGTAGCGACACTCGGTGGGGTCACGGAGCGGCCTTGGTCGCTTTCGGCCGACGGTCGGCTCCTTAACCGCGACGGCAGTGTAGTCGCGGTGGTGCACCAGTACGACCGTCATCCTGCACTGAGGGCGACGTTGCTTCGGGCCCTGTTAGGCCCATGATGCGCTGCGTGCCACGGATTTTCGCGCGTGTGTGAAAAAACCGTCCAAGGGTCTCAAGCCTGATTGACGGTTGTCTGATACCACGCATAAGTGGCGCGGAGCCCAGTGTCGAGCGTGATCCGGGGCTTCCAGCCGAGCGCGTACTGCACTGAAACATCGAGCTGCTTACGCGGCGTTCCGTCCGGCTTGCTCGTGTCGAAAACGACCTGACCTTCGTAGCCGACAACTTGGCCGATCAGCTCCGTCAATGCGCGGATGGTCAGGTCGGTGCCGGTACCGATGTTGACGAAAGGGCGGCCCACCCTTGCATCCCAGGCCTGGCGCGGCACGGCCATCAGGAGCACACAGGCGGCAGCGAGGTCATCTACATGCAGGAACTCGCGGCGCGGTATCCCGGTTCCCCACACTGTAACGTTGGCCGCTTTGGCCGTCTTGGCCTCATGAAACTTCCGAATGAGCGCCGGAATCACGTGGCTGGTCTTCAGGTCGTAATTGTCCCCCGGCCCATAAAGATTCGTCGGCATCGCCGCCCGAAAATCACAGCCGTACTGCCGCTGATACGCATCGCACATCTCGATCCCCGCGATCTTGGCGATGGCGTACGGCTGGTTCGTCGGCTCCAGCACCCCCGTCAGCAAATGCTCCTCCTTCATCGGCTGCGGCGCCAGCTTCGGATAAATGCAACTCGACCCCAAAAACAGCAGCCGCTCCACACCAGCCCGGTGCGATTCGCCAATCACGTTGAGCTCGATCGCAAGGTTGTCGTGGATGAAGTCGGCGCGATACGTATCGTTGGCGAGGATTCCGCCGACCCGGGCAGCGGCGAGGAAGACGTACTGGGGCTTCTCGCGCTCCAAAAACGCGCGCACCGCCGCGCGGTCGATCAGGTCGAGTTCGCTGCGGGTGCGCAGCAGCAGGCCGGTATGCCCCGCGGCCTGCAACGCGCGCACGATCGCCGACCCGACCATGCCGCGGTGTCCCGCAACGAAAATGCGCGCGTCGCGAGGAATCGCGCCCGCGGCCTCACTCATGCCGCTTCTGCGTCTTGAACCCCGCGCTGCGCACCGCCAGCTCGCGCTGCGCGTGATCGAGGTCGGCGCGCATCATCTCCCGCACCAGCTGCGCAAAGCCGATCTTCGGCTTCCAGCCCAGCTTGCGCCGCGCCTTGGTGGCATCGCCAAGCAGGGTTTCGACCTCGGCCGGCCGGAAGTACCGCGGATCGATGCGCACGATGCCGTCGCCCTTCTTGACCGCTGGCTTGAGGCCCGCAACCTCGTGGAGCCGCGTGACGGTGCCGACCTCGCGCGCGCCCTTGCCCGACCAGGCGATCTCGACGCCGACCTCGCGCGCCGCCGCTTCGACGAACGCGCGCACGCTGTGCTGCTCGCCCGTGGCAATGACGTAATCCTCCGGCGCCTCCTGCTGCAGCATCAGCCATTGCATCTGCACGTAATCCTTCGCGTGCCCCCAGTCGCGCTTGGCGTCGAGGTTGCCCAAGTACAGGCGATCCTCCAGGCCGAGCGCGATTCGCGACAGCGCGCGCGTGATCTTGCGCGTCACGAAAGTCTCACCGCGGATCGGCGACTCGTGATTGAACAGGATTCCGTTGCACGCGTAGAAACCATACGCCTCGCGGTAATTCACCGTGATCCAGTGCGCGTAGAGCTTGGCGACGCCATAGGGCGAGCGCGGATAGAACGGCGTGGTTTCGGTTTGCGGGGTCTGCTGCACCTTGCCGAACATCTCCGAGGTGCCAGCCTGATAGAAGCGTGTGCGGTCCTTCATCTTGAGGATGCGGATGCCTTCGAGCAGCCGCAGCGTACCGATGGCATCGCTGTCGGCGGTGTACTCGGGCTCCTCAAACGACACCGCGACGTGCGACTGCGCGGCGAGGTTGTAGATCTCGTCCGGCTGCACCTCCTGCATGATCCTGACCAGGCTCGAGGAGTCGGTCATGTCGCCGTGGTGCAGGATCAGGTTCCGCGGTTTGACGTGCGGGTCCTGGTAGAGATGGTCGATGCGATCGGTATTGAACAGCGAGGTGCGGCGCTTCACGCCG
>DATLBT010000070.1:0-75830 GCA_035526825.1 Verrucomicrobiia bacterium | reverse complement strand
AGGGTGTCGGCGTCATTGGTCGCGAGGATGGCTTCCAGCCGCGCCTGGTCGGCGGCGAGCTTGTCGAAGTCGGCATCCGGCTCGGCGTAGGCGGCATAGACCTCCTCCAGCCGTGCCTTGGCGGCCAGCACGTCGCCCATGCCGCCTTCGACCGCCTCGCGCACCGTCTCTTCCGGGCTGAGTTGCGGCTCCTGCGGCAGGTATCCGATCTTCAGGCCCGGCATGGGGATGGCCTCCCCTTCGATCTCCGTGTCCAGGCCGGCCATGATCTTCAGCAGCGTGGACTTCCCCGAGCCGTTCAGGCCGAGGACGCCGATCTTGGCGCCCGGAAAGAACGACAGCGAGATGTCCCGCAGGATCTCCTTCTTGGGCGGCACGATCTTGCCGACCTTGTTCATGGTGTAGACGTATTGCATGGGGTATTGGCGCGCGTAAGGGGCGATTTCGGGCCGGAATTATGCCGGACTCCCTGTGATGCCGTTCACAGATTTATGTCGCCCCCGGCAGACAGGGTGCAAAGCCCGACCAGGGCCCTAGGATTTCCGTAACTGGGAGGGCTTGATGACGCTGTCACCGAAATTGAATTGGGATTCCATCGCGCCGACGCCGCTGGCACGGTTGCGCGCCGTTCGTGAGTACGCGAACCGCGTGTTCGACGACGAAACCCGTGCCGCCACCTGGCTGGGCCTTGCCAATCGCGAGGTCGGTCGCGGTCTGTGTGCCGTGGGCGCGGCCTGTCAGGAAGCGGATGGCTTCCGCGAGGCCATCGCCGAGCTCGCCCGGCTGGAGCGCATCGCGGTCGAAGAAGCCGCCCAACACATGAGCCAGCGCCGGGCCTCCACCGGCTGAGCATTCGCTGCCGGCCAGCCTGGCTTCGCGGCCCCGGATTCCCGGTTTGTACCGCAGCCCCGGCGGGGGGCTAGAATTGCGCCCGCGGCCCGCGCGGGCCACAAAAACAATAAAAACCAAGGAGAAATCCCATGATCCTGCGCCGTTCGTTGTGCGTTGCGGTGTTGGCTGCGGCCGTGTGCGTTTCAGCACGGGTCACAGCCAATGTGATCTACAAATGCGATGAGAGAGGCGTCATTACCTACACCGACCGGCCATGCTCGCCGCAGGCGCAACGCGCCGAGCTGCCCGCGCTGATCGTGGCGCAGCCGCCGCCACGCGCGCTGCTGGAGCGCGCGGCCGCCTACGATGCGCGCCAGGCGCGGGACCTAGCCGAGCGCGAGCGCAGGGACGCCGAATGGCTCAAGGCCCACGGCCAGAAGCGCCAGCGCGAAGACCTGGTGCGAGAGGCCAAGGTGCGCGGCAAGGTGGTCAAGGGCATGACCCCAGACGAGGTGCGCCAGGCGCTCGGCGAGCCCGACGGCATCGACTCCGGCGACAGCTTTGGCACCGAAAAGCAGACCTGGACCTACATGGACGGCAAGGCCAAGCGCACCGTCAGCTTCAAGGATGGCGCCGTCACCACGACCGCGCGCAAGGACGCCCCCAGGAAGAAATGACCGCACCGCTCACGCTGGAACACGTTCGCGACGCCGCCCGCCTGTTGAAGGGGCAGATCGTCCGCACGCCGTGCGCGCCGTCGCGCGTGCTGTCGAAGATCACCGGCGCAGAAGTCTGGCTGAAGTTCGACAACTTCCAGTTCACCGCCTCATTCAAGGAGCGCGGCGCGCTCAACAAGCTGGCGCGCCTGACCGAGGCCGAGAAGGCCGCCGGCGTGTGCGCGATGTCGGCCGGCAACCATGCGCAGGCGGTGGCGCACCACGCCACGCGCCTGGGCATCCGCAGCACCATCGTCATGCCGATGAACACGCCGTTCACCAAGGTGCGCAACACCCGCGAGCTCGGCGCCGAGGTGGTGCTGAACGGCGCCAACCTGGGCGAATCGCAGGATTGGCTCGAGAAGAACCTGCTGACGCAGGGCATGACGATGGTGCATCCCTTCGACGACTACGTGGTGATGGCGGGGCAGGGCACGGCTGCGCTGGAGATGCTCACCGACGTGCCGGAGCTCGACACCTTGGTCATCCCGATCGGTGGCGGCGGGCTGTTCTCCGGCAGCGCCGTTGCCGCGCGCGCGGTCAAGCCCGACATCCGGCTCATCGGCGTCGAGACCTCGGGCTACTGCTCGGCCTACGCGGCCATCCAGGGTGACCCGACCCTGGTGAAGGGTGGCCCGACGATCGCCGAGGGCATCGCGGTGAAATACATCGGCCAGAAGACGCTGCCGTTGATCCGCGAGTACGCCAGCGAGCTGGTGCGCGTCGAGGAGGCGCACATCGAGCGCGCCATCGGCATGCTGGTGAACGTGGAGAAGGTCGTCGCGGAAGGCGCCGGCGCCACCGGGCTCGCCGCACTGCTCGCCGATCCACCGAAGTACGCCGGTCGCAAGGTCGGCTTGATGGTCTGCGGCGGCAATATCGACGCACGCATGCTGTCGAGCGTGCTGATGCGCCAACTGGTGCACGAGCAGCGCCTGTTCAGCATCTCGATCGACGTGGAAGACTCGCCGGGCTTCCTCGCGCGCGTTGCCGGTCGCGTCGGCGACAGCGGCGGCAACATCATCCAGGTGCACCACGAGCGCCTATCCACCGGGCTCGCCAAGAGCACGGCGCTCGAGATCATGATCGAGGCGCAGGACGAGGCCCACGGCCGCCAGATCGTGGCCGACCTGCAAGCCGCGGGCTACCTAGTCCGCCGCGTCCACAGCGGCCTCGGCGAGGTCGAGTAGAGCGCCCCATGGGCGCCATTGTTTCGGTTCGCGACACCGCCTGGAAGCCGCGCATCACTGCCTCCCGCGCGATCCCCGGCGTACGCGCCGGATCGGGCCTGCTGCGCATCGGCCGTCGCCTGTTGGCAATCCAGGACGACGCCTACGCCGCGATCTGGATCGACCCGATCGCCCGGCAGATCGAGTTGCTGAAACTGCGCGGCGGCGGCGACGCGCTGCCCAAGTCGGAGAAGCCGGATTTCGAGTCGGCCTTCATGCACGAGGGCCGCGCCTGGATCCTCGGCTCCGGCTCGCGGCCCAATCGCTCCACCATGGCGCGCGTCGACCTCGCCACGCGCGAGGCCGTGCTGCTCAACGCGCTGCCGCTGTTCGGAGCGGTGACGCGCGCCGTCGGCCGCACCGCCAACGTCGAAGGCGCGGTGCCGGATGGCGCGCGCTTGCGCCTGTTCAACCGTGGCGTCGGCATGGGGACCGCCGCGGGCGGCAACTTCATCCTCGACTTCCCGATCGGCGTGCTGGCGGGCGAAGCGCCGGGGCTGCTCCAGTCGCAAGCCGTCGACCTCGGCGAGGTTGAGGGCGTGAAGCTGACTTTCACCGATGCGGTCGCGCTGGCGCCGGGCCGTGCGCTCTACCTGGCCGTGGCCGAGCGCACCGCAGACGCGATCGCTGACGGCGAAATCGCCGGATGCGCGGTGGGCATCGTCGAGGCCGCTGGCGCCCGCTGGGCGCCGCTGCTGGAGGCGTATGGCCAGCCCTGCAAGCGCAAGGTCGAGGGCGTGGCGCTCGACGAAGGCGGCAAGGCGGGCTGGCTGCTCACCGACCCGGATGACGCCGGCAAGCCCGCGGAGCTGTGCCGGTTCGAGTTCGTTCGCGGGTAATACGTCCCGCGTAATTGCCCCGACCTGACTGGGCCGTCAACCTGCGCGCACACCAAAAAACAGGGAGTGTCCATGCGTTTCCACGTTATCTTGCTTGCCGCGTTGCTCGGGGCCACGTTTCCGCTGCACGCCGATGAGTCGCGGAACGAAACTCGCGAGCTTCGCGAGGAGATCCGCGAGAAGCGCCAGGCGCTGCGCGAGGATGAACGCGAGTTGCGCCAGCGCGAGCGTCGCCGCCGCGAGCGCGCAGGGCCGGGTCCGATGACCGTCAGCCTCGGCATGAATGTCGCGCACGTCGACGGCGCCGACCAGAACTGCGCGGGATCGCAAGCAGCCCTGACGCTGGGCGGGCGTGCGTTCGTGCGCGGTGAAATCGCCGAAATGAGCTACGAGGACCGGGACGGCGCCTACGCGTGCGACGGCCCATTCGGGGGCGACTCCGGCGTCGACGAGCGATCCCTGCTCGGCGGCATGATGCTCGGCCGCTCAGGCTTCTTCGTGGCGGGCGGCCTGTCGCATGTCGACTACGACCGGTCCGGCGTCAACGGGGGCGTCTACGGCGACGACACTGGCGGGCGCTACGAATTCGGCTGGAACTCGCGCTTCGCGAATGGGGCGCCGGCGGGCTTCGAGATCCTGATGTTCAAAAACGACAACGACCTGCGCGATTTCCACGGGGTCGCGGTCAACGTGGCATTCGGGCCGACGCGCTGAACGGAAAAGTCAGCGCCCGACCAGCGATCGTGCGATGACCTCTTTCATGATCTCCGAGGTGCCGCCGTAGATGCGCTGGATGCGCGCATCGGCCCAGTAGCGCGAGATCGGGTACTCGGCCATGTAGCCGTAGCCGCCGAAGAGCTGCAGGCACGCGTCGGTGACGCGGCCTTCCATCTCGGTAGTGGCCAGCTTGACCATCGCCGCGGTCGGCACGTCGAGCTTGCCCAGTGCGTACTGCGCCGCGCACTTGTCGAGGAACGCGCGATGCACCTCGATGTCGGTCTTGCAGCGCGCCAGCTCGAAGCGCGTGTTCTGAAAGCTCGCGATGGGCTGACCGAACGCCTTGCGCGTCATCGTGTACTCGATGGTGCGCTGGAGCGCGCCTTCGGCATGCGCGACCGCCGAGGCCGCGAGCACCAGGCGTTCACGCGGCAGCTCGTCGATCAGGTGACCGAAGCCGCCACCGAGCCGACCGAGGATCGCGGTCTTGCTGACGCGGACGTTGTCGAAAAACAGTTCGGAGGTGTCGGCTGACTGCAACCCGGCCTTGTCGAGGTTGCGGCCGCGCTTGAAGCCTCGTGCGTCACCGTCGATGCAGAACAGCGTGGTGCCCTTGGCGCCGGCCTTGGGATCGGTCTTGACGGCAGTGATCACAACGCCGGCGTTCTGGCCGTTGGTGATGAAGGTCTTCGAGCCGCTGACCAGGAAGTCGTCGCCCTCGGCGATGGCAGTGGTCTTGATGCCCTGAAGGTCGGAGCCCGCGGCAGGCTCGGTCATCGCGATGGCGCCGATGCACTCGCCGGAGGCCAGGCGCGGCAGGTACTTTTTCTTTTGCTCTTCGGTGCCGAGGTGGAGGATGTACGGCGCGACGATGTCGGAGTGCACCGTGAGGTTCGAGGCCAGCGCGAGGAAGCCCATGCGCGCCGCCTCCTCCACGACGATGCAGCAGAACTCGAACGGCGCGCCGACGCCGCCGTACGCTTCAGGCACGTCCAGGCACAGCAAGCCCTGCTCGCCCATCTTCCTGTAGAAATCCAGCGGAATGATCCCGCCGTGCTCCCACTTCTCATAGGCCGGTTCGACGTTGTCCGCAAAGAAGCGCCTGACGTTGTCGCGGAACAACTGCAGCTCGGAGGCGTCGGTCATCGCGTGCTCGTGATGCGGATCGGGGCGGAGATTCTAGCGGCCTTGTGGTGGATTTTTGTGGGAGGGGCCTTATGTGGGAGGGGCCCTGGCCCCGATGTCGTGCCACCGACATCGGGCCCAGGGGCCCTCCCACAAAAGAACATCTCAGATGTCGCAGGTAGCGCGCTGCATCGGGTAGTCCATGACGCGATCCTTGCCGCTGATGCGGGCGTTGAGGGTGTTGAGGTCGCCGTAGCGGTACTCGATGCGCGTCGGGAAATCATGCGCGGAATTGGCGAACACCAGCACGCCCGGGGCGTGCTCGATGATGCCGAATTCGACCGGCGCCTGGCCGGACGGGTAAGCGGTGAACACCAGCGCCTTGCCACGCAGCTCGATGCGCATGAACTCGTGCGACACCATCTTGCCGCCGCGTATCTCGCGGCCGACACCGAGCGAGCTGCCGGCGACGACCGGCAGCCAGGCTTCCTCGACGAAGCCGTCCTCGCGCTCCAGCCGCCAGCAGCCGGTAAGCCAGTCGAAAGAGCCCGTTTCGGCCGGGATCGGCGTGTTGGCGCAGCCGGCGAGCAACGGCACAAGGAGCAGGGCGTACTTCATGGTGGACCCCCGGATTTCTTCGCAACGATTATGGCCTTGGTCTTGTCGCGATACTCGCACAGGTCGCGGATCAGGCAGCGCGGGCATTCGGGCAGTCGCGCTTTGCATACGTAGCGCCCGTGCAAGATCAGCCAATGGTGCGCGTCCTTCGCAAACTCCGCCGGCGTCGTGCGTACCAGCCCGTCCTCGACGACGCGCACGTTTGCGCCCTTCGCGAGCCCGGTGCGATTGGCGACCCGGAAGATGTGCGTGTCCACCGCGATGGTCGGCTCACCGAACGCCGTATTGAGCACGACGTTCGCGGTCTTGCGGCCGACGCCGGGGAGCGCCTCGAGTGCTTCGCGGTTGCGCGGCACTTCGCCGCCGTGCCGCTCGAGCAATTGCTGCGACAGAGCGATCACGTTTTTGGCCTTGGTATTGAACAGGCCGATTGCCTTGATATAGCCAGCGAGACCCTTCTCGCCCAGCTTGACCAGTGCCCGCGGCGTGTTTGCGACCGGGAACAGCTTCGCAGTGGCCTTGTTCACGGAGACATCCGTCGCCTGCGCCGACAGCACTACGCTGACGAGCAGCTCGAACGGGGTGCGGTAGGTCAGCTCGGTCGTCGGCGCCGGATTGGCTGCGCGCAGGCGCCCGAAGATGGCCGCGCGTTTCGCGGCGTTCACTGCGGGCGCTTGCGCAACGCTTCACGCTGGCGGCGGCGCTCCTCGGCCGCCTCGCGAGCGGCAAAGGCGAGTCGCGCCTTGCGACGCTGCACGCGCTCGCGCCAGCGCGCGGCGAGGGCTGCAGGTTTCGCTGCCTCGTTCTCGCGCGGGCGCAGCGTGATGCAATCGGTCGGGCACACCGGCAGGCATTTCTCGCAGCCGGTGCAGTCCGCGGCGATCACGGTGTGCAAGGTGCCGAACGCCCCGACGATGGCGTCGGTGGGGCATACCGGCAGGCAGCGCGCGCAGCCGATGCAGTTGGGCTCGTCGACGAAAGCGACGGGCGGCAAACCGATGGCGGCCATGGGCCGCCCTACTTCACCCGCATGCCGGGCTCGGCGCCCGAGTCCGGCGACAGCAGGAACGGCTTGCCGTCCCCATGGCTCGCGGCCAGCACCATGCCTTCGGACATGCCGAAGCGCATCTTGCGCGGCGCGAGGTTCGCAACGACCACGGTCAGGCGGCCGATCAGCGCTTCCGGCGCGTACGTCGACTTGATGCCCGCGAACACCTGGCGCTTGCCAAGGTCGCCAACGTCAAGCGTGAGCTTGAGCAGCTTGTCCGCACCTTCCACTCCCTCCGCATTCTCGATCCGCGCAATGCGCAGCTCGACCTTGTTGAATTCGTCGATCGAGATCTTTTCTCCCTCTCCCGCTTCAGCGGGAGAGGGCCGGGGTGAGGGTGCGTTTGCGTTTGCGCTTGCGTTTGCAGTACTCATCGCCTTCATATCCTCTTTCGATTCCTCAACGACCGCGACCACCTTGGCCGCCTCGACGCGGGTCAGCAAATGCTTGTACGGCTGGATCTGCGTGGGTAGCTCGCGCAAGTCGCTCCACTGGAAGTCCCGGTCCAACCCAAACAACTCGCGCGCCACGCGCGATGCGGTGGCCGGCAGGATCGGTGCGAGCAGGATCGACAGCGTCCAGAAGCCGTGCAGCGCGCGTGAGCATGCGTCGTGCAGCTCCGCAGCCCTCGAAGGATCCTTGGCGAGCACCCACGGCTTCTTCTGGTCGACGAACGCGTTGATCTCGTCCGCAAGCTTGGTGATGAGCCGGATCGCTTCCGAGTAGTTGCGCCCGTCGTAGGCCTTGCCCACCGCCTGGCCCAGCGCGTAACCGGTGTCGCCCGCGCGAATCAGCTTGCCGCCGAAGGTATTGCTCAGAAACGGCGCACAGCGGCTCGCGATGTTGACGTACTTGCCGACGAGGTCCGAGTTGATGCGCGCGACGAAGTCGTCGAGCGAAAGATCCAGGTCTTCCGGCGCGTCGGTCAGCTTGGTCGCGAAGTAGTAACGCAGGTACTCGACGTTGAGGTGCCGTGCCCAGGTCTCGGCTCGGATGAAGGTGCCGCGGCTCTTGGACATCTTCGCGCCGTTCACGGTCAGGTAACCGTTGACGTTGAGCGCGGTCGGCACGCGGAAGCCGGCGCCCTGCAGCATCGCCGGCCAGAACAGGCCGTGGAAATTGATGATGTCCTTGCCGATGAAGTGCCACATCTCGGCCTTCGATCCCGGCTTCAGGAAGCTGTCGTAGTCCACGCCCGAACGCTTGCAGAAGTTGGCAAAGCTCGCGAAATAGCCGATCGGGGCATCGAGCCACACATAGAAATACTTGCCGGGCTTGCCGGGGATCTCGAAGCCGAAATACGGCGCGTCGCGGGAGATGTCCCAATCCTTGAGGCCGGCGTCGAGCCACTCGCGCAGCTTGTTCTTGATGCCCTCGTTGAGCTTGGCGGATGAGATCCAGCCGCGCAGGAACTCCGCGAATGGCGCCAGCGTGAAGAAGTAGTGCTCGCTCGCCTTGCGAACCGGCGGTGCGCCCGAGACCACCGAGTACGGGTTCTTCAGCTCGGTCGGCGCATAGGTCGCCGCGCAGTTTTCGCAGGAGTCGCCATATTGGTCCTTGGCGCCGCACTTGGGGCACTCGCCCTTGATGTAGCGGTCCGGCAGGAACATGTTCTTGACCGGGTCGAAGAACTGCTCGACCGAGCGCGCCGCGATATTGCCGGCCGCGTCGAGCCGCGAGTAGAACAGCTCCGACAGCTCGCGGTTCTCCGGCGAGTGCGTGGAATAATAGTTGTCGAAGGCGACGTGGAACGCGGCAAAGTCGCGCGCGTGCTCCTGCTTCACCGCCTCGATGAAGTTCTCGGGGGCGACCCCGGCCTTCTCGGCCGCCAGCATGATCGGCGTGCCATGCGCATCGTCGGCGCAGACATAGTGGACGGTGTTTTCGCAACTGCGCTGGAAGCGCACCCAGATGTCGGCCTGTATGTAGCCCACCAGGTGGCCGATATGGATCGGGCCGTTGGCATAGGGCAGGGCATTGGTGACGAAGATTTGGCGCGACATGTGCTGCAAAGGCCTGAAAGAGCGGCGGATTATGACATTGAGGCCGGCCCGTCAGGGCCCAATCCATTACACTCCCGGCCCCATGGCGCCGACCCCGCAAGACTTTCGCGCGAAGCTCGACGCTTACGTCGATCCGCTGATTGGCAAGAGCCTCGCCGATGCGGGGGCGATCAAGTCGGCGGTGCTTTCCGGTGGCCTGGCTCGCATCGAGCTCGAGCTCGGCTTCCCCGCCAAGGGTTATGGCGAGCGCCTGCTGGCGTCGCTGCGCGAGGCGCTCGGTGTCGAGGTCGAGCTGAAGTTGCGCTGGACCATCGGCAGCCACGCTGTGCAACGCAACCTGAAGCCACTTGCGCAGATCCGCAACATCATTGCGGTCGCGAGCGGCAAGGGCGGCGTGGGCAAGTCGACCGTGGCCGCGAACCTTGCACTGGCGCTGAAGGCGGAAGGCGCATCGGTGGGTATCCTCGATGCCGACATCTACGGCCCGAGCCAGCCGCTGATGCTGGGCAGCAAGGATCGGCCGTCGTCGCCCGACGGCAAGAACATGCACCCGATCGTGGCGCTCGGCCTGCAGGCGATGAGCATCGGCTTCCTGATCGACGACGACCAGCCGATGGTCTGGCGCGGCCCGATGGTCACGCAGGCGCTGAACCAGTTGCTGACGGAGACGCAGTGGCACGACCTCGACTACCTCGTCATCGACCTGCCGCCTGGCACCGGCGACATCCAATTGACGCTGTCCCAGCGCATCCCGGTGTCCGGCGCCGTGATCGTGACGACGCCGCAAGACATTGCGCTGCTCGACGCGCGCAAGGGCCTGCAGATGTTCCGCAAGGTCGAGGTGCCGGTCCTGGGCGTGGTTGAGAACATGAGCACGCACGTCTGCGGCAAGTGCGGCCACGAGGAGGCGATCTTCGGCTCCGGCGGCGGCGCGCGGCTTGCGCAACAATATGCCGTCGAGTTGCTGGGACAACTGCCGCTCGACCGCCGTATCCGCGAGGCGGCCGACGGCGGCAAGCCGACGGTGGCCGCCGAGCCGGAAGGCGAGCTGGCGCATCGTTATCGCGACATCGCCCGCAAGGCGGCAGCGCGGCTGGCTTACGGCGCGCCAGCGAATACCTTTCCAACGATAGAAATCACGGAAGACTGATGAGCATCAAGAGCGACCGCTGGATCCGCGAGATGGCCCAGAAGCACGGCATGATCGAGCCGTACGAGCCGACGCAGGTGCGCGCCAATGCCAACGGCAAGATCGTCAGCTACGGGGTGTCGAGCTACGGCTATGACGTGCGCTGCGCCGACGAATTCAAGATCTTCACCAACATCAACTCCACGATCGTGGACCCGAAGAACTTCGACTCGCGCAGCTTCGTCGACATCAAGGGCGACACCTGCGTGATCCCGCCCAATTCGTTCGCGTTGGCGCGCACCGTCGAGTATTTCCGCATCCCGCGCAAGGTCCTGACGATCTGCCTGGGCAAGAGCACTTATGCGCGCTGCGGCATTATCGTCAATGTCACGCCGCTCGAGCCGGAATGGGAAGGCCACGTCACGCTGGAGTTCAGCAACACGACACCGCTGCCCGCCAAGATCTACGCCAACGAGGGCGTGGCGCAGATGTTGTTCCTGGAATCCGACGAAATGTGCGAGACGTCCTACAAGGATCGCGGCGGCAAGTACCAGGGCCAGAAGGGCGTCACGCTGCCCAAGACCTGAAGCAATCTGGCGACAGTCGCGGGTAGAACAGTCAATCTCGCGAGTCAGTTTTTCACTTCTGGCACCTGCTCATAGGGTCGTGGTCCCACGGGCATGCGAGTCACGGAAAACAAGCCTTCAGTCTCCGACCGCCTGTCGTTGTGGCGCATGCATCTGCAGCGCCGCGGCTGGCATGCGACGTTCAACGCCGTCGCACGGCTCGCCGAGCGCTTCATAGCGCGTCACGCGCTGCAGTCGGGCGTCGACGTCATTCGCGACGTGCCTTATGGCCCGCATCCGGTCGCGCACCGGCTCGACGTCTATCGGCCGCGCGCGCTGGCGCGGCCGCTGCCGGTAATGCTGTACATCCACGGCGGCGGCTTCGTGGTGTGTTCCAAGGAAACGCATCGCGGCATCGCGGTGCTCAACGCCGCCGGCCCCGGTTATCTCGTATTCAACATCAATTATCGACTCGCGCCGGCGCACCGTTTTCCGGCCGCGATCGAGGACGCGTGCGCGGCCTATCGCTGGGTCGTGGCCAACGCGGCGCGGTTCGGTGGCGACCCGCGGCGCATCGTCGTGGCCGGCGAGTCGGCCGGTGGCAACCTGGCACTGGGCGTCGCGATCGCTGCGACCTACCGTCGCCCCGAGCCCTACGCGCAGAAAGTTTATGCCACCGGCGTGGTTCCGGCGGCGGTCATGCCGATCACGCCTTTCCTGCAGGCGTCGGATCCCGGGCGGCACAAAAAGGAAAGCCGGTTGTCGGCGGGCGTGGCGCGCGACATCGCGCACCTCTACCTGGGCCACACCGGCCCCGGTACCGACGAGACCTTGATGGCAGACCCGATCCGCGTGATGGAGGGCGGACGCCCGCGGCGGCGTTTCCCGGAAGTCCTGAGCGGCGTCGGGACCAGCGACCTGTGTTGCGACGACGTGCGGCGGCTGCGCTCTGCGTGCAAGAAACTGGGTATTCCGGCGCGCGTGCTGTATTACCGCGGCGAAGTGCACGCCTTCCACGTGCTGCGCTGGCGCAAGGCGGCGCGACGGTTCTGGATCGAGTGCACGCATTTCATGCAGCGCATCGCGCTCGCCACGCCGGCCGCCATATCGCGCCCGACGACACGCGCGCTGCGTCGCGTCGCACGGCGCGTGCCGCGCGTGATCGCGCCAAAGCCTTCAGCATTGCGGGCGCCTAGGGCCAGGTGATCCGCCACGCCTTGTGCGGTGGCGGCGGCGGCAAGCGCCGGAAATCCTCGTCGAGTGTCTGCGCGGTGATGTCGTCGGCATGCAGGCCGTCGAGTGCCGCCGCATCGAGCTTGAAGCTGCGGCGATTCGTCGAGAAATAGAGCACGCCGCCCGGCGCGAGCAGCGCCGCGCACTGGCGGATCAGTTGTGGATGGTCGCGCTGGACGTCGAGCACGCCTTCCATTTTCTTGGAGTGCGAGAAGGTCGGCGGGTCGCACAGGATCAGGTCGAACTGCGGCGCGGCGCGCGATGACGCCAGCTCCAGCCATTTGACGCAATCGGCGCGCAGCAGTGCGTGGGCCGGCCAGTGCGACGGCGGATGGTCGAACATTTGCGTGCGCACACCATTGAGCTGCAGGTTGCGCCGCGCCCAGTCCAGGTAGGTGTTGGACATGTCGATCGACAGCGTCTGCGAGGCGCCGCCACGCGCGGCGTGCGCCGTGGCGCTTGCCGTGTAGCAGAACAGGTTGAGGAAGCGCTTGCCCGCAGCCTCTTGCTGGATGCGCCGGCGAATCGCGCGGTGATCCAGGAACAAGCCGGTGTCGAGGTAGTCGTCCAGGTTCACGCCCAGCTTGCAGCCATGCTCATCCACTTCGTGGAAGCGGCCGGTCTCGTCCTGGCGGCCGTACTGTGCGCCCGGCTTCTGCGAGCGGCGCACCTTGAAGTGCAGGTTGGCGGCCGGCACCTCGAGCAGGCGCTGGATGTGCACGAGCGCGTCGCGCAGGCGCTTCTCGGCCTTCACCGGGTCGACGGTCTTGGGCGCCTGGTATTCCTGCACGTGCACATGACGCGCATCGCTTTCGTAGATGTCGACGGCGACGGCGTAGTCGGGCAGGTCGGCGTCGTACAGCCGGTAGCAGGTGACGCCCTCGCGCTTCCGCCACTTGGCCAGGTGCTTGAGGTTTTTCTGCAGCCGGTTGGCGAAGTCCTCGCCGCCGATCGGCGTTGCGGGCGCCGCGGGCACGGTCCGGGAAGGCAAGGCGCCTTGCGTCACGGCCGCGACCGCGGCGCTGCGGTCGGCGACTTCGAACAGCAGCAGCTTGCACGGCAGCGGGCCGTTGTACATCGAGTACATCTCGTGCGCGCGCAGGCCGATGCGCGGGCCGAGGTCGGGGCGGCCGGTGAATACGGCGGCGCGCCAACCGGGGAAATTCGCCTTCAGCGTCGCGCCGAGCAGGCTGTGCAGCTTGATGACCTCGGCTTCGGCGCCGAGGCGCTCGCCGTACGGCGGATTGGTGACGACGAGGCCGGGCCTCGACGCCGGCGGACGCGCGTCGGAGACGTCCTTCAGCTGGAACGTCAGGCCCTCGGCAAAGCCGGCGCGTCGTGCATTGTCGAGCGCAGCGCGGATTGCGGATTCGTCGGAGTCGGAGCCGGCGAGCAGAGGCAGTGCCCGCGCGCGTCCGGCCTTGGCGCGCGCCTGCGCCTCGTCGCGCAGTTCGCGCCACAGCTTGGGTTGGTGATCCAACCAGGCGGTGAAACCGTAGCGCTCGCGGGCAAGGCCCGGCGCCACGTCGGCGGCCATGAGCGCGGCCTCGATCACCAGCGTGCCGGAGCCACACATCGGGTCGAGCAATGGCGCGCCCTGCGCTGCGAGCGTGGGCCAGTCCGCGCGCGTCAGGATCGCGGCGGCGAGGTTTTCCTTCAGCGGCGCCTCGACACCGGAACGCCGGTAGCCGCGCCGGTGCAGGCTCTCGCCCGAAAGATCCAGCGCGATCTGCGCGTGGTCCCGGTCGAGATGCAGGTGGATGCGAACCTGCGCGTTGTCGGTGTCGACGTCGGGCCGCTCGCCGGTCTTGGCGCGGAAGGTGTCGGCGATGGCGTCCTTCACCTTCAGTCCGGCGTAATGCGTGTGGGTGACGGCGGCCGAACGACCGGCGACCTCGATGGCGAAGGTGCTCTTGACGTCGAACACGTCGGTCCAGTCGATCGCGAGCGCGGCCTGATACAAGCCATCCGCATCCAGCAGCGGAAAGCGCGACAGCGGCAGCAGCACGCGGCTCGCCATGCGCGACCACAGGCAGGCGCGGTAGGCCACCGCGAGGTCGCCGGTAAAGGAGACGCCGCCGCCCTGTTCCTTAACCGTCGCCGCGCCGAACGCGGTGAGTTCCTTCGCAAGCAAGTGCTCGAGCCCGCGGCTGGCGGTGGCGAAGAGGGAGAGGGGTTCGGTCATTTCGACATTATGAAGGGGCGACACTTTGATGAAGGGGAGACATTTTGATGAAGAGAGATGTTGTGGGAGGGGCCGTGGCCCCGATGTTGTGCCACCGACATCGGGCCCAGGGGCCCTCCCACAAAAGCCCCTATTTTTTCTTCTTGAGGGCCAGAGTCAGGAGGGGGCCGGTCATCACCGTGGTCACGATCGCCATGATCACCAGCATGGTGAAGACGCGCGCTGAGAGGATGCCCAGCTCGTAGCCGACATTCAGCACGATCAATTCCATCAAGCCGCGCGTGTTGAGCAACGCGCCTAGCGCGAAAGCGTCACGCCACGGCGCGCCGGTCCATCGCGCGGCCAGCATGCAGCCACCCAGCTTGCCGGCGCTGGCGACGGCGATCAGGCCCGCGCAGACCAGCCAGTCCAGCGCCGAGTCGAGCAGCCCCACCTTGGTGCGCAACCCGACCAGCGCGAAGAACAGCGGCAGCATGATCAGCGACGACAGCGGCAGCACACGATCGTGAAGGTACTTGCGGAATTCGTGGTGCCCCGACACCAGCGTGCCCGCGAGGAACGCGCCGAACAGCGCGTGGATGCCGATGATCTCGGTGAACACCGCGCTCGCGAACGCGAAGATCAGCATCCCGGCGATCAGCGGATAGCCCTCGCGCCCGCCCGGTATGTAGTACCGATCGACCAGGCGCTCGAGCGGCTTGCGCACTACGCCGACCATGAATATGGCGAACACCAGCGCCAGCCCGATCATCCAGGCCGCTTCCGTGACGTCGCCAGCCTTCACGATTGCGACCACCACGGCCAGGATCGACCAGGCCAGCACGTCGCCAATTGCCGCACACGCGATCGCGCGCTGCCCGAGCGGCGTCTCGGTGAGCTTGCGCTCCTTGAGGATGCGCGCGAGCACCGGGAACGCGGTCACGCTCATCGCGATGCCGAGGAACAGCGCGAAGCCGGTGAATGGCACGCCCGGCGGCGCGAGTTCCTCGAAGCCGACCATCGCGCACAGCACGCCGAGAATGAACGGGATGATCAGTCCGGCATGGCTCACCGCGATCGCGGCGCGCGCCTCGGCGGCTTGCCGCTCGAGGTCGACCTCGAGTCCGACCACGAACATGAAAAGCAGGACGCCGACCTGCCCGAACAGGGTCAGTGCAGGCAGCGATGCGGGCGGGAACAGGAAGGCCGTCATGTCCGGCGCCAGCCAGCCCAGCAGTGACGGTCCGAGCAGGATGCCGGCGACGATCTCGCCGATCACCGCAGGTTGGCCGAACTGCTTGATCGCCGCGCCGGCCAGGCGCGCGGCCGCGAGGATCACGACGATCTGGATCAGCAGCAGCGGCAGCGGCGACTGCAGGTGCGCCATCAGCGACGACGCCGGCTCCACGCGCGGCACTGGCACCGCGCCGCCGGGGTGTAGCGCTGCGCCCCACGTCACGAGGAGACCGATCGCTGCCGCGCCAGCAACCAGGGCTAGCAGGTAGGTCAGCAGGCTGCGTGGCATCAGCGCATGGGGGCGGGGAGGGGCCGCGAGTTTAACAAGCGACTCGGCTGGATCGCCGAAGGGTATATTCCCAAAAGAGATAATCGAGGCTATACAAAGTATTTCGCTGGAATATGGCTCCGCCTTAACCTACGCGCCTCTTCGGGATAACCACAAAAAAGGAATCAGTTCGTGAAACGGGGAATGGCAGCAGTCATCGCCGGCGCCATCGCGCTTCCGGCCGCCGCGCAGTCACAGCAGGAACTCGACCAGCGCCTCAAGGTCATCGAGCGCAAGCTCGAGATCCAGGCCGAGGAAGCGCAAGCCAAGGCCAAGGACACGGTCACCACGTCCGCCGGCGACAAGGGCTTCGGCTGGAAGAGCGCGGACGGGGCATTCGAGTTCAAGTTCAAGGGTCTGCTGCAGGCCGACGCCCGCGCCTTCGTCGGCGATCCGGCGGCGCAGGGCCTGGGCGACACCTTCCTGCTGCGCCGAGTGGAGCCGACCTTCGAGTTCACGCTCGGCCAGCTGGTGTTCTTCCGTCTGCAGCCGCAGTTTGCGGGCGACTCGGCCAGCGCTTCCGATGTCTATGGCGAGCTGCGCTTCCACCCGGCGTTCGGCCTGCGTGCCGGCAAATTCAAGTCGCCGGTCGGCCTCGAGTACCTGCAGTCCACATCCGCGTTGATTTTCGTCGAGCGCGGCCTGCCGACCGAGCTCGGCGCCGGTCGCGACCTCGGCCTGCAGCTGCAGGGCGAGTTTTTCGCCGGCACCACGCAGTACCAGCTTGAGTACGGCAACGGCACGCCCGACGGCCGTGACGCGGCGGCGCAAGACAGCGACAATCGCAAGGAGGCTGCCGCGCGCCTGTTCTTCGAGCCGTTCAAGAACGACCCCGGTTTCCTGCAGGGTCTCGGCTTCGGTGTGGCCGGCACGCAGGGCAGCAAGCTCAACACGGTCGGCACCAACCCCACCACCGTGACGAACAATTTCAACAACACGCTGCCGCGCTACCGCAGTCCCGGCCAGAGCACCATCTTCACGTACCTCATCAAC
The DNA here is from genome assembly GCA_035526825.1 of Verrucomicrobiia bacterium. Taxonomy (GTDB): domain Bacteria; phylum Pseudomonadota; class Gammaproteobacteria; order Nevskiales; family Nevskiaceae; genus JACPFV01. The sequence goes on along the minus strand of DATLBT010000070.1, from coordinate 59,055 downwards.
GCCGCGCCGACGGTCGCCAACACGGTGGTCGCCGCGGGCCAGCACACGCGCGTTTCGCCGCAGCTGTACTTCTACAACGGCAGCTTCGGCCTGCTCGCCGAGCACATCACCTCGGAGCAGGAGGTCGCCATCAACGGCGCTCCCGGCAAGTTCGAGCACGTCGCCTACCAGGGCGCCGCGAGATTCGTGCTGACCGGCGAGGACGCGTCGCACCGCGGCGTGAAGCCGGGCGCCCCCTGGCAGTCCGGCGGCGACGGCTTCGGCGCCATCGAAGTCGCCGCGCGCTACGGCGTACTCGACATCGACGACGCGGTGTTCCCGGTCTACGCCAGCCCGGCAGCATCGGTCAGCGAGGCCCGCAGCGCCGGCGCCGCGCTGAACTGGTACCTCACCGGCAACGCGCGCATAGGCCTCGACTACGAGGAAACCGACTTTACCGGCGGCGCCGCCGCGGGCGGCGATCGCGATCGCGAGCAGGCCGTCTTCACGCGCTTCCAGTATCAGTTCTGAAATGAAAAGCAAAATACTCTTCGCCGCGCTGCTGGCGATCCCCTTTGCGGCGCACGGCGGCAAGATCGAGCTGCTCAACGTCTCCTACGACCCGACCCGCGAGTTGTACAAGGAGGTCAACGCCGCGTTCGCCGCCGAGTGGAAGCAGAAGACCGGCGACGTCGTCGTGATCAAGCAGTCGCACGGCGGCTCGGGCAAGCAGGCGCGCTCCGTGATCGACGGGCTCAAGGCCGACGTCGTGACGCTGGCGCTCGCCGGTGACATCGATGCCGTCGCCGAGCGCGCCAAGTCGATCCCGGCAAACTGGCAAAAGCGCCTGCCGCACAACTCGTCGCCCTATACCTCGACGATCGTGTTCCTGGTGCGCAAGGGCAATCCCAAGGCGATACGCGACTGGAACGACCTGGTGAAGCCCGGCGTGTCCATCGTCACGCCGAACCCGAAGACCTCGGGCGGGGCGCGCTGGAACTACCTCGCGGCATACGCCTACGCGCTGAAGCAAAACGCCAACGACGACGCCAAGGCGCGCGAGTTCGTTGGCGCGCTTTACCGCAACGCGCCGGTACTCGACACCGGCGCGCGCGGCGCGACCACGACGTTTGCGCAGCGCGGCATCGGCGACGTGCTGCTCGCCTGGGAGAACGAGGCATTCCTGTCGATCGAGGAATTCGGCGCTGACAAGCTCGAGATCGTCGCGCCGTCGCTGTCGATCCTTGCTGAGCCGCCGGTCACGGTGGTCGACAAGGTCGTCGACAAGAAGGGCACGCGCAAGGTTGCGGAGGCCTACCTGAACTTCCTTTACACCGACGCCGGGCAGGACCTCATCGGCAAGCATCACTACCGCCCGACTGGCGAGAAGGCCAAGGCGAAGTACACAGCCAAGTTCGCGAAGATCCCGCTTGTCACCATCGCCGACTTCGGCGGCTGGGCCAAGGCGCAGTCGACGCATTTCGGCGAGGGCGGGGTGTTTGACCAGATCTATGCGCGGTGAACGAAAGGGGACAGTCCCCTTTTTCGGGAAAGATCGAAAAAGGGGACAGTCCCCGTTGCCCGGATTCGGGCTGACGCTGGGTTACACGCTGACCTGGCTCAGCCTGCTCGTGCTCATTCCGCTGGCCGGAGTGTTCGTGAAGGCCGCCGGGCTCGGCATTGAAGGATTGTGGAGCGTGCTAGCTTCGCCGCGCGTTTTGGCGGCGCTCGAATTGTCCTTCAGCACCGCGCTCGCCGCCGCCGCGATGAACGCGGTGTTCGGCTCGCTGGTCGCATGGGTTTTCGTGCGCTACGAATTTGCGGGCAAGAAATTCTTCGACGCGATGATCGACTTGCCGTTCGCGCTGCCCACTGCGGTCGCCGGCATCGCCTTGACCGCCCTGTATTCGGGCAACGGCTGGATCGGCCAGTACCTCGAGCCGCACGGGGTGAAAGTCGCGTTCTCGCCGCTCGGCATCACCGTGGCGCTGACCTTCGTCGGCCTGCCGTTCGTGGTGCGGACGGTGGAGCCGGTGTTGCGCGACGCAGAAAAGGACCTCGAGGAGGCTGCCGCCTCACTCGGTGCCTCGCGCTGGCAGACCGTGTCGCGCGTGATCTTCCCGACCGTGCTACCGGCGCTGATCACCGGGTTTGCGCTCGCGTTCGCGCGCGGCGTCGGCGAGTACGGCTCGGTGATCTTCATCGCGGGCAATATTCCACAGGTCTCGGAAATCGCGCCGTTGCTGATCATCATCAAGCTGGAGGAGTTCGATTACGCCGGCGCCACCGCGATCGCCGCGGCCATGCTGGTGATGTCGTTCGCGGTGCTGCTGCTCATCAACCTGGTCCAGGCCCGCACGCGTCGCCACCAATCCAGGGTGACGCCCACCGGCCCTGCGGCCTCGGCGCACCCGATGCTGCAAGGCAGCGGCAGCGGGAGCCTGGCGTGACCGAAAAACGCATCGACCATTCGCTGCTCGACCCGCCGAAGCTGCCGTTCGAGCCGCTGCTCGAGCGCAATGCCGTCATCACCGAGCAGCCTTGGGTGCGCTGGCTGCTCATCGGCTCGGCGTTGCTGTTCCTGCTCGGCTTCCTGTTCCTGCCGCTGGTCGCGGTGTTCACCGAGGCCTTGCGCCAGGGCGTGGGCGTGTTCTGGGAGTCGCTCAAGGACGAGGACGCGCTCGCCGCGATCCGGCTCACGCTGATCACGGCCGGGATCGCGGTGCCGCTCAATGTCGTGTTCGGCGTTGCGGCGGCCTGGGCCATCGCCAAGTACGAGTTCCGCGGCAAGGCCTTTTTGGTGACGCTGATCGACCTGCCGTTCTCGGTATCGCCGGTGGTCGCCGGCCTTATCTACGTGCTGATCTTCGGCGCGCAGGGCTGGGCTGGGCCGTGGCTCGCCGACCGCGACCTGCAGATCATATTCGCCGTGCCGGGCATCGTGCTGGCGACGGTGTTCGTGACGTTCCCGTTCGTTGCCCGGGAGTTGATCCCGCTGATGCAGGCGCAGGGGTCGGAGCATGAGGAAGCGGCGTTGTCGCTCGGCGCCACCGGCTGGCAGGCCTTCTGGCGCGTGACGGTGCCGAACATCAAGTGGGGCCTGCTGTATGGCGTGCTGCTGTGCAACGCACGCGCGATGGGCGAGTTCGGCGCGGTGAGCGTCGTGTCCGGCCACATCCGCGGCGAGACCAACACGATGCCGTTGCACGTCGAGATCCTTTACAACGAGTACAACTTCGCCGCGGCCTTTGCCGTGGCGTCGCTGCTGGCGGGGCTCGCACTCGTCACGCTGGCGCTGAAGACCTACCTGGAACATCGCCACGCGGACGCATTGGCCGCGTCGCATCGGCATTGAACATGGAAGCCGCATGGACCTGAAAATCGCAAGCGTGCACAAGAGCTTCGCCAACTTCCCGGCGCTGGTCGACGTCGACCTCGACATCAAGTCGGGCGAGCTGGTCGCGCTGCTGGGCCCGTCGGGTTCGGGCAAGACCACGCTGCTGCGCGTGCTCGCGGGCCTCGAATTCCCTGATTACGGCGCGATCCTGTTCGGCGGCGAGAACATGGCCATCAAGCCGGTGCGCGAGCGCGGCGTCGGTTTCGTGTTCCAGCATTACGCGCTGTTCAAGCACATGACGGTGCTCGACAACATCGGCTTTGGCCTCAGCGTGCGGCCGCGCGCCGACCGTCCTGGCAAGACGCAGATCAGGAAGCGCGCTCAGGAATTGCTGGACCTGGTGCAGCTCGGCGAACTCGGCTCACGTTTCCCGCACCAGCTATCGGGCGGCCAGAAGCAGCGCGTGGCGCTGGCCCGCGCGCTCGCGATCGATCCGCGCGTGCTGCTGCTCGACGAGCCCTTCGGGGCGCTCGACGCCAAGGTGCGCAAGGACCTGCGGCGCTGGCTGCGCGAGCTGCACCTCAAGACCGGCACCACCATGGTGTTCGTCACGCATGACCAGGAAGAAGCGCTCGAGCTCGCCGACCGCGTGGTGATCATGAATCGCGGCCGCATCGAGCAGATCGGCACGACTGACGAGGTCTACGACCACCCGGCGACGCCGTTCGTGTTCGACTTCCTCGGCACGCCGAACGTCTTTGCGGCGCACGTCGACGGCCGCAAGGTCACCATCGACGGCGATCCGAGCCCGATCGAGACGCACTCGATCCATCCGGCCGGCGCGGTGGACGTTTACGTGCGTCCGGCCGAGTTGCAGGTGGTGGTGTCCGAAAAGCTCGGCCTCGGCGCGACCGTCACCGACGTGCAGCGCGCGGGTCCGGTGGTGCGCATGCTGGCCACCCTGGACGATGGCCGCAGGGTGGAGCTCGAGCTGCCGCACGCGAGCCCCGACGCCGGAAGCTATGCGCCGAAGCAGCGCATCCGCGTAAGGCCCCGCCAGTTCTCGGTGTTCCCGCGCGGCGGCGTGCCGCGCATCGCGACCCCGTCCGCCGCCCACGCGGCGGAAAGCGGCGAACGCAGCCGCGCGTAAACCACCTATCCCTCGAGCTCGCGCGCGCTCAGGAACGAGCGCCGCGCACCGGTCAGCGGATCGTCGAAGGCCAGCGACCGCGCCAGCAACTGCAAAGGCCCCGCCGCGACCTCCGCCTCGGGCCGAAGCCGTGGATACAAGGGGTCGTTGACGATACCGGCGCCCAGCGCCGCCAGGTGCACGCGCAGCTGGTGCTTCCGGCCGGTGCGCGGCTGCAGCCGATACCGCCAATGCGCACCCGCACGCGTGGCGACATCGATCAGCGTTTCACTATTGGGTTCGCCCGGCACTTCCTGCATGCGGAAGAAGGGCTCGCCGCGCTCGATCCGGCTGCGGCGCAACTGCGGGAACGCAAGGTCCGGCAGGGCGGCGGCAGTGGCCTCGTAGGTCCGCTCCACCTGGTGCGTCCGCAGCAACGCCTGGTAGGCGCTGCGCGTCGCGAGTCGGGTCGAGAAGGCGATCACACCGGCGGTATCGCGGTCGAGGCGATGCAGCGGCGCCAATTCGGGCAAGTCGTGGCGCTGGCGCAACCGCGCCAGCAGGGTCTCGCGCGCGTAACGTCCGCCCGGCGTCACCGCGAGGCCATGCGGCTTGTCGGCGATCAGCAGGTTCTCGTCCTGGAACAGGATGGTCTCGGCGCCGGCGACAACCGGCTCGTCGTCGAGCTCGCGGTAGTACCGCACGCGCGCACCGGCACGGTAGCCGGCCGACGCATCCAGCCGCGCGCCGCCTTCGTCACAGACGAGGCCGCGCGCCATGCGTGCAGCCCATTCGCTCGCGGCGATGCGCGGGAAGCGCTCGATGAGGAAGTCCAGCACGGTCGGCCAGGGGCCGGGCGGCAGCGTCACGCTGCTCGCGCCGACGCCGTTGCGCAGCGGCATTGCTTTGGTTTCCGGCTTCGCCATCCCGCCATGATGACCGGTCGCCCGCGCCCAGGTCTTCTGTCACAAGCGGGACAGGCGGAGCATCGCAAAATAACCTAGATTCATCGCAGCGCCACGGCTCGACGGCGCATGAAATGGGGAGAGATCATTGAAGACGGAAACCGCCGTCGGCAGGCAGGCGTGGATCACGCTGGGAATCCTGTGGTTCGTTTACGTGCTGAACTTCCTCGATCGGCAACTGCTGTCGATCCTCGCCAAGCCGATCCAGGATGGCCTCGGCGTCACCGACACGCAGCTGGGCCTGATCACTGGCCTGTATTTCGCGATGTTCTACTGCTTCCTCGCCATTCCGGTCGGCTGGCTGGCCGATCGGTCCAATCGCGTGCGGGTGCTGGCCGCGGCGTGCGCGCTGTGGAGCGCGGCAACCATGGGCTGCGGCCTCGCTGCCAATTACGCGCAACTCGTCGTTGCGCGCATGGCCGTCGGTATCGGCGAAGCGGGTGGCGTCCCGCCCTCGTACGCGATCATCTCGGACTATTTCCCGCCGGACCGCCGCGGCACGGCGCTCGGCATCTTCAACCTTGGCCCGCCCGTGGGCGCGGCATTCGGCATCGCTTTCGGCGCGTCGATCGCCGCGGCTTACGGTTGGCGCACCGCGTTCCTGGCGCTCGGCGCGGCCGGCATCGTCGCCGCGGCCGTCACCTGGCTCGTAGTGCGCGAACCCAAGCGCGGCGCGCTCGATCTCGCACCGGCCGGGCCGGCGACGGCCCGCTCCGGCTTCTGGGAGACGGCCGCAACGTTTTTCTCGAACCGCGCGCTGCTGCTCGTGTCCCTGGCGGGCGGCGCCACTCAATTCATCACCTACGGCCTCGGCAATTTCACCGTGCTGTTCCTGATGCGCGAGAAAGGCATGGTGTTGCAGGACGTCGCGCTCTGGTACGCGCTGGTGGTCGGCATCGGCATGAGCGCTGGCATTTTCCTGACGGGCTGGCTGGTCGACCGCTACGCGCCGCGCTGGAAACAGGCCTACGCCGTGATTCCCGCCATCGGCCTGACCTTGGCCATTCCGTTCTACGTCGGGTTCGTTTACTCGCCGACTTGGCCGATGGCGCTGGTGATGCTGTTCGGACTCATGCTGCTGAACTATTCGTACCTTTCGCCTTCGGTGGCGCTGGTCCAGCTGGAAACGCGACCGGATCAGCGCGTGATGGCCGGCGCGCTATTTTTGCTCGTGGTCAATTTCATTGGTTTGGGCCTGGGCCCGACCTACGTTGGCGCGGCCAGCGACTGGTTTCGCCCGGGCCATCCCGAGCATTCGCTGCAGATGGCGCTGTTTACGCTCACGCCGTTTTACGTGGTCGCCAGCGTGCTGTTCCTGGCCCTGGCACGGGTGCTGCGACGCGCGCAGCGTGCAAACGCGGAGGCCTTCGCATGATTCGCGCAATCGCCGTTGCCCTGTTTTCCATCCTTTTCCTGGCGGTCGGCGCGTGCGCCGGGTTCGCTGCTTCCCGGGCTGGAACGGGCCCGGTCGTCAACCCGCCCGCCGGCGAAGTCGAGGGGCGTGCCGAAGGCGGCGTGCGCGTTTTTCGCGGCATCCCTTACGCGATGCCGCCCGTAGGCGCGGCCCGCTGGAAGCCGCCGGCGCCGATGGCGCGCTGGAACGGTGTGCGCAAGGCGGTCGAGTTCGGGGCGGCGTGCGTGAATCCGACGCCGACGATGAAAACCATTTACACCCTTACACCCATGCCGATGGCCGAAGATTGCCTGACGCTCAACGTCTGGGCGCCGGCCGCGGCGAAGAATGCACCGGTGTTTCTCTGGATTCACGGCGGCGCGCTGTGGGCAGGATCGAGCCGCGAGCCGCTGTATGAGGGCGCGCGATTGGCGGAGCGCGGCATGGTCGTGGTCTCGATCAATTACCGACTCGGTCCGCTCGGCTGGCTGGCTCATCCCGAGCTGAGCCGCGAATCCCCGCTCGGGATTTCCGGCAATTACGGCCTGCTCGACCAGCTCGCGGCGCTGCGCTGGGTGCACGACAACGTCGGTGCCTTCGGTGGCGATCCCGCGAACGTCACCATCGCCGGGGAATCCGCCGGCGGGCTCAGCGTCATGTACCTGATGGCTTCGCCAGAGGCGCGTGGGTTGTTCGCGAAGACGATTGCGCAAAGCGCGTACATGATCAGCACGCCCACGCTGGCGCAGGACAAGCACGGCACGCCTTCCGCGGAAAGCAGTGGCCTGAAGCTCGCCGCCGCGCTGAAGGCGCCGGACCTCGCGGCGCTGCGTGCCATGGATGCGGCAACGCTGACCGACGCGGCACGAACGGCCGGATTCTTGCCGATGGGTGCGGTCGACGGACGCGTGCTGCCGCGCCAGCTCGTCGATGTCTTCGACAAGGGTGAACAGGCGCCGGTCCCGGTGCTGGCCGGCTTCAACAGCGGCGAGATCCGCTCGCTGCGCATGCTGGCGCCGCCGCCGCCCGCGACCTCCGCCGAGTACGTCAAGGCGATCCGGGAAAAGTATCGCGATCGCGCGGATGCGTTCCTCAAGCTTTATCCCGGCGACAACGCGCAGGAAAGCATCCTGGCAAACACGCGGGACGCCTTGTACGGTTGGACGGCCGAACGGCTGGTCCGCAAGCAATCCGCGCTGGGCGCGCCGTCCTATCTCTACCTTTTCGATCACGGCTACCCGGCTGCCACGGAGGCCGGTCTGCACGGGTTCCATGCCGCGGAGCTACCGTACGTGTTCGGCACCTTCGACGGCACGCCGCCCGCCTGGCCGAAAATTCCCGAGACCGCGGCTGAGCGCAAATTGTCCGACGCCATGCTCGATTACTGGACGAGCTTCGCGCGCAGCGGCAAGCCGCAGACAGGAAACGCACCGGATTGGCCGGCGTACGGCGAGGCAGCCAACTACATGGCGTTCACCGACACACCGCATCCCTCACAGCGTTTGATGCCGGGCATGTACGAACTGCAAGAAGAGGTCGCGTGCCGGCGTCGGGCGCAGGGCAATCTGCCGTGGCACTGGAACACCGGCATCATCTCGCCGCCACTACCCGATCCAGTGGCCGCCTGCGCCGCGCGGTGAAGTCGGGGCGCTGCTCATGGTAGTATATAAGCGTTATATATTTAGGTTGACACCATGGCAACCAAGGCAAGGCAGTCACTTCTCCTGAACTTTGGGCCAAAAGAGGCCACCCACGCGGTTACGCGCAAGACGGTTAAAGCCATTCGTGAGCGTTTGGGGTTCTCCAACGAAACCCAGGTCATTCAATACGCGCTGGCAGCCCTTCGCGATTCAGTGCTGCCCCGCTACGAAGGGGATGACGGTCCAGTACCCGAGGCAATGCTCCGGCATATCCGCAAGCATGTGGACCAGGACTCGTCCGGCGGCAAGTCGCTGCTTTGAAGGGCCCGGCCCCGTTCTACCCTGGGCCGGAGCCGGGGGACATACTTTGGTGCCGCTTTCCGGAGATTGAAGGGATCAGGCCAGGGCCCAAACCGCGCCCTTGCATCGCAAGTTGGATCTCCGATGCACCCGAAGCCGGGAGCCCATTTCGGGTAAGAGTCGTCTACGGCACGTCGTCCTTTCGCGGACCGGCACGCCCGACGGAATTCGACATCGATCCGGTGCAACACCCGGCGGCGTATTTGCACGCGGGCCTCAGCAAGGCGACGCGGTTCGACCTTGCCAAGGCCGTCGTAGTGAACTACGACGAGATGTATTTCTCGTTGGCGCCCAATGGGAATCGGGCAGCTGGACCAACGCCGCGGCTGGGCGTGCTTCACCCAAGCCGTTACCGTGCCTTGCAGGGAGCAAACAGTGCAGTAGCTGCGAAAGGCTTGCGCAGCCGGTGACCTCGCTGTAGCCGAAAGAGATCTGTCACCGCGCGGATAGCTCGGCGAGCAGTTCGTCGAGCTGTCCGAACGTCTCCTGCATCGCTTCCTGCGCGCCGGTGCCAGCCGCGTCGAGCGCTTGCTTCGTGGGATACAGCTCGCTCAGGACGAGCAGCGTCTTGCCGTCGCGTTCTTCGAACGTCACGGTGGTGACGGATCCCTCGTCACCGCTTTCCTCGTTCGTCCAGACGATGCGCTTGTCAGGCACCACCTCGAGGTACTTGCCGAAGAACGCCATCGAGTTCGCAGGATCGTCGCCGAACACCAGGCGGTATTTGCCGCCGGCGCGCACGTCCATCTCGCACGAGCGAAGTGTCATGCCCATGGAACGGGGTGCCCACCACTTCCTGAACAGCTCGGGCTTGGACCACGCCTCGAACACGAGCCGAGCGGGCGCGTCGAACGTCCGCGTAACGACCACCTCGCGCTCCGACTTCTTCCGTACCGTCGTGCGGTGAACGTCACTTTCTTTTCTTGCGACCACGGGCCTTCTCCTGTCGTTTGAGTTCGTCGATGACACCGTCCAGCGCTGCGAAGCGCGCGTCCCACATCTGGCGGTAGCGCGCAATCCACTCCATTTCTGCCTGGAGACGGCACGGGCCGATGCGGCACGTGCGCACGCGGCCGACCTTTTCCGTGGTCACAAGGCCGGCCGGTCGCTGCCGGGCTAGGCCCCGGGAATGACTGGCAGCACCAGGTGCGAGGGGCGGTCGCCGTCGTGGAAAATCCGCTGCCGCGCCGTCACCAGCGTTGTGGCATCGACGCCAAGCTCTCCCGTGTTCGGATTGCGGTCGTAGCGCGGGAAATCGCTCGACGTCACCAGCACTCGCAGCCGATGGCCGGCGCGGAACACCATCGACGTCGGCTGCAACCTGATGTCATAACGCACCACGGTGTCGGGTGTAATGCGGCTGCGACGTGACAGCGATTCACGATAGCTGGCGCGCAACACGCCGTCGGTGACGTTGAAGGTCCGCCCGTTCGGGTGCACGTCGCACAGCTTGACGACCCAATCCGTGTCGGGCGCGCTGCTCGCGGCAAACAAGGTGAACGAGACCGGCCCGGTCACTTCGAGGTCGCGCTCCAGTACGGCACTCGTATAAGTGAGCACATCCGCACGCGACATGAGTGGCGCCTGGTCGACCGGGCCGCGCCGGTAGACGCCCGGCATCAGCAGCGAACCGCCGCAGGTGGGGCAGGGGTCGGCCGGATCGTACGAATACGTGTCCGCACGTTCGGTCGGATCAGGCGACTCCCAGGCCAGGCCGCGATCGGAGCGCAGGTAGAGCTTGGTCGGCCTCGCGCGTGCCAGCGGCCACGCCGATTCGTCGCGCCAGCGGTTGATGCCCTGGACGAAAATCCTGACCGGCGCTTCGTCATCGACGCCGTTGCGCTGTTCCTTGAGCCAGCGATCGAACCAGCGGAGCTGCAGCGAGGTGAGGTCCTCGCGCAAGTCGAGCAAGGAGCCGCTCGCGCGCATGCCGAAGTCGAGATCGCCGACCGTCGGCTGGAACATGCCATGCGACCAGGGGCCGATGACGATGCGCGTCGCGCGGCGCGCCTCTTCCGTTGCGGCGCGGCTTTTCATCGACGCGAAGTGCTCGAGGTCCCCATCGAGCATCACGTCATGCCAGCCCGCGATGATCAGCGCCGGCGCTTGCACGGCGCGATGCTTGCCGGACACGAGCAGCGAATCGGTCCATGGGTCCGGTGCGGGATGCCCCAGGGTTTCGTGGAAGAACGGCAGGAAATCAGCCTCGTCCAGTCGCGCGGGCGCGAATGCGCGCAATGGCAAATCGCGGACGCGTTCCTCGAATGCATCGATGTCGTCTACCAGCCGCAGGAAGGACGGCTGCAGGTCGGCCTTGCCCGCCTTGGCACGGAGCAGCGCGCCCGGACCTATGGCCTGCAACGACCAGGTCACCAGCAAGCCCCAGTTCAACGCGCCGCCGCGCCACAAGTGATCGCGCCAGAAATCGTTCGGCGCCGTGGTCGGGGAGATGGCGCGCAACGCCGGCGGAGCGCTGACCGCGGCCTGCCACGCGGTCCCGCCCATGTACGAGACGCCGTACGCGCCGATTCGGCCATCCGACCACGGGGCCATGGCGGCCCATTCAACGGAGTCGGCACCGTCGCGGCCCTCGTCTCGATACAAGAAGAACGGGCCGCCATCCGAGGCCCATCGAGCGCGGACATCCTGGATCACGACGTTGTAGCCCGCCGCCGCGGCACGCAGCGGATCCAGCGTCATGCCGGTCAGGGCGAGCATTTCCTTGTTGTAGGGCGTGCGCTGCAGCAGCACGGGGTGGCGACCGCCCGCAGCGGGCCGGTAAAGGTCCGCGCGCAGCACCGTGCCGTCGCGCATGCGGGCTTCGATGTTCCTCTCGAGCGTCACCGTCCCGGCGACGGCGTCCTTCCCGGCATCATTCATGCGGAAAGTGTGCCGCCCCCGTTTTGGCGGCGCTGTCAAACCTGGGACAGCAGCGCCTTCACTGTCCCGGTTTTGACAGCGCGATACTTGAGCCCCGTAGCAGACTCGATAGAGGCGGGGGGACCGCCGGAGAGGAGACACCGTGCCGAAGAGCACCGAGACCATGGCCGCCGTGGTCGTTGCATGCACCTTGTATTGCGCGAGCGCCTTCGCGCAGGACACGGAACCGCTGGCCACTATTCCGGTCGACGCGGAGCCGCCCGCTGCGCCGCCGAAGGACGATGCCGTCCAGCTCGAAGACGTCGTCGTCACCGCGACCAAGCGCGAGAAGTCGCTGCGCGAGATCGCCGGCTCCATCGGCGAGTTCGACGGCTCAAGGCTCGAAAACGAGGGCAAGTTCGAACTCAAGGATTTCGTCGAGCAGACGCCCGGCGTCACGCTGACGACCCTCGGGCCGCACATGGTCAAGCTAAACGTGCGCGGCGTGGCCTCAGACGCGTATTTCGGGGCGCCGCTGCCATCGCCCACCGGCATGCTGATCGGCGACACGGCATTCAACGACCCATTCATCACCAACGTCCAGCCGGACTTGGCCGCCTTCGACCTGTCGCGCGTCGAGATCCTGAAGGGGCCGCAGGGCACCCTGTTCGGTGGCGCGGCGCTGGCCGGCGCAATCCGCTACGTGCTGCAGGAGCCGGTGCTCGGCGAATGGCAGGCACGCGCGTTCAGCCTGTACGAGGCGCCCGACGGCGGCAGCACCGCCCTGAGCTCCGGGGCGGCGCTGAACGCGCCGCTGTTCGGCGACGCGCTGGCCGTGAGGCTGGGGTACGTAAAGCGTGAATATGCGGGCCTCACGGACAACGTCCGGCAGCCCGACGCCATCAAGGAGGACATCGACGCGGCCACCGGGGAGCAGCTGCGCGGCATTCTCTCGTGGCGGCCGCTCGATCAACTCGGCATCAAGCTCACGCACCTCGACCAGGATTCCTTCTCGCCGAATGCCGTCGTCATCGCCGACACGACTGATGCGCGCGAGACCAGCAACAAGATCCTGCCGCAGCCGAGCAGTGCCGAGATCAACCTCGACTCGGTGGAGGTCGGGTACGAGTTCGACACGATGCTGCTGACCGCAGTGGGCTCGCGCACGAAGAAGCACTGGTATGTGGATGTGGACATCAGCTACGTCATCACCGGTCCGCCCGACGAGGACACCGATCCGTCGACGGGCACCTTCCAGATCACCGACGACCTGTCGAAATCGGTCTCGCAGGAGCTGCGGCTCCAATCGACCGGCACCGATGGCCTGCAATGGCTCGTTGGCGGCTTCAACGCCGACTACGAGATCTTCTTCGAGATCCTCGACGACACCGTCGCGAACCGCGACCAGGCGATGCAGAACGGCACCTACGGGAGCGACACCTACTACGAGTCGTCGGTTTTCTACGCGTCCGGCAACATCGAGGCGCACGAAAAGGCGGCATTCGCGGACCTGAGCTACAAGTTCTGGGACCGCCTCGAGCTCTCCGCGGGTGGGCGCTATTACCAGACCCAGGTCACCGGCGGCTTCTTCGGCACCGGCGCGCTGGCCCGCCAGCAGAACGGTGGCCAGAACTTCGACTTCAGGGACAACGACATCAGCGAAGACGGGGTGAACCCGAAATTCAGCGTGACCTGGGAATTCACGCCCGCGCTATCGGTCTTCACGCTGGCGAGTCGCGGCTACCGCTTCGGTGGGCTGCAGACCGTGCCGTACGAATCCGAGGGCGCCTTGCCGCTCATCCCGGGCACCAGCAACGGCGTGCCGCAGTACTACAAGTCCGACACGATCTGGAACTACGAGCTGGGCGCGCGCAGCTCGTGGTTCGGCAACACGCTGCACCTCGACGCGACGCTGTTCTACATCGATTACAAGAATCCCCAGGTGGTGCTGCGGACCAACTCGCCGACGGGACTCAACCTGGCCTACACCGACAACGTCGACAGTGCGATGAGCCAGGGCGTCGAAGCCGTGCTGGCCTGGATCACGCCTCTGGACGGCGTGCGCCTCGACCTGAGCGGTGGCTACACCGACTCCCACACCACCGCGCCGTTCCAGGCCCCCAATCCTTACATGGGCGGCTGCGGATGTTCCATCGTGCCCGTCGGCTCGCAGATGCCCGGCGTGGCCGACTACCAGTACATGGCCGCGATCAATTACGTCGCTCCGCAAATCTGGATTCTCGACAGCAGCGCCCGGGTGGACTACACCTATATCGGCCCCGGCGTCGGCACGCTCCTGCAGGACTACACCATCAACGACTACGGCACCCTCAACGCCGGCCTCAACTTCTCCACTGCCGCATGGCGCCTGAAGCCCCGCCTTTCCTTCAACGTCTCGAACATCACGGACGAAACGGCGTCGAAGCTCTCCTACACGGTCAAGGCGGTCCCCGGCCAGCTGATCCCCGTCCATTACCTGAACCAGCCGCGGACCTTTACCGTGCGGCTGGGCCTGGACTTCTAGCCATGCGCGCGGTTGGTGCTGCGTTGATCGCGTGCGTGCTGGCGGCTTGCGGGAATTCCGCACCCGACGGCGCCGCCGGCGGCGCGGCGGCAACGGCGGAGCGGTGCCCGAAAATGCTCGTCACGCGCTTCCCCGACAAGGATTTCTCGTCGCCGCGCTGGCAGCGGCCGATGATGAATTTCCAGCTTGCGGGCTGCGACATCAATGGCCAGGTCCCCGGCGCGCCGGGCAACGAGCCGTGGTGGGACCAGATGGACTTCTGGATCTACGAAGCGCCGGGGGCGACGAGCAATGCGGAGCCAATGCTGGTGATTTACCTGCACGGAACCTCGCAGACGCCGGTCGAGGCCCATCTGGGAATTGGCTGGAACGAGCTGGCCGACCGCGAGCGCATCATCGTCGTGTCTCCGCACGGCCGGGACAGCTCCAACGACAACTGGGAGTGGGGCGAGGCCTCGGCATTCGGGCGCATCGGACAACTCGAATCGGTCAACCAGATCACCACTGCGGTCCAGTCGCTGTACGGAATCGGCCCGGAGCGGACCTTCATCGCCGGCACCTCATCCGGTGCCATTTCCGCGACCATGATGGCCGCGCTGTACGTGGATCTTTATTCCGGCGTGATGTCGGTGATTGGCGGCTCGTACAACCTGAGCGATCCCGAAGGCACCCAGGCGTACATGGCCATGGGGGACAAGGCCAAGGTCATGCCTGCGTTCCTGATCCACGCGACGGCGGACTATCTTTTTCCGCAGAACCAGTCGCGCGAGGCGGATACCCAATGGGCCGGCACCAACGATCGTGCGGACAACGGACTGGCTGACGGCTCCATCTCGCAGATCGCCGAAATCGATGACACGCACATGAACCTGGACCCGCAAAAGGCACCGGCGGCGGATGAGTGCCTGTCGCGTCAGGACAACAACCCTTGCCCGTCCTACCCGCTGGGTTACGAGACCTACCCCTATCAAATTCATCGGTATCGCGATGAAGCCGGCGCAGGCAAGACGGTCGTCGAAGCCTGGTATCTCCAGTCCATGGCGCACAACTATCCGTACGGCAACCCCGAGGGGAATTTCACGGATCCTGCCGGGCCGGACGTGACCACTGCCGGGTATCTGTTCTTCCGGGACATCCTGGCGAATCGCTGACCGGTTCCGCCTATTTGTGGCCCTGCCAGCCGCCGTGCCAGCCGGCGAGGTACTTGTCCAGCTCGAAGCCTGATCGTGTCGCCTCGGTACTGAGCCGGCGCAGGTCGAGGATGCGCGTGCCGTCCTTGTGGCATTCGATGATGCGCTTCTTCGACCACGCCTTGAGGATCGCATTGACGCGCTGCCGCGTTCCGCCGACGCGGGTGCCGATCTCGGCCTGGCTGTCGTGCGCCGCGACCCAAGTAGAGCCGTCGGCACCCTTGACCCCACGCAGATGGGCCATGCGCAGCAGATACACGGCGAGGCGCACATCGAGATTGTGCAGCGTGAGCAGCTCGATGCGCCCGAGGATCACGTCGATGCGGTCGATGAACTCGTGGTACAGACCGCGGTGATAGTCGGGCCAGCGGCGGGAAAACTCGGTCACGGCGTGCATCGGCACCAGCGCAACGCTGGCGTCCTCGAGGCACACGCAGTTGCCGATGTACGCCGGTTTCTCATTCGGGACCATGTGCGGAAACCATCCGCCACGGACGACTTCTTCGAGGGTGATCTCATCACCCTTGGCCGAGTTCAGGTAGATCCTGAACAGGCCGGTCATGACGCCGTAGATCGCCGTCGCGGGCATGCCGGAAACATAGACAACCTGGCCCTTGGCAATGCGAACCACGGTCGACTGGGCGGCGAGCCACTGCCGGGCTTCGACCGGCACGTAACTGAACCACCTCCAGCCACCGATCAGATCGAGCACGCCCGGCGGGGTCTGATCCATGGTGCGATTCTATCGTGCTGAAACCCGCATTTTCTCCTCGCGTCAGGAACCTGCCCGCATCGCGCGGTTCCAAGGGGGCATGAAAGCCCTGTGGCGGGACTACAACCTCAGCATCGTCCTTTTCACCCTGTTCTTCGTCTGCTGGATTGGCCAGACCTGGGTCGGCTGGGAGGAGTACGTCGGCAAGGCGCTGGTGGACGACCAGACGCCAGCGGTGTTGGGCCAGGGCGGCTATCTATGGATCTGGGCCAAGGCGACGCTGGAAAACTGGCAGTCGGAGTTCCTGCAGTTGTTCGCGATGGTCATGCTCACGGCCTTCCTGATCCACAAGGGCAGCGCCGAATCGCGCGACAGCCAGGACCGTGTGGAAGAATCGCTGAAGCGCATCGAACGCCGCCTCGCGGACCTCGAGGGTAACGGCAAGCGTCGCAGTTGACCGCATCGGGCCGAGTGATCGGGGGAATGCATGAGCCGGACCGTCTTTACGCTGGAATCGCGGCCGCGCCTGCCGGAGAGCCTCAACCGGCTCGACGAGCTGGCCGGTAACCTGGCCTATGCCTGGGAACGCCGCATCCGGGCGATCTTCGCGCGCATCGACCCGGTGGCGTGGAACGCCAGCGGCAAAAATCCGCGGCGCTTCCTGCGCTCGGTGCCGCAGGCGGCACTGGACCGCGCGGCGTCCGACGTTGCGCTGCTCGAGCAATACCACCGCGCGGTGTCGACGCTGGAGGCGCTGCGTGTCGCGCCGCGCCATCCCGAGGTCTCCGCCGCGCTGCGCGACGGCGACGAGATCGCCTACTTCTGCGCGGAGTTCGGCTTGCACGAGAGCCTGCCCATCTACTCAGGCGGCCTCGGCGTGCTCGCGGGCGACCACCTCAAGGCTTCAAGCGAGCTCGGCCTGCCGCTGGTCGCGGTGGGCCTGCTCTATCGGCAGGGCTACTTCACGCAGACGCTCGACGCCGACGGCCGCCAGCACGCGATGGCGCACGAGTCAGATTTCAGCGAGCTGCCGGTGGCGCCGTGCCTCGACCCGCAGGGCCGCGAGGTCCGCGTCAGCGTCGAGTTCGCCGAGCGCCAGGTGCAGTTGCGCGTGTGGCGCGCGAGCATCGGCCAGGTGCCGCTGTACCTGCTCGACAGCGACCTGCCCGAGAACGAGCCGCCCGAGCGCGCGATCACCTACCAGCTCTACGGCGGCGACGCCGACATGCGCATCCGCCAGGAACTGGTGCTGGGCATCGGCGGGCTGCGCGCGCTGCGAGCGCTCGGCCACGCGCCGACCGCGTTCCACCTCAACGAGGGCCACGCGGCATTCCTGATCCTCGAGCGCATCCGCGAAGAAGTCGCGGGCGGGCTCGACTTCGAATCGGCGCTCGAGCGCACCGCCGGCGGCAACGTCTTCACCACGCATACGCCGGTCGCCGCAGGGCATGACGTCTTTGCCATCGACCACGTGCGCTGGTTCCTGCGCGCGCTGCTGCCGCAGCTCGGCACGAGCGAGGACCGCGTGCTGGCGCTCGGCTGCGCCGAGCCGAACCCCGACGTGCACCACGGCCGCTTCAACATGACGACGCTCGCGCTGCGCGGCAGCCGCTTCCACAACGGCGTATCGGGCATCCACGGCCGCGTCGCCCGGCGCATGGAACGCGCGCTGTGGCCGCAGGTGCGCTACGCCGATGTGCCGATCCGCCACGTCACCAACGGCGTCCACCTGCGCACGTTCCTCGCCGGCGCGTGGGAGCGGCTGTTCGACGAGCGCTTCCCGGACTGGCGCGAGCGCCTGCTCGATCCGGAGTGGTGGGCCTGCCTCGACCAGGTTCCGGACGAGCGCTTCGCATCGGTGCGTCGCGAGCTCAAGCACGAGTTGCTGGAGGATGTGGCCCAGCGGCTGGCGCGTCAGATGCGCCGTTCACGCGTGCCGGAAGACCTCGTGCGCCGGGCGTTGCGCCAGGTGACGGCCGGCGGCGATCCGCTGGTGCTCGGCTTCGCGCGGCGCTTCGCAACCTACAAGCGCGCGACGCTGCCGCTGCTCGACGAGCCACGGCTGGCGCGGCTGCTCAATGATCCGCAGCGGCCGGCGTTGCTGTTGTTCGCCGGCAAGGCGCATCCGCGCGACGCCCCCGGGCAGGCGCTGATCCAGCGGCTGTACCAGGCCAGCCTCAGGCCGGAGTTCATCGGCAAGCTGATCGTGCTCGAAGGCTACGACCTGCGGCTCGCGCGGCACCTCGTGCAGGGCTGCGACGTCTGGCTCAACACGCCCGAGTATCCGCTCGAGGCCTGCGGCACCAGCGGGCAGAAGGCCGGCATCAACGGTACCGTCAACGTCTCGGTGCTCGACGGCTGGTGGGACGAGGGCTTCGTCGCCGATGGGGCGCACGGACCCAATGGCTACGCGGTGGTACCGGCGGACCTGTCGTACTGGCAGCACCTCGGCAATGACGACGCCGCGCGCGCGGCGCGCGACGTCGCCGAGGGCCGCCAGCTGCTCGACATCCTCGAGGAGCAAGTCGCGCCGACGTACTACGCGCAGCCGGCCGGCTACGCACCCGAGTGGCTGCGCGTGGCGCGCAACTCGATGAAGACACTGATCCCGCGCTACAACTCCGCGCGCATGGCCATCGACTACGCGCGCGACTTCTACGGCCCGGCGTCGCGCCAGTCGCGCACGCTCGCCGCGCACGGCGCGCGCGAGGCCAAGGCCTTGTCACAGTGGAAGGCGCGCGTGCGGGCGGCGTGGCCGGGCGTGAGCCTGCGCGCGCTCGACCCAGGCCACCGCGTGGTCGATCCGGGTGCGTGCGCGTCGCTGCGCGCGCTGGCCACGCTCAACGGACTGGCGCCGGAGGACGTCGTGGTCGAGTGCGAGCTGGGCCGCAGCGAGGGCAACAGCTTCACGCGCGAGCGCATCGTCGAGCTCGCATGCGGCGGCGATGAGCGCGGAGAGACCGCCTTCACCGCAGAGCTGGAGCCCGTGCCGGGCGTCCAGCATTACCGCCTGCGCATGCGCCCGCAGCATCCTGCGCTGAGCCACGCCTTCGAGCTTGGCTGCGTGGTGTGGGCCTAGGCCTCGAACAGCGCGAAGCTGCGGTCATTCAGGATGCGGGCCACCGGGATGCGGGCGCCGGCGATGGTCAGGCGCTCTTCGAGCACGTCGCGCCAGGCTTTGGGCGCCAGGCGCGGCGGCAAGACCAGCACGGCGTTGCCCCAGTGCGATGAGGCGATGCGCGGTTCGGACGGCTCGATGAGATCCGACACGCCGCGGCACGCGGCCACCAGCGCCGCGCGGGGACCGTTGATCCGCGCGAAAGCGATGACCCGGCCCGCGGCAGGGCCGGTGACCTCCAGCGGCAGGTATTCGCCGCGCGTGAACAGCTCGTCGCTGCGCGCGCGCAAGGCCAGCGCCGTGGCGATGAGGCGTTGCTTGATGCGGCCGTCACGCCAGTCGCGCAGCAATTCCACCAGCGGCGCGTCGCCGCGCAGCACCGACTCGCGCGCCGCGTAATCCACCGGCCGCCGGTTGTCCGGGTCGACGAGGCTGAAATCCCACAGCTCGGTGCTCTGGTAGAGATCCGGGATGCCGGGCGCGGTGAGTCGCAGCAACGTCTGCGTCAGCGCGTTGGCCGCGCCAGCGCTGGCGATTTTGTGGACGAACGCGTGGGCCGCGGTCGTGAACCCGTGCTTGGGCTCGAGCAGCGCGCGCGTGTAGCTCGCGCAGGCTTCCTCGTACGCCGCGTCGGGCATGATCCAGCTCGAGCGCAGCTTGGCCTCGCGCACCGCTTTCAGGTGCCAGGCGCAGACCCGATCGGCGTACGCCGCGAGCCCGGCCGCGTCGTCGGGCGAGAGCTCGAACGGCCAGTGGCCCACGAGCGTCTGGTAAAGCATGTATTCGTCGCCGGGCGAGGGCGCGTCGCCTTGGCGCAGTGGCGCGCCGAGCGCATGCCAGCGCTCGACCGCCGCGCCCCATTCCTGCGCACGCTCGCTCAGCACGGCGATCCGCGCACGCGCGTCCTCGCCGCGCTTGTGGTCGTGTGTCGCAGTGGCCAGCAGCGCGCGCGGAAAAGCTTCGCGCCGCCGCACGCACTCCGCGTGGAACTCCCCGGGCCCCAGCGCGAACTGGGCGGGATCCGCCCCGACCTCGTTGCGCGACAGGATCGCGCCGTGCCGGTAGAACGCGGTGTCCTCGACCGACTTGGCCGCCAGCGGCGAGGTCAGCTGCTGGAAGCGCGTGATGGCGCGCTGGCGCAGGCGGCGCGCGCCGAGCTCGCGCACCGCAGCGGGCGGCTCCGCACCGAGCCAGCGATCGACCAGGTCGACGAGGTAGCGCTCGGCCGGGCGGCATTGCTCGCGCGCCTCGGTGCAGACCTTGGCCATCAGCGAGGCTTCCGCCTCGGAGCGACCGCGCCGGTCGGCGTACAGCCGGTACACCGGAAAGTGCACGAGGATTTCGATCAGCACGCGCCGGATCGCCGCGAGGCTGACGTCGCGGGTGGCGAGGTCGGTGCGCGCGATGCGATGCAGCGCCAGTGCGCAGGCCGCGACCTCGGCGCCGAGCGACTCGTCAGCGATGCGCCGGCGCGCGCGGCGTGCCTCGGCCTCGAAGTCGCCGCTGCGCCCGGTGAGTGCCGACCACAGCGAGGTCAGCGGCGCCGCACCCGCGGGATCGTGCAGCAGCGCGCCGACGTCGTTCATGAAGCTGTAGCCGGTGGTGCCGTCAATGCGCCAGTCCGTCGGCATGCGCTCGCCGGGCGCGAGGATCTTCTCGACCACCAGCAGCGCGTCCGGGCCGATGCGCGCGCGCAGGCGCCGGCAGTAGTCGCGCGGATCGGCGAGGCCGTCGACATGGTCGACGCGCACGCCGTCGATCAAACCCTCGTCGACCAGCCGGAAGGTCGTCGCGTGGACCTGCTCGAACACGCGTGTTTCCTCGACGCGCAAGCCGGCGTAGTCGGCCAGGTCGAAAAAGCGCCGCCAGTTGATCTCGTCGCGCGCGGCCTGCCACCACGCGAGCCGGTAGTGCTGGCGCTCGAGCAGCTTGTGCAGCGTGGCCCGCCCGCCTTCGGTGGCCGGGTCGTGCGCGCGGAGGATCGCATCACGCTCACCCTCGAGGTGGCCCGGCGCGATCGGGAACGCATGTGCGTAGTAGCGCGCCTGCCAGCGCGCGTCGCGCTCGCTCCATTCCAGCTTGATGTCGCCGGCAGCGAGCGCCTGGCCATAGGGCAAGCCGAGGTAGGGCGCCAGCACCTTGCCGCGCAGCATCGGATCCGGCACATCCCAGTCGATGTCGAAGTGGCCGGCGTAAGCGCTGCGCTTGCCCAGCGCGAGCACGTCGAGCCACCACGGATTGTCGTCGCCGCCGACGGCCATGTGGTTCGGCACGATGTCGACGACGAGGCCCATGTCGGCGTCGCGCAGCCGCGCCACGAGCCGCACCAGTCCTTCCTCGCCGCCCAGCTCGGGATTGATGCGCGCATGGTCGATGACGTCATAGCCGTGGGTCGAACCGGCGCGCGCCGCGAGGATGGGCGAGACATAGAGATGACTGACCCCGAGTGCCTTGAAGTACCGCACACGCTCGGCAGCCGCCGCGAACGGAAAGTCCTTGTGCAGTTGCAGGCGCGCGGTGGCGCGGACGCTCCTGGGACCGGCCGTCACGATGGCCGCTCCTGCCGCAGTGACTCGAGCCGCGCGGCGACGGCCTCATCGTCGAAGATCTTGTCCACCGGGCCGGTCGAGCGGCGCCGCCAGTTGGGGTGCTCGGTGGTGGTGCCGGGCAGGTTGGGTTGCTCGGCCTCCGCGCACAGGTCTTCGAGCGGCACGATCGCCAGCGCACTCGGTGCGCGCGCCACCTGCCGTATTGCGGCGTCGACCACGTCATCGGCCGCAGACGGCGCCGGGCCCTTGGCGACGCCGGTGTGCGTGAACGCGGCCCATAGCGCGCGGCGGTCGACGGCACGCTGGACGCGCGCGTCCTCGACTTCACTGGGGGGCTGGCCCGTGCGCTGGCGCCACTCGATGTCGCCGCCCTGCCACCAGCCGGCCACGCTGGCGACGTCATGCGTGCTGGTGGTGGCGACGGCGCGGCGCGACCATTGCGACGGATCGCTGAACAAGCCGTGGTCGCGCTCGAACCAGAGCACGCGCAAGCCGAGCACGCCGGCCTCGTCCATGCGTTCGCGAAATCCTTCCGGCACCGTGCCGAGGTCCTCGCCGATCACCAGCGCCTGGTGGCGGTCCGCCTCGAGCCGGATCAGGCGCAGCAGGTCCTCGAGCGGGTAGCGCAGGTAGCAGCCCTCGTGCGGCGCAGCACCCTGCGGCACCAGCCACAGCCGGTTGAGCCCGAGGATGTGGTCGATGCGCACGCCGCCGGCGTGGCGGAGCGCCGCGCGCAGCATGTCGATGAACGGCTGGAAGCCGTGCGCGCGCAGCGCGCGCGGCGAGAAGTGCGTGAGACCCCAGGCCTGGCCCTGGGTGTTGAGTTCGTCGGGCGGCGCGCCGACCGAGACGCCCGACAACAGGTCATCGCGATGGCTCCACGCATGCGATCCGCCATCGTGCGTGCCGACCGCGAGGTCGGCGACGAGGCCGATGCGCATGCCGCCGCGTTTGGCCGCGGCCTGCGCACCGGCGAGGCCGTGGTTGGCGAGCCATTGCAGGAAGACGTGGAAGTCGACCTCGGACGACAGGCGCTGCGCAAGTTCGCGCACGCCCGGCCCGGCGGGGTCGCGCAGCGGCGCCGGCCACTCGCGCCAGTGCCAGGCGCCGCCGTGGGCGAGCACGTGTGCCTGCAGCGCCTCGAAGCGCGCGTGACGCTCCAGCGCCACGCCGCCGCTCGCGCGGAAGTTCGCGAGTTCTTGCGCCAGGCCTCCGCTGCCGCTCAGCCGCTTGCCCCGCAACTGGTCGAACAAACCACGCAGCAATCGCCTGCGCGCGGTGACGACCGCAGGCCAGTCCACCAGCGGTAGCGCATCGCATCGCGCCAAATCTTCAGCCAGGCCCAACTCGGCGATCATTGCCTTGCACGCGCCGGCGCCTACAAGCGCGCTCGGATCGACGTGCCAGGCGTTGAGGAACAGCCGGCTCGACGGCGCGTATGGGCTGAAATGCCGTGGCTCGGCATCGAATGGCGCGTGCACCGGGCTGATGCACAGCGCATCGGCGCCCTGGCTCGCGGCGGCGGCCGCGAGCTCGGTGAGCGCGGTGTAGTCGCCGACGCCGCCGCCGCCGGCGCGGCGCAGGCCGTAGAGCTGCGCCGCAAGGCCCCACAACCTGCGGCCGGCGGTCGCATCGTACGGTTTTGCCGGCGCTACCGCGATGCGCAGCGTGCTGCGGCCGTCGTCGACCTGGTGATAGCCCGGCTCGCAATCGTCCGCCAGCGCGACGAGGCTGCTGTCGTTGGCGTGCAGTGACAGGCGCACGCCGCCCTCGCAGACCAGCGTCAGTGGCCCGCGCATGCCGGGCAGGCGCACGGTCGAGCCCGCGACGGCGGTCAGCAGCGGCGCCGGGGGTTCCTCGCGCAGCTGCTCGAATTGTTCGCGCGCGGCGGCCTCGTCGTCGCACGACAACCCGAGCGCGGCGAGCACCGCGCGCAGCGTGGCGTCGGGTACGGTGCAGTCATTGCCGCGATAGTCGCGCCACTGCACGACGAGGCCTGCGCGCTCGGCGAGCCGATGCAGTGCGGACTCAGCCATGTGCGGGTTCGAGCCATGCGGCGGCGCTGCGGGGCGGCAGGCGGCCCTTCGCCGCCGCCGCCGCAACTCCCGGCGCGGTTCGGTACAGCGGCACATGCGCCATCGGCTCCATCGCTGCGCTCGCCGCGCCGAAATTCGCGGCGACGGTGAGCCGCGCGCCGCCCAGCTGCCATTCACCGCAAACCGCGGCCGCGGACAGCACGACACCGCCAAGGGCGCGAGCCGCATCGAGGTAGGGCGCGATGTGCCGGGCGCGCAACGCCAGCAGGTCGCGCACGGCGGCGCGGCGTGCAGCGCCGGCGCCGCGCGTTGCGGCGGTGAAATCGGGCATCGAGCGTCGGAACGTCGAGGCGTCGTTCGGGTCCGGAATGGATTCACGCGCAACTGGGTCAGCCCACGCCTTGAAGTTGGCAAATTCGCGGCGCCGGCCCTCGCGCACCGCGTCGGCGAGTTCGCCGGTGAAGTCGGTGAAAAACAGGAACGGCTCGCGTGCGCCCCAGTCTTCGCCCATGAACAGCAGCGGGATCTGCGGGCACAGCAACTGCAACACGGTGGCGGACCACAGGGCCTCCGGGTCGGCGAGCGCGCAGAGCCGCTCGCCTTGCGCGCGGTTGCCGACCTGGTCGTGGTTCTGCAGGAAAAACACGAACGAGCCGGGGCGCAAGTGCCCACTCGGCGTACCGCGGGGACTCTTGCGGCCCGGAAAGGCGCCGCCTTGGTAAGAAAAACCTTCGCCCAGGCAACGCGCGAGATGCTCCGCCGGGGCGCCGGCATAGGCGCCGTAGTAGCCCTCGCGCTCGCCGGTCAGCAGCACGTGCAGCGCGTTGTGCGCATCGTCGTTCCACTGCGCGTCGAAGCGACCCGGGGCCAGGCGCACGGCGTCGTTGTCTTCGTTCTCCAGCACCAGGTGCACCTCGCGCTGCGGCTCGCTGCCCTGGATGCGCGCGCGCACCGTGGCGGCGAGCTCGTCGAGGACGGCGGTATCCTTGATCGCGTGCACCGCGTCGAGCCGCAGGCCGTCGAAGCGGAATTCCTCGAGCCAGTACAGCGCGTTGCCGATGAAGAAGTCGCGCACCTCGCGCCGCCGGAAGTCGATCGCGGCACCCCACGGCGTCTGCCGATCCTCGCGGAAGAAGCCCGGCGCGTAGGCGTGCAGGTGATTGCCGTCGGGTCCGAAATGGTTGTAGACCACGTCGAGGAACACGTTGAGCTTGAGGCCGTGCGCCGCGTCGATGAACGCCTTCAGCGCCTCGGGCGGGCCGTACGTCGCGGCGGGCGCGAACGGCAACACGCCGTCATAGCCCCAGTTGCGCGTGCCGGCGAAGTCGGCGAGCGGCATCAGCTCGATGGCGGTGATGCCGGTTTCGGCGAGCGCCGGCAGCTGCCGCGTGAGGTTCTCGTAGCCGCCGCACGCGCCGACGTGCACCTCGTACAACACCGTCTCGCGCCAGGGCCGCCCCAGCCAGCCATCGTGTTGCCAGTCGTAGGCGCGCGGATTCACCACCACGCTCGGTCCGTGGACTCCGCCGGCCTGCGCGCGCGATGCGGGGTCCGGCACGAGGCGGTCGTTGGCCAGGCGGTACTGGTAACGCGCGCCGGCCGTGCACTCGGCCTCGAGCTCGTGCCAGCCGCCGCCGACCGCTTGCAACGCGCGCGGTGCGGCACCTTCGAGCTCGAGCAGCACGGCCTGCTGGCTTGGCGCCCACAGTCGGAAACGCGCGCGATCGGGCGCGAGCAGCGTCGCGCCGAACGGCAGCGCGCAGGCGTGACGGCTCAAGCGCCCTCGATCGGCGCGTTGTCGCGCGGCTGCGCTGCCGCCGGGGGCAGGCGCTTGGGCCCGGGCGGCGGCGCGAGCGCGTCGGCGCGCGCGGTGAGCACGACCAGGCTGTGCGCCACGACGTCGAGCGCCGCGGTGCCGATCGCGCCCTGGGCACGGTCGGGCTGCGCGCTGTCGAGTTGCAGGCTCCATTCGAGTGTCGGCGCCGGCAGGGTGAACTCGCGGTCCTCGCCCGAAGCATTGAACAGGATCGCGACGATGTCGGTGCCGCCATCGGGGCGACGCACCGCGCGCCGCACGGTCAGCAGCTGGCCGCCGGCGAATTCCCAGTCGGCGCTGGTCATCTCCCCGCCGCTTTCGTCGAACCAGCCGATGTCGCGCACGCCGGCAGCCGGCTCGTCCCGACCATGCTGGAAGTAGCCGGCGCGCAGGGCCGGGTGCTCGCGGCGCAATCGCAGCAGCCGCTCGGTGAAATCGCGCAGCGCGCGGCCATCGGCGGAATCGGCCAGGGCCCAGTCGAGCCAGGACAGTTCGTTGTCCTGGCAGTAGGCATTGTTGTTGCCGCTTTGCGAGCGCCCGAACTCGTCGCCACCGAGCAGCATCGGCGTGCCCAGGGAGGTCAGCAGGGTTGCGAGCATCGCGCGGTGCAGACGGCCGCGCGTGTCGCGAATGGCGGCATCGTCGGTCGGGCCTTCGACGCCCCAGTTGGCGCTGCAGTTGTTGTCGGTGCCATCGCGATTGTCCTCACCGTTCGCCTCATTGTGCTTGCCGGCGTAGCTCGCCCAGTCGGCGAGCGTGAAGCCGTCGTGCGCGGTGACGAAGTTGACCGTCGCCGTCGGCTTGCGCCACTGCCGGTCGAACAGGTCGGCCGAGCCTTGCAGGCGTGCCGACAAAGCGCCACGCATGCCCGCATCGCCGCGCCAGAAGCGGCGCACCTCGTCGCGGTACTTGTCGTTCCACTCGCTCATGCCCGGCGGATGGTTGCCGAGCTGGTAGCCGCCGGGCCCGATGTCCCACGGCTCGCTGATCAGCTTGACCTTGGACAGCACCGGGTCCTGCAGCAGTGCGTCGAAGAAACCGGCGCCGGGGTCGAAACCGTGCGGCTCGCGGCCGAGCGTGAGGCCGAGGTCGAAGCGGAAGCCGTCGATGCGGTACTCGGTGACCCAGTGGCGCAGCGAGTCGAGCACCATGCGCAGGGCCGGCTGACTCGCGGTGTTCACCGTGTTGCCGCAGCCGGTGTCGTTGATGTGGTGGCGGGGGTTGTCCGGCAGCAGGCGGTAAAAGGTGGCATCGCCAAAGCCGCGCCAGGACAGCGTCGCCCCGAGCTCGCTGCCCTCGCAGGTGTGGTTGTAGACCACGTCGAGGATCACCTCGATGCCGGCGCGGTGCAGCTGCTGCACCGCCCACTTGACCTGGCCGAGCGAGCCGTCGGAAAGGTAGGCCGGCTCGGGCGCGAAGAACGCCAGCGTGTTGTAGCCCCAGTAGTTGGTGAGCCCGCGCTCGAGCAGCATGCGATCGCGTGCGAACGCGTGGATCGGCAGCAGCTCCACCGCCGTCACGCCCAGGCGCCGGAGGTAATCCACGGTTGCCGGATGTCCGAGCCCGCCGAAGGTGCCGCGATCGCGCTCCGGGATGCCCGGGTGGCGCTGCGTGAAACCCTTGACGTGGACTTCGTAGACCACCGTGTCGCTCCACGGCGTGCGCGGCGCGCGGTCGTCGCCCCAGTCGAACGTTTCGGCGACGACGACCGCTTTCGGCAGGTACGGCGCGCTGTCGCGCCGGTCAAAAGAAAGATCGCCGCGCTTGCCGCCGATGCGGTAGCCGTACAGCGAGTCGTGCCAGGTCAGCGGCCCGCGCAGCGCGCGCGCGTATGGATCGATCAGCAGCTTGTTCGGGTTGAAGCGCAAGCCGCGCGTGGGCTCGTACGGCCCGCCGACGCGATAGCCGTAGAGCTGGCCCGGCTTGCACTCCGGCAGGTAGCCGCGCCACAGGCCGTCGGTGCAGTCCGGCAGCGCGTAGCGCGCAATCTCGTGGCGACCGCCGGCGTCGAACAGGCACAGCTCGACACGCTCGGCGTCTGGAGCCTGCACCGCGAACAACGCGCCGCGGCCGTCCCAGTGCACACCTGGCCCGGCGCCGAAGTGGTTGGGAGCGGCCGGCTGGAGCCGCTCGTTGCGGGCGCGCATGGCCTAGTTTTCCCCGGCGGGGTGGTGCCGTAGCAGCACCGTCGCCAGGGGCGGCAGCGTCAGCGCCAGCGAGAACGGCTGCGCGTGACTCGGCTGGCTGCTTGCGAGGAGGCTCGAATCCAGCGCGCAGCCCGAGCCGCCGTAGGCAGTGGCATCCGTATTGATGACCACGCGCCATTCGCCGGCGCGCGGCGCGCCGAGCCGGTACGCGAGCCGCGGCGTCGGCGTGAAGTTGCTGATCGCGATCAGCGGCGCATCGCCGGGAGTGCCGGAGCGCAGGAATGCGAAGGCGCTGTTGGCGGCGTCGTCACCGACGATCCAGTGGAAGCCGGCGCCGTCGCAGTCGCCGAAGTGCAACGCGGGGTGCTCGCGATACGCGAGGTTGAGGTCGGACACCAGGCGCTGAACGCCGCGATGCAGCGGATCCTGCAGCGCGAACCAGGCCAGCTCGTCGTCATGATTCCACTCGCGCGCCTGGCCCAACTCGCCGCCCATGAACAGCAGTTTCTTGCCCGGATGCGCCCACATGAAGCCGTAGTACGCGCGCAGATTGGCGAACTGCTGCCAGCGGTCGCCCGGCATTTTCTCGAGCATCGACCGCTTGCCATGCACGACCTCGTCGTGTGACAGCGGCAGCACGAACCTTTCGCTGAATGCGTAGACCAGGCCGAAGGTGATCTCGCCGTGGTGGTGCGCGCGATGCACCGGGTCGCGGGACACGTACTGCAGCGTGTCGTGCATCCAGCCCATGTTCCACTTGTAGTCGAAGCCCAGGCCGCCATGGCGGGTCGGCTGCGTCACGCCGGGCCACGCGGTGGATTCCTCGGCCAGCGTGATCGCGCCCTTGCAGCGCTCGGCGATGACGTCATTGAGCTGCTTGAGGAAAGCGATCGCCTCGAGGTTCTCGCGGCCGCCAAACTGGTTGGGCACCCATTCGCCCGGGCGGCGCGAGTAGTCACGGTAGAGCATCGAGGCGACCGCATCCACGCGCAGGCCATCGACGTGGTAGTGCTCGAGCCAGTGCAGCGCCGACGCGACCAGGAAGCCGCGCACTTCGTTGCGGCCGAAGTTGTAGATCAGCGTGTTCCAGTCCTGGTGGAACCCTTCGCGCGGGTCCTCGTGCTCGTACAGCGCGGTGCCGTCGAAGCGCGCAAGGCCGTGCGCATCGGTGGGGAAGTGCCCGGGCACCCAGTCGACGATCACGCCGATGCCGGCAACGTGGCAGCGGTTGACGAAGCGCTTGAAACCGGCCGGGTCGCCCCACTCGGAATGCGGCGCGAACAGGCCCAGCGGCTGGTAGCCCCACGAGCCGCCGAACGGGTGCTGCATCACCGGCAGCAGCTCGACGTGCGTGAAGTGGTGGTCGATCAGGTAGGGGATGAGCATCTCGCCGAGCTCGTCCCACTGCGGCGCGGGCCGGCCTTCGGCCCACGTCCGGCGCCACGAGCCGGCGTGCATTTCGTAGATGCTGATCGGCGCCTGCGGCGACTGGCGCCGCGGGCGCGCTGCCATCCAGGCGCCGTCGGTCCATGGGAACGGCGCCGGATCGGCGATGATCGACGCGGTCCGCGGCGGCTTTTCCGACTGCAGCGCCACCGGGTCGGCTTTCAGGGGCAGCAGGCCATGCCGGCCTTCGAGCTCGTACATGTAAGCCGTCCTTGGCGTCAGGCCCGGGATGAAACGCTCCCATACGCCCGACTCGCCGCGCGAGTCCATCGGGTCGCGCCGGCCGTCCCAGGCATTGAACTCGCCGACGACCGAAACGCGCCGCGCGTTCGGCGCCCACACCGCGAATCGCACGCCGGGGACGCCGTCCAGCGTCATGACCTGCGCGCCGAGGCAGCGCGCCAGCTCGCGATGCCGCCCTTCCGCGATCAGGTGCAGGTCGAGTTCGCCGAGCAGCCCGGTCGGTGCGCGCGCGTCATCCATGCGGCACCTGCTTCGCCGCGAAGGCTTCGAGTCCGCCCATCGGCACCGGCAGCCAGGCTGGGCGATTGTTGGCTTCGTAAACGACTTCGTACGCCGCCTTCTGCAGGATGAACAGGTCGAGCAACCCCGACTCGCCGGCAGGATGGCGCCAGCGCTTGTGGACCGCTGCGGCGGCTTCCCGATACGCGGCGAGGAACGCCCTGCCGCCGTCCTCGCGGAAGCGCGCCAAAACTTGCATGCGGCGCTGCTGTTCCGCCCGGCTGTGGTCGGTGCCGGCGCCGGCGGCCATGGCCACCGCGTAGTCGAACGAGCGCAGCATGCCGGCGACGTCGCGCAAGGGGCTGGCCTTGGCGCGGCGTTGCTCGAGCGGCAGCATGGGCTCGCCCTCGAAGTCGATGATGTAAACCTCGTCTTGCGCCACCAGGATCTGGCCGAGGTGCAGGTCGCCGTGGATGCGCATGCACAGCATGCCCTCGCCGCGCTTGGCGTAGTACCGCGCGAGTGCATGCAGATGCTCGCGCTGGGCGACCAGCGCAGCGCCGCGCTTGCGCTCCTCGTCGCTTTTCCAGCCCTGGTTGGCGGCCACCCGGTCAAGCGCCTGGTCGATCCAGCCGATCGCGGTTGCGGCCCACTCGAGCGACTCGTGTGCGGAGCAGGCGATCGGCGCGAACGCCTCGTCGTCGCAGTCCTGCGCGAGCGCGACGTGCATCTCGCCGATGCGGCGGCCGAGCGTTACCGCGAACCGCGTGAATTCGTCGAGTACGTCCACCGGCTTGCCGACCGCTGTGCCTGCAGGCACCGCGTCGGCATCCTGCACCGCGCGGGACAACATGTTCTGCGTCCAGGTCCAGGCGTCACCCTGGTTGTGGATGTGGGCCTGCAGCACCGCGAGCACACGCGGTATGCCATCGGCGCCGATGCGCATGACCTCGCCGAGCATTGGCGCGATGTGGGCAAAGCCACGCTCGGTCAACGTGCGGCCCATCTCGGCTTCGGGGTGGATGCCGGCGGTGATGCGACGGATGACCTTGAGGATGGCTTTCTCGCCGATGACCAGCGAGCTGTTGGACTGCTCGCTGCCGAGCCGGCGGATCTCGGGCAGTGCCGGCAACTCCAGCGCCGCGAGCTTGCTGGTCGGCACGAAGCGGATCTCGCCGTCGCTGGCAGGAATCGCCTTCTCCGCGCGCATCAGCTCGACGGTGCCGCGCGCGAAGGCGTCGAGGGTGAAGGCATCGGTGAGGTAGCCGAGCTTGGGCCCGCGGCGCACGCGCGCGAGCGCCAGCTGGTGCGGCAACGCGGTGACGATGTCTTCCTCCGGCAGGAAGCCCAGAGGAATCTGGTAGGTGTCGGTGCCGCGCGCCGTGGTGGTCGCGATCTCGGTGAGCAGGATCGGGCGCGCGAGCCCCGGCAGCATCGCGGACGACACGATCTGCGCCTGCTCGAGCCTGCCGTCCTTGGCCTGGTACCAGCGGCGCTTGGCCAGGTAGGCCGGCAGCACATCGCGCTCGAGTTGCTCGCGGATCGGCGCCTGCAAGATCTCGGATACGTCCTTGCGCAGCACGAACGTCAGCAGCTCGGGCAGCGGCTCGGGCTGCGGCAAATGCCAGTCGGGCATCTGGGACTGGTCCACCAGCTGGAACCAGTAGAAGCCATAGGGCGGCAGCGTCAGCAGGTAGGGCAACTGCCCGATCGGCGGAAAGGCCGAACCGCCGACCATCTCCACCGGTACGGAGCCGTTGTGGCCGGGAAGGTCCAGCTCCACCGCCTGCGCGGTGCGCGAAACGTTGGCGACGCACAGGATCGACTGGCGCTTGTCGTCGGCCGTGCGCCACTCGCGCAGGTACGCAAGGATCCTGCGATTGCTCGGCGAGAGCAGCTTCAGCGTGCCGCGGCCGAAGGCCTGATGGCGTTTGCGGATGCCGAGCATGCGACGCATCCAGTTCAGCATCGAGTGCGGATCATCGGCCTGCGCCTCGACGTTGACCGACTGGAAGCCGTACAGCGAATCCATCAGCGGCGGCAGCACCAGCCTCGCAGGGTCCGCGCGCGAGAATCCGCCGTTGCGGTCGAGCGACCACTGCATCGGCGTGCGCACGCCGTCGCGATCGCCGAGGTAGACGTTGTTGCCCATGCCGATCTCGTCGCCGTAGTAGATCACCGGCGTGCCGGGCATCGACAGCAGCAGCGAATTCAGCAGCTCGATGCGGCGGCGGTCGCGCTCGAGCAGCGGCGCCAGGCGCTTGCGGATGCCGAGGTTGATGCGTGCGCGCTTGTCCGAGGCGTAGTGCTGCCACAGGTAGTCGCGCTCGCGGTCGGTGACCATCTCGAGCGTGAGTTCGTCGTGGTTGCGCAGGAAAATCGCCCACTGGCAGTTCGGCGGGATCTCCGGCGTCTGCCGCAGGATGTCGGTGATCGGGAAACGGTCTTCCTGGGCCAGCGCCATGTACATGCGCGGCATCAGCGGAAAGTGGAACGCCATGTGGCATTCGTCGCCACCCATGGCCGAGTCGCCGAAATACTGCTGCACGTCCTCGGGCCACATGTTGGCCTCGGCCAGCAGCATGCGGCCCTTGTGCTTCTTGTCCATCTCGGCACGGATCTGCTTCAGGATCGCGTGCGTTTCCGGCAGGTTCTCGTTGGACGTGCCTTCCCGCTCGATGAGGTAAGGCACCGCGTCGAGCCGCAGGCCGTCGATGCCGATGTCGAGCCAGAAGCGCAGCACGTCGAGCAGCGCTTCGAGGACCGCGGGGTTGTCGAAGTTGAGGTCGGGCTGGTGCGAGTAGAAGCGGTGCCAGTAGTACGCCTTTGCGGCGTCATCCCAGGTCCAGTTCGACTTCTCGGTGTCGCAGAAGATGATGCGCGTACCGGAATAGCCGGTGTCCTTGTCGGCCCATACATAGAAGTCTCGCGCCTTGCTGCCTTTCCTGGCCTTGCGCGCACGCTGGAACCACGGATGCTGGTCGCTGGTGTGGTGGATGACCAGCTCGGTGATCACGCGCAAGCCGAGCTGGTGCGCCTGTTTCACGAAGCGGCGCGCATCGGCCATCGTGCCGTAGTCGGGATGCACGCCCTTGTAGGCGGCGATGTCGTAGCCGTCGTCGCGGCGCGGGCTGGGGTAGAACGGCAGCAACCAGACCGTGTTGACGCCAAGGTCCTTGATGTAGGGCAGCTTCTCGGCGAGGCCGGCGAAGTCGCCGATGCCGTCGTTGTTGCCATCGAAGAACGACTTGACGTGCAACTGGTAGATGACCGCGTCCTTGTACCAGAGCGGGTCCTGGGTGAAGGAGAGCTCGGCCGGTTGCTGGGCCTTGCGGGTTTTCCTGACGCGCATGTCCACTATCGTGTCACCCCGAGCGCAACGAGGGGCCGCGTCCCGGAGCGAGCGGCCTCAAGCACGCGATCCCTCGCTTCGCTCGGGATGACACTCATGCCGGTTTCACGCGCCAGATCGCCAGCGGTAATTCCCACGGCACGAAGCGCCAGTGTTGCCGCTTGCCGCGCCAGGTGAAGCGCTCGCCGCGCATCAGCTCCTCGACCTCGAGCGCGCCATCGTCCGGAAGGCCGAGCTCGGCCAGCGGCACGTCGAAATACGCTTCCTGCGCCTGATGCGGATCGAGGCTGATGGCGACCAGCAGGTAGTTCGACCTGTCCGGCACGTGCTTGGCGAAATACAGCACCTGGTCGTTGTCGCACTGCAGGAACGTCAGTCCCAGGTGGGATTGCAGCGCGGGGTTCTCCCGTCGGATGTGGTTGAGCCGCGTGATTTCGCCGACGATGTTGCCGGGCGCGTTCCAGTCGCGGACGCGGATCTGGTACTTCTCCGAGTCGAGGTACTCCTCCTTGCCGGGCAGCGGCGCGGCCTCGCACAGCTCGAAACCGCTGTACAGGCCCCACAGCCCCGACAAGGTTGCCGCCAGCGCCGCGCGCTGCACGAAACCGGCGCGGCCGGACGTCTGCAGGAAATACGGGTTGATGTCCGGCGTGTTGACGAAGAAGTGCGGCCGATAGAAATCCTTCGGCGGACCCTGGGTGAGCTCGGTGAGGTACTCGATGAACTCGGCCCTGGTGTTGCGCCAGGTGAAATAGGTGTAGCTCTGCGAGAAACCGATCTTTGCCAGCCGGTACATCATCGCCGGCCGTGTAAAGGCCTCGGCCAGGAACATCACGTCCGGATGGCGCCCGCGCACATCCTCGATCAGCCATTGCCAGAATGGCAGTGGTTTGGTGTGCGGGTTGTCGACGCGAAAGATCTTCACGCCGGCATCGACCCAGTGGAGGATCACGTCGCGCAGTGCCTGCCACAGCGCGTCGGGCCGCGAATCGGCATAAAACTCGCAGTTGACGATGTCCTGATACTTTTTCGGCGGGTTCTCGGCGAAACGGATGGAGCCGTCAGGCCGGTACGCGAACCAGTGCGGAGCGTCGCGCAGCCACGGATGATCGGGCGAGAACTGCACCGCGAAGTCGAGCGCGATCTCGATGCCGGCCTCGCCTGCCGCGGCATGCAGGCGCCGGAATGCCTCGATGCCGCCGAGTTGCGGATGCACCGCCGTGTGGCCGCCTTCGCTCGAGCCGATCGCGTACGGACTGCCCGGGTCGCCGGGCCCGGCCTTGAGGCTGTTGTTGGGACCCTTGCGGTTGCTGGCGCCGATGGGATGGATCGGCGGGAAATACAGCACGTCGAAGCCCATGGCCTTGATCGCCGGCAGGCGCGCAATGACGTCATCAAAGGTGCCGTGGCGGGCCGGGTCCCGGGTGCACGAGCGTGGGAACAACTCGTACCACGCGGCGAAGCCGGCACGCGTGCGCTCGACCTCGACTTCGAGCTCGGGCTGCGAGCGCGTGACGAACCGGCGCGGCTCACCGGCGCGCATCAGCGCGGCGGTGGCCTCGCCCAGGAACAGGTCAAGCGTGCGGCTGTCGTCGAGCGTCGCCAGCTCGCGGCTGAGCGCAGCCAAGCTGCCCGCGGCGGGGCCTGGCTGCTGCGCGGCCTCGCGGATGAGCGCGCGGCCTTCCTCCAGTTCGAGCTTGATCGGTACGCCGGCGGCGGCCTTGCGTGCGAGGCCGTGGCGAAAGCTGCCCCAGCGGTCGAGCCAGGCCTCGATCGTGAAGCGGCATCGCCCCGCGCCTTGCGGCACCGCCTCGACGCGCCAGCGGTCGTTGCCCAGTGCGCGCATCGGCAGGGCCTGGGCCACGGCGCCTTCATGCCAGATGACCTGCGCCGCGACCTGGTCGTGGCCGTCCATGAAGATGTCGGCTTCGATCGCCAGCGCCTGGCCCACGGTGGCCTTGGCGGGACAGCGGCCGTGATCCACCTGGGGGCTGATGCGCTCGATGCAAAGGCGTGGCGCGCGCAGCGCGGCCGCCACGCGCCCGGCCGCGGGATCCGAGGGTGCCGTTACCCGCCGCGGCTGCGTCATGAAAGGAAGCCCCGTCGTCGTTTGCCCCGCCCGAACGGCGCCGGCAAGCAAGCCGGCCCACGCCAGGCCCGTCGGTAAAGACACCGGGTTCGGCCGAGTGTTCGCTCAGGAGCCCTCGGTCGCGCGAATACTTCCGCTGACCGGCGGTCAAAGAAACCACGCCATTCGGCCGGAGATCCCATGCACCAGGTCGGCATCGTCTGCGGCAGCCTGCGCCGCGACTCGTTCAACCGGAAGCTCGCCGAGGCGCTGAAAAAGCTCGCCCCGGCGGAGCTTGCCTTTCGCGACATCGAGATCGGCAACCTGCCTCTCTACAACCAGGACGACGATGCCGACCCGCACGCCAGCGTGCGCAAGCTCAAGGCTGACATCCAGGCTTGCGACGCAATCCTGTTCGTGACGCCGGAGTACAACCGCTCGATGCCCGGCGTGCTCAAGAACGCGCTCGACCACGCTTCGCGCCCGTACGGGCAGAGCGCCTGGGCCGGCAAGCCGGCAGGCGTGCTGGGCGTTTCGGTGGGCGCGGCTGGCACCGCGATGGCGCAGCAACACCTGCGCAACGTGCTGGCCTACCTCGACATGCCGACGTTGGGACAGCCGGAGGTATTCCTGCAATTCAAGGACGACTTGTTCGACGCCCATGGCGACATCGGCAACGGTGGCGCGCGCAAGATCCTCGCTGGCTGGATGACCCGCTTCGCGGCCTGGGCGCGCGAGCACGTCACAAAATAAGG
Organism: Verrucomicrobiia bacterium; assembly: GCA_035526825.1. Lineage (GTDB taxonomy): Bacteria > Pseudomonadota > Gammaproteobacteria > Nevskiales > Nevskiaceae > JACPFV01. Next base: position 23,218 of record DATLBT010000070.1, on the reverse strand, counting down.
CGGTCGCTCAGGCCGGACCGTCGGCAGCGCCGATGTCGATGCCGCAACCGGCGAGCCCCAGCATCGCGCCGGAGGCGTCGAGGCGCGGCTGCGCATTGGACTGGATGCGGCGGTACTTGCCGTCCGCGCGCCGCATGCGGCATTGCGCGGCAAACGGCGCACGCCGGGCCAGGGCGTCCATGTAGGCGCCGCTGTAGTGCTCGCGGTCCTCGGGGTGGACGAACTGCAGCCAACCCAGGCCGAGCAGTTCCGATTCCGGCACGCCGGTGAACTCCTGCATCGCGCGGTTGGCGAACTCGCAGCCCTGCAGGTTGTTGCTCCAGATCATCGCCGGCGTCGCGTCGGCCAGCAGGCGGAAGCGCGCCTCGCTTTCCCGCGCCTGCTCCGCGGCGCGCTTGATGCTGTCGACGTCGACCAGCATCAGCACCACACCGTCGATCTTGTTCTCGAGCGTCTGGTACGGGCGCAGCCGCAGCAAATACCAGCGGCCATTGAAGTCCTGGATCTCGCGCTCGTGCACGCTGACCGTGTCGATCACCTCGAACAGCTGCTTTTCGAGGTGCGGCGCATCGAAGCGCGGCTTGATGTCGTTGAACGGCCGGCCGATATCGGTCGGGATCAGGTTGAGCAGCTTCTCGGCGGCCGGCGTGTAGCGCCGGATGCGCAGGTCGCGTCCGAGCATGACGATGGCGGTCTGCGCGCTGCTCAGGAGGTTGGTGAGGTCGTTGTTGGTGTCCGAGAGCTCCGCGTTGCGGTTCTGCAATTCGTCGTTGACGGTCGCGAGTTCCTCGTTGCTCGACTGGATCTCCTCCTTCGAGGTTTCCAGCTCCTCGTTGATGCTCTGCAACTCCTCGTTGGCGGACTGCACTTCCTCGTTGGCGGACTGCAGCTCTTCGTTCACCGCTTCCTGCTGCTCGATGACGGACTGCAGGTAGTCGCGGTTGGCGGCGAGCTCCTGGTTGAGCCGCTCGATCTCCTTCTGCGAGGCAGCCGGCGGCAGCGGCGCGGGCGGTGGCTCGGCCCTGCGCGGCGAGCTTTCGTCCTCGAACAGCACCAGCAGCATGGCCTCGTTGCCGGGGATCGTCAGTGGCGTGACGGTGACCGCGACCTCGCGAAACGCGCCGTTGACCTTCACGCGCAGGTCGGCGACACGGGCCGTGGCCATGTTTTTCTGCGCTTTCTTGATGGCGTTGCGCACGCCGATCGCAAGGCCTTCGCGCAGCATTTTCAGAAGATTGAACGCCGCGCGGCCTGGCGCGGGCGTCAGATACGGCCCGGTGTCGCCGCGGAACTGGACGATGTCGAGCTGCGCGTTCACCAGCACGCCGGGCGGTCCGAAACGCGACAGCACGATGCGATCGGCCTCTCGGTGCGGGTCGGCGGATGGCGCTGCCGGCACGATGCTGGCGGCGGTCGCCTTGGGGCCATCGACCGGCGCGGCGCGCTGCACCGGCACCAGCCCAGTCAGGTTTTTCGACGGCTTCTTGGTGTAGATCTTGTGCTTGGCGTCCTCGACTTCGAACAACTCGCGGAACGAGCCGATGGTCTCGGACGAGCCGAGCCACAACATGCCCTCGCGCTGCAGCGCGTAGTGCAGCACCGGCATCAGCTTGCGCTGCAGCCCGGGCTCCAGGTAGATGAGCATGTTGCGGCACGCGATCAGGTCCAGGCGCGAGAACGGCGGGTCGCTGAGCACGTTCTGGCGCGCGAACACGCACATGTCACGAATCGGCTTGCATACGCGATAGTTGCCGTCGACCTCGATGAAGAAGCGCCGCAGCCGCTCGGGCGAGACGTCCTGCTCGATGCCTTTGCGGTAGACCCCGGCGCGCGCCTTCTCGATGCCGGCGCCGTTGAGGTCGGTGGCGAAAATCTGCATCGGCACGCGCCGGCCGCTGGCCTCGGCGTACTCCGTGTACGTCATGGCGATCGAATAGGCCTCCTCGCCGGTGGAGCAGCCGAGCGTCCACACGCGCACCGGGTGATGCCGGTTCTTGGCCTCGGTCAGTCGCGGAAACACTTTCTGCTTCAGTGCCTCGTAGGACTCCGGGTTGCGGAAGAAGCTGGTGACGTTGATCAGGATGTCCTGATACAGCGCCTCGACCTCGGCCGGGTTCTTGCGCAGGATCCCGGCGTAATCCTTCAGCGACTCCAGCTTGTGCACCACCATGCGGCGCGCGATGCGCCGGCTCAGCGTGTTGCGCTTGTACTGCGTGAAGTCGACGCCCATGCCGTTGCGCAGCGTCTCCAGCACGGCGTGCAGCGCGGGCTCGTTGCCGCGCTCTTCGTCCGGCGAGCGGTCGAGCCACGCGCTGCTGGCGATGCGCTCGAGTTCGCGCGCGATCTCCTGCGGCGGCAGCACGAAGTCGACGGCGCCGGAGGCGACGGCATGGCGCGGCATCGCGCTGAACTCGGCGGTCTTGTCCTGCGCGAAGGTGATGCCGCCGGCCGACTTCACTTCCTCGACACCGAGCGCGCCGTCGCTGCCGGCGCCGGACAGGATCACGGCAACCGCCTTGTGCGTCTGCTCTTCCGCGAGCGAACGCAGGAAGCGATCGATGGGTCGGTGCTCGCCCTTTTCCTCCGTGCGCGGCGACAGTTGCAGCAGGCGGTCGCCCAGCACGAGGTCGCGGCCCGGGGGCATCACGTAGACGTGGCCGGGCTCGAGACGCTGCTTGTGCTCGGCGAATTTCACCGGCAAGCGCGAACTCTGGGTCAGGATTTCGGGCATCAGGCTGGGGCGGGCCGGATCGAGGTGCTGCACCACGACCAGCGCCAGCGGGGCATCCGCCGACAGCCCGCCCACCAGCTGCGTCAATGCCTCGACGCCGCCGGCAGAGGCGCCGACGCCGACGATCAGGAAGGGCTGGTCAGCGCCGCGGTGGGTTTCGGGCGAGGCGGGATTGACGTTGGGCAGCGTCTCGCCGTCGTGCGATTGCGAAGGCGACGGCTTCTTGCTGCGAGGCATGGACCACTCCCGATTTGGGGCATTCTCGACCGGGGGCAGGCGCCCCGCAAGGTCAGCGCGCCGGCTTGCCCGGCGCGTGCGAAACCCCGTGCCGCATCCAGGTTCGATGCACGGTCATATGGCTGACGCCGATGTGCTCGGCGTACGACCGCGAGGTCCATTTCCAGCCGCCATCGTCGTTGCGCGCGCGCGCTGCGCGAACGGCTCGTGCTTCGGCCGCGCGGTCCAGCGCGCCCGTGGTGCGCCCGCGGTGGCGCGCGTCGAGCCCCGACATGCGGCAGCTGCGAAAGCGCTGGCTCCACCTCGCGACGAAGCCCCGGCTGCAGTCGAGCGCGTGCATGACGTCGTCCCAGGTCATGCCGCTGGCGAGCAGCACGACCACGCGCGCGCGGCGTGCCGCCGCGCTGCGGCCGCCTTGCCGCGTTGCGCGGCGCACCAGCTCGGCTTTTTCCAAAACGTTGAGGTCGAACGCGCCCATTCGTCAGGCCCCGCGCCGCGCAAGGCTCTCGCGGAACGGCGCGAGGCCGTCGCGCAGCAGCACGGCGGCCATGAACTGGGCGGTCACGCAGACGACGAAGATCGACCAGCCCACCGCGAGGTCGTTGCCGAAGACATAGTCGGTGAACAGCGCCACCGCGGTCGGCCCGATGCCCAGCCCGATGAGGTTGACGATGAAAAGGTACACGGCGGTCGCCTGGCCGCGCATGTTCGGCGGCATGATCTCCTGCAATCCCGCTGGCGCCACGCCGAACGGCATCGCCAGCAGGAAGATGCCCGGAACCAGCAGCGCAGCCGCGAGCTGTGCGTCCGCCGCGAATACGAACAGCGAACCCAGCGGCACGAGGCCCAATGCGGCGATATAGCCGACGCGCAAGGTCGCATCGACGCGGCCCTGCTTGAGCCAGCGGTCGGCGAGCCAGCCGCCGAAGATGATGCCGCTGCACGCGAAGATCGCGACCAGCGTGCCGTAAACCAGCCCGAACTGCCCGGCATTCCAGCCGTGCACGCGGATGAAGTACGACGGCAGCCAGGCCGACGCGCTGTATGACGACAGCGCCAGCAGCGCGAAGCCGAAGTTGTGGCACAGCACCGTGCGCAGGTTCAGGCGCATGTAGGCGAGCACCTCGCGCAGCGGTGCCTGCGCATGCATCGCGCCGCGCGGCGGCTCCCGCACCGTCAGCAAGACCACCGAGAACAGCACGCCGGCGCAGCCGAGGATCAGGAACACCACCTGCCACGGCCGGATTTCGCCGATCACCGGCAGCATCACCGGGCCGTGCTTCAACGCAAATCCAACGACGAGGCCGCCGAGCAGGAAGGCGATGCCGGTGCCGAGGAAGATGCCCATCGAGTACACGCTCATCGCGGTGGCGCGGCGGTCCCTGGGAAAGTAGTCGGTGATCAGGGAATACGCCGCCGGCGACAGCGCGGCTTCGCCGATGCCCACGCCGACGCGCGCCAAGAACAGCTGCCAATACTTGCCGACCATGCCGCAGGCTGCGGTCGCCCCGCTCCAGAACACGAGCCCGAAGGCGATCAGCCCGCGCCGGCTCCTGCTGTCAGCGAGGCGCCCCAGCGGGATGCCGCAGAACGTGTAGAAGACCGCGAACGAAAAACCGAGCAGCAGGCTCATCTGCGTATCGCTGATCTGCAGGTCGGCGCGAATCGGGCCGACCAGCAGGTTGAGGATTTGCCGGTCGATGAACGAGAACACGTAGACCATCATCAGCACGCCGACCACATACCAGGGGTACGCGAGCGATCCCCCATGCGGCGCTTGCTGCCGCGCTCCCGTCACCATTCGCTGCCTCCTGCCCCCTTGATGGTGCGGACAGGATACTGGCTACTTGTAGTCGAGGTGGCCGTCGGCCTCATCGGTGCACAAGCCGGAGGCGACCCAGAGCGGGGTCGCGCGCGCCAGGTGCAGTCCCTTGCTGGTGCGCTCCAGATACCCGCTCATCTCGGCGGTGACCGGCTGGGAATGGCGACGCGACAGCTCGTCGTGGCGCCGGCGCAGGTAGAGCGCGTGGCCCTGGGTCATGCCGCCGATCGTCACGGTCTTGCGCCGGTTGCAGTCCTCGATCAACGGCTCGCCATCCTCGTTGAAGGTCACGACCCCGCGGATGATGGCGCGCTCGCCAGGAATCTCGCCGGCTTCGGTGCGGGCGCAGCCCGGCAGCTGGATCAGGATTGGCAGCAGGAGGGCCCATGCGATCGCGCGGCGCATGACGCTATGGACCGCGCGCCCCGCGCGGCGGTTCATCGGCGAACGCGGTTGGCGTGGCATCGGTCATAGCGGGGTCACAGCGGCAACGAACGCGGGAGAAATGCCCATCAGGATCCTGGTTACGGCGGCATTGCTGCTGGGCGCCTCGCTCGCGCAGGCGCAAGCCCTCGATCCGTTTGCGCCCCCGGCCGAGCGCTTCGACGCGGAGAAACTGCCGGCGTACAAGCTCATCCTCGTCGGCGATTCCACCGCCGCGCCGCACAGCGGCTGGGGCGGCGCGTTCTGCGCGCACCACGTGAAGTGGGAAGTGTCCTGCGTGAACCTCGCGCGCAGCGCGCGCAGCACGCGCAGTTATCGCAGCGAAGGCAGCTGGGACCTCGCGCTTGCCGAGATGAAAGTGCGCGGATACGAGCGCATCGTCGTGCTGATCCAGATGGGGCACAACGACCAGGCTCGCCACAAGGGTGAGCGCTGGACCGAGCTCGCCAGCGAATTTCCCGAAAACCTGCGGCGCTTCGTGCGCGAGGCGCGCACCGCCGGCGCGCTGCCGGTGCTGGTCACGCCGCTGTCGCGCCGCGAGTTCCGCGAGGGTCGGCTCGACAACACGCTGGCGCCGTGGTCGGAGCAGGTGCGCAAAGTCGCGCGCGAGCTGCGCGTGCCGCTGGTCGACCTCAACGCGCGCAGCGCGGAGCTGGTGCAATCGCTGGGCCCGGTGGCGGCGATGAAGTTCGCGCAGCGAGCGCCGACCGGCGAGGAGCATGACGCCGCGGCGAAAGGCACCACGCTGCCGGCGCCACCGCCGCCACCGAAAGCCGAAGAGCCCGAGAAGCCACCCGCACCGGGCGCGCGCGGCAGCGTGACGCTCAAGTTCGACTACACGCACCTTGGCTGGGACGGCGCACGCGTGTTTGCCGCCATGGTGGCGGAGGACCTGGGCACCGCCGTGCCGGAGCTGGCCGGGTTGCTGGTGCCGTAGGGACTCCCTGTCGGCAAACGGCGACAGTCCGCCGGAACCCCCGTGTCCTAGTAACGTTCGGCTCATGGAAAACCTCCCCCACGCCGAAGCTGAGGCGCGTGCACGGGAGCCGTTCGAAACGGCACTGCACCAGGCACAGGTCGACCTTCGCGACAGTGAGGGACGTTTTCACCTTGCGCTGGCCGCCGGGCAGCTCGGGGACTGGAGCTGGAATGCCGCCGACGACATCGTGACTCTCGGCACGCGCGCGGCCGACATCTTCGGATTGCCGCGCGGCCAACCGGTCACGTGGACGGCGATGCGCGAGTTGCTGCACCCTGACGATGGCGAGCGCGCGCGCCTCGCGGTCGAGCATTCGATCGCGACGGGTACCGACTACGACATTGAATATCGCGTGCGCCAGCCGGCCGGCGCGCAAATCTGGGTGGCTGCGCGTGGGCGCGGCACCTACGCAGCGGACGGTGCCGTCCGCGGCATGATCGGCGTGGTGCAGAACATCACGTCCCGCAAGAACGCCGAGCAGGCGCTGCACGATAGCGAGCAGTTCAGCCGCACCATCATCGAAAGCAGCCGCGACTGCACCAAGACGCTCGGGCTCGACGGCAATTTGCTGTGGATGAACCCCGTCGGCCTGCGCCAGTTGTCGGTCACCGATCCTGCCCAAATCGTGGGCCGCTACTACCCGGATTTCTGGGAAGGAAAGGATCGCGACGCCGCGCTCGCCGCCATTGAAGCCGCCCGCGCTGGCGGCTCGGGCGGCTTCGTCGGCCGCTTTCCGGTCAACGGCGAGGAGCGCTGGTGGGACGTGGTTATTTCGCCGATCCTCAACGCCGGTGGACAACCGGAGCGGCTGCTCGCGGTGTCGCGCGACATCACCGCGCGAACCGCCGCTGAGCGCGCGCTACAGGAAGAGAGCCAATCGCTCGAGTTGCTCAACGAGACGGGGACCAAGGTGGGGTCGCGCCTCGATGTCCAGGCGATCGTGCAGGCCGTGACCGATTCGGCGACCAAGCTCAGCGGCGCGGAGTTCGGCGCTTTCTTTTACAACGTCAAGGACGACAAGGGCGACGCGCTGATGCTTTACACGCTGTCGGGAGCACCGCGCGAGGCGTTCGCCAAGTTCGGCCATCCGCGCGCGACGCCCCTGTTTGCGCCCACATTCCATGGCGAAGGAATCATCCGTTCCGATGACGTCGCCGCCGACCCGCGCTACGGCCATTGGGCGCCGCACTATGGCAAGCCAGCCGGGCACCTGCCGGTGCGCAGCTACCTTGCAGTGCCGGTGATCTCGCGTTCCGGCGAGGTGTTGGGCGGGCTGTTCTTCGGACATGCCAGGCCCGCCATGTTCACCGAGCGCGCAGAGCGGCTGGTGAGGGGCGTGGCAGCGCAGGCCGCGGTCGCGATCGATAACGCCCGGCTGTACGAAGCTGCGCAGCGCGCCGCCGAAAGCGAGCGCAGCGCCCGCGGCGCGGTCGAACGCCTCAACAGCGCCAAGGACGAGTTCCTCGCCACGCTCTCGCACGAGTTGCGCACGCCGTTGAGCGCGATCGTCGGCTGGGCGCAGGTGCTGCGCCACGGCGCCGGCAGCCCGCAGGACCTGCAGCAGGCGGTTGAAGTGATCGAGCGCAACGCGCGTGCGCAAGCGCAGTTGATCGACGACCTGCTCGACATGAGCCGGATCAGCTCCGGCAAGGTTCGCCTGGAACTCCAGCGCATCCAGCCCGCCGGGGCGGTCGAGGCCGCGGTGCAGTCACTCGAGCCGGCGGCGATTGCAAAAGGCGTCACGCTGCGGACCTCGCTCGACAGCGCCGTCGGACCGGTGCTGGGCGATTCCGGGCGCCTGCAGCAGGTGGTGTGGAACCTGCTGTCGAACGCGCTGAAATTCACGCCCGAGGGCGGCACCGTGAGCGTCTCGCTCGCGCAGGTCGGGGCACATGCGGAGATCGCCGTCACCGACGACGGCGCCGGCATCACGCCGGAGTTCATCGACCACGTCTTCGAACGTTTCCGCCAGGCCGACTCCTCGACGACGCGGCGCCATGGCGGCCTGGGACTCGGCTTGTCGATCGTGAAACACCTGGTGGAACTTCATGGCGGCACGGTGACCGCCAGCAGTGGCGGGGCAGGCCTGGGCTCGACTTTCAAGGTGCACTTGCCCCTGCGCGAGGCATCGCGCGGCGCGGCTCATCCCGAAGACCGCGTGCGCGCAAGGGCCCAGCTCACCCCCGTGCCATCGCCCTGGCATCCGGTCGACCTCCGCGGATTGCGCGTGGTGGTCGTCGATGATGCGCGTGACACGCGCGAACTGATGACGCGCGTGTTGTCCGACTGCCGCGCGCAGGTGCTTGCTTGCGATTCCGCCGCGAGCACGCTGCGTGAGCTGCCCAATTTCAAGCCGGATGTCGTCGTCAGCGACATCGGCATGCCGGAAGCCGACGGCTACGAGTTGCTTCGCGGGATACGGGCGCTCGGGGGGAATTTCGCGAAGTTGCCGGTCATCGCACTGACCGCATTCGCGCGGCCCGAAGACCGCGAGCGCGCCCTGCGCGCCGGCTTTGCGGTGCACATCGCCAAGCCGGCGGATCCGGCGTCGCTGGTCGCCACGGTGGCGCGCGTCGCGAGGCGCGACCGCCCGACAGCGGCGGGGGCCGCCTGACCGGCCCGCAGGTGGATCCCGGGGACCGTTACGAAAGTCTGTTCGAGCAGGCGCCGTTCAGCATGCAACGGCTCGATCCGACGGGCCGCACGCTGCGCGTCAACGCGGCGTGGAAGCGCCTGTGGAACATCGACGGGCCGGGACTCGAGTTCGTCCTCGGTGAGTACAACATCCTGGAAGACCCGCAGCTCGAGAAGAAGGGCATAGCCGCCTACCTTCGTCGCGCCTTTGCCGGCGAGACGGTGGAAATGCCAACGATCGCCTATGACCCCGCCGAGCTCGGAATTCCCGGCCGCATCTGCTGGGTATCGGCGCATGCGCATCCGATTCGGGATTCGCAGGGGCGCATCGTCGAGGTGATGCTGATCCACCAGGACGTGACCGAGAGGAAGCGGTTCGAGAGCGAGCTCAGCGCGAGCGAGCAACGCCTGCGCCAGATCGCCAACTCGATTCCACAACTCGCCTGGATGGCCGACAGCGACGGCTCGATCCTCTGGTACAACGACCGGTGGTATCAGTACACCGGCGCCACCGCTGAGGAAATGGCCGGTTTCGGCTGGCAAGCGGTGCACCATCCCGACTGGCTGCCGCGGGTGCTCGAGCGGATCGGGGCTTCGGTGCAGTCCGGCGCGCCGTTCGAGATGACGTTCCCCTTGCGCGCTCGCGATGGCAGCTACCGGCCGTTCTTCTCGCTGGCAACGCCGCTGAAAGACGAGAGCGGCCGCGTGGTGCACTGGTTCGGGACCAACACCGACGTTTCCTCGCTGGAAGCCGCCGAGCTCGAACTGCGCAAGGCCGAGGAGCGCCTGCGGCTGGCGACGGAGGCGGGCGACATCGGCATCTGGGACTGGCGCGTGCGCGACGACCGCATGACGTGGTCGGACCGCACCTACGCGCTGCATGGGCTGGCGCCGGGCACCTTCGGCGGCACCTTGCAAGCGTTCGAGGCGCTCGTGCACCCGGACGACTTGCCGGGGTTGCGCGAAAAGATTTCCGCCGCAGTCGCCGCGCGCGACACCTTGTCGGCCGAGTTCCGCGTGCTGCTGCCGGATGGCCGCGTACGCTGGCTCGCGACCTGGGCGCGCATGCACCTTTCGCCCGACGGCGTGCCCGTGCGGATGATCGGCGCCACGGTCTCGGTCGACGATTACAAGCGCGCCGAGGCGTCGATGCGCGAAAACGACCGGCGCAAGGACGAATTCCTCGCCATGCTCGCGCACGAGCTGCGCAACCCGATGGCGCCGATCCAGAACGCCGCGGAGCTGCTTGCGCATGGCGAAAACGATTCGCAGATCGCCGTGCAGGCCGGCGAGATCATTACGCGCCAGGTGCGGCACATGACCAAGCTGATCGACGACCTGCTGGACGTCTCGCGGGTCACGCGCGGCCTGGTCAAGATCGAGGTCGCGCCCGTCGAGCTGTCCGACGTCGTTGCCGCGGCGGTCGAGCAGGCCCGGCCGGTGCTGGATGCCCGGCAACACGCATTGTCGATCGACGCGGCAGGCACGCCCTTGTGGGTGCGCGGCGACCGCACCCGTCTCGTGCAGGTGCTGGTCAACCTGCTCGACAACGCCGCCAAGTACACGCCGCCGCGCGGCCGGATCCAGGTCTCACTGCGCCGGAACGCGGGCCTCGCGCTGATCGCGGTCAGCGACAACGGCTTGGGAATCGAGGCGTCGCTCAGGCCGCACGTGTTCGACCTGTTCACGCAAGGCCCGCGCTCGCCGGACCGCTCACAGGGTGGTCTGGGCATCGGCCTGTCGGTGGTACGCAGCCTGGTAGAGCTGCACGGTGGCTCGATCGACGCGCGCAGTGCCGGCAAGGATCGCGGCAGCGTATTCACCATCCGCCTCGCGACGATCGCAGCCACCGCCGCTGCAGCGCCGATCGGAAAGGCGGCGCGCGACGTCGCGATGCGCGTGGTCGTGGTCGACGACAACCAGGATGCCGCAGCGGCAGTCGCGGCGCTGCTGCGTGCCCACGGCTGCGAGGTTCGCCAGTTTGCCGATGCGGAGCAGGTGCTCGCCGATCCTCCGCGGGAAATCCAGGCCTTCGTGGTCGACCTCGGCCTGCCGGGTATGGATGGATACGACCTGGTGCGCGAGCTGCGCCGGCGTGGCGAGGGAGCGCCGACGCGGTTCGTCGCCCTCACCGGTTACGGCCAGCCGGGAGACGTCGAGCGAGCGAAGGAATCCGGGTTCGACGCCCACCTCGTCAAGCCGGCGAGCGCGGAGCAGATCCTGGCGGCGATCCGCGGGTAGCGTGAAAAACCACATACGCTCCCATCCCGATTTCCAGCGCCGCCGCTTGCTGCGCATGGGCGTTGCCGGCGCGGGCATCTTGCTGCTGCCGGGTTGCCCGGGCGGCTGCGGCAGGCGCGAGGTGCCGCCCGCGGAAGGCGTCGCCGGCAGCCACACGCCACACGGGGTCGTCGTGAGCTTCACCGACGACGCGGAAACGACGCGCACGGTCACCTGGATCACCGATGGCGCCGAAGACCCCGACTCGACGCTGGAGTTCGACAGCGGGACCGCCGGGCTGGAGGCGCCGTTCGAGGGCAGCACGCGCGGCTCGGCCTCGCGCATCTACGGCGTGGAATCGTTTGCGCATCGCGCGAAGATGACCGGGCTCGACCCTAAGCTGCCGATCCGATATCGCGTCGGCAGCGACGCGGGCTGGTCGCCGGTGCGCGTGCTCGCGCCCGCGAGCAGCGGCGCGTTCCGCTTCTGCAGTTTCGGCGATCACGGCATGACGCCGTTCAGCCGCGCCAACGTCGCGCAGGTCGTCGAACGCAATCCGCAATTTTTCCTGCTGGTGGGCGACCTTTCGTATGCGGGCTCCCGGCAGGAACTGTGGAATCCGTATTTCGACCAGCTCGAGCCGCTGTCCGCGAACGTCCCGGTGATGATGGCGCCGGGCAACCACGAGGAGGAGGGCAACGGCGGCCTCGCGTACAAGAGCCGCGTCACCCATCCCGGCGCGGGCACCTACTACTCGTTCGAGTACGAGAACGTGCATTTCCTGGTCTGCTCGACCGGATGCCTGGCGGATGACGGCGCACTGAAGAAGGAACTCGAGTTCATGGAGGCCGACCTCGCCGAGGCTTCGGCGCGCCGCGCTGCGGCCAAGATCGATTTCGTGGCCGTCGTTCAGCACTACACCACGTGGAGCGACGAACGGTTTCGCAGGCCGAACAATCCGACGCTGGTTCGCCTCGAGGAAGACATGCTCGTGCGCTACGGCGTGGACCTGCTGATCAACGGCCACGACCACGGGTACCAGCGCTCCGTGCCGTTCGCGTACGGCGTTCCGGACGCGACGGGTTACGTGCAGGTCGCCACCGGTGTCGGCGGCGCGCCGCTGCGCAGGTTCGGGGGTCGGCAGCAGTGGTCGGCGAAGCAGTCGCTGCATTACGGGTTCACCGAGTACGAGGTGAATGGTCCGAGGATCCGCGTCACTGCCTGGAAGATTGGCAGCAAAGGCGGCGAGATTCTTGCGAAGCCGGAAATAGTGGACCGATTCGAAGTGAAGGCGCGCGGCCCCGTGGCCAGCGCCGAATTTGTGCGGCCGATCGTCGCGCCCGCCGTGCGGCTGGCCGATTTCGAGTCGGTGCTGCGCCACACGCTCGCGCGCAACCGCGCACACCTGCGCGGGGAGCCCCTGGTGGCGTGATCCGCCGGGGCGATGCGTGAGTCAGCGCGGTGGGCGCGGCGCCAGGCGATCCGTATACCAGGCGGAGAAGGTCGCGGCGACCAGCAATCCAAACGCCCAGCCCCCGGCCGTGCCGGCGATGACATCGGTCGTGTGGTGAGCACCGAGGTAGACCCGCGTGAATCCGATCAGCACGACGAGCATGAAGGCCAATACATGCGCGACGATTTCCGTCGCCCGGCCCCTCGAGTACCGCGCGTAGAAAAACGCGAACGTGACGTAGCAGGCAGCGGCGCCGAACATGTGGGCGCTCGGGAAGGAATGCCGGGTGACCGTGAGGTAGGGCAGGAGCGTCTCGGGCCGCGGGCGGACCCACACGTACTGCAGCAGCCGCGCCAGCACACTCGCGCTCAGCAGGACGGTCGTGAGGTGCGCGAAACCCAGCCAGTCCTTCGACTTGAGGATCACGGAGCCAAGGACGACCGCAAAGATCAGGACCACGGCCGGGGAGCCGACCGCGCTTATTTCCGTCATGCGGCCCGTCGGGCCCCCGCTATCGCGCAAGCGCGCCAGCGCCAGCGAAATCGACCGGTCGAATTCCGCCGCGGCGGCGGAGACGGCTGTGTCCTCGAATACCCACGCGATGGTTGCAAAAAAAACGGCGAGGCACAGGCCAGCGGCGCCCAGCATCCACCACACCCGCGGCGTCAGGGGCTGGCGGGTCCATGCGGTGTCTCGTGGTATCGACATGCCGCTTCGACCGCACGGCACGAAAAACGCTTCAGCCCCGCCGCGCGAACAATCGGGGGCCGAGCCGGTCTCACGGTATCGATGAAACCCTTTCCTGTTGCGGGTCTGGCGGTAGCCGTGGTCCTGGCCGTGGCCGCGGGCGTCGAGGGCGCGCAAACGCCTTCCACGGAGCGCGACCAGCGTCAGCGCGAGCTGAACTACGAGTACGCCAAGCTCTACAATGCGGTTTCAAGCTTGCGCCTGCTCGATGAGCTGCTGCTGCTGAAGCAGGAAACCAAGCCGACCGAGCAACTGATCGAGCAGATCGCCGCGTTCGGGGCCCGCACCAAGACCGAGCTCGAGGAACTGGCAAAGGCACACCCCGAGGTCAGCTTCGATGACGACGGCCGCACGGAGCTATCGAAGGAATCGTCCAAGCGCCAGCAACACGATCGGCTGCGCGCCTTTGCACCCGTCACCGGCGCTGGCGGCGCCGATTTCGAGCGCATGCTGCTGCTGGGCCAATCGGCCACCCTGTACACGCTGCGCTTTCGAACCGACGCGATGGCCGACGCGGAAACCAGCGAGGCGCGCCGCAAGTACCTGCGCAAGGTGCGCAAGGACCTGGACCGGCTGTACGTGCAGACCGTAGAGATGCTCGACAAGCGCTACTTCAGGCAGGGCGCGCGGACGCCGCTCGGTACGCTCGGCGGGGAGGATTAGCGGTCTGGTCGGACGAGACGGTCTAGTCGAGCCCCTCGAGATGCCTGCCCACCGCCTCCAGCAGCGCTTCCCATTCCGCGTGCGCAATGGTCTCCACCGGATCGTTGCCGAAACGGACGCCGACGAGGTGCAGGGACGGCATCACCGCGACGTGCTGGTGACCGTAGCCCTCCGCCGTGTAATTGCCGGACGAAGGATCGCCGATGGGCGGCCACAGGTAGCCACGCGGGCCGCCGCCGGTGGCCTTGTCATAGTTGTGTGACATCCGCACCCAGTCGGCGGGAATGACCTGCTTGCCGTCGACGCTCTTGCCGCCGTTGCGGTGCAGTTCGCCGAACCGGAGCATGTCGCGTGGCGTGGCGAACAGGCCCATCGAAGCGAAGCTGTTGCCGAGCCGGTCGTGCATGACCAGCGCGTCGTTCTGCATGCCGGCCGGACGCCAGAGCTTTTCCGAGAGGATGTCGGTGTAGGGCTTCTGGTAAACGCGCTCGAGCAGCCACGCCAGCATCTGCGCGTCACCACTGTTATAGCGATGGAACTCGCCCGGGGGCGAGGTGCGCGTGAGCTTCAGCAGGTACTCGTCGCGGGTCATGCCGTAGAGCCCGTTGGAGTGGAAGTCGGAGCCCATCAGGATCAGCTGCTCGGGCTGGTGCACCGGCACGTCAACCCAGTAGGTGCCGGATTCCATCTGCAGCAGGTCTTCGACGCTGTTGCCTTCCCACACCGTGCCTTCGGCCTCGACGATGTACTTCTTGATCGGGTCGTGGATCGAGTCGATGAGGCCTTCCTTGACCGCGATGCCGACCAGCGAGGTCGTGACCGACTTGGTCACCGACCACTGGTGGTGGCGCGTGTTCGGGTTGAAGCCGTTCTCATAGTCCTCGTAGACGAACTGGCCCTTGTGCGCGAAGGCGATCGCGTTGGTCGTGCCGCTCTTCATGAAGTCGTCGACCGTGCGGGTGCGGCCATTGACCTCGTAGGTGACCTGGCTGAGGTCAACCTTGCGCTCCGGCATCGCCGTGGCGGCCGGGTCCGACTCGGCCACCTTGGTCGGCAGGATCACGATCACCGTGGTCGCGTCTAGCGGCAGCAGCAGGATCGAGCCTTCGCCGTCCTGCAGGTCCTGCGCCATGCGCTCGGGCTGCCCGGCCAGCAGCAGCTGGGCGCGCGCCTGCAGCAGGTCCGTCAGCGGCCCGACACCGGGCGTCAGCTCGTCGGGGGTCGGGTAGTAGCGGCCGATATGCATGGCGATGACGTCGCCGAGCTGGTCGGGCAGGGTCATGATCGACTCGAACGCCGCCGCAGGGTCGGTCGGCAGGGAGTACAGGCCGCTGCGCTCGACGATGTGCACGAGCTCCTCGACGAGGATTACGCCCTCGTTGGGTGGCTCTGACGTTGGCGCCGGCTCCTCACCCGCGCGCGACGCGCCGTCGGGTTCCACGCTCGCGCCACAGGCGGCGAGGGCCAGCGTAGCGGCGACGACGCCCAGCGGGCGCAGCCAAGGGGCAGCAATCATGGTTTCCCGACTCCGGAAATTCTTGTGAAGGCGCAATGATCCTCGGGGCTGGCGGGGGGCTTCAATGGCAAGAATCGCTCTGGTACCCGAACTAAACCAAAACCCCTCAGTCGAAGGCGCATCGTTTTGGGGAAGTCCTACAAATGCCTTTCGACCGGGGCGGATTCGTCCGCGCAGAGGCGGAGACGTGCGTGCAGGCAACGGCTGGGGAGCCTGCCCGGCCGATGCGGGTGCTGTTCGTCGCGTCGGAGTACTTCCCCCTTGCCAAGACCGGTGGATTGGGTGACGTGACGGGCGCCTTGCCGCGCGCGCTGCGCGGCCTCGGCGTCGATGCCCGAGTCATCATCCCGGCGTACCGGTCCGCGCTGGCCAAGGTGTCGGGCCTCGGACGTGTCGAGACCATCGAAATCCTTCCGGGCCGCATGATCCGGATCGTCGAAGCCTCCGTAACGTTCTCCCGAGTACCGGTGTACCTCGTCGTCTGCCCCGAATTGTTCGACCGGCCTGGCGGCCCTTACGTCGACGAATCGAGCCAGGACTGGGCCGACAACGCCGAGCGCTTCGCGGTCCTCGCGCATGCGGCGGTGCACCTGGCCATGGGTCGGGGCGGATTTCCGTGGCAGCCCGACGTCGTCCACGCGCACGACTGGCAGGCTGGCCTGGTGCCCCTGCTGCTGCGGTTCGCGCCGGGCCCGAAGCCTGCTTCGATCTTCACGATCCACAACGCGGCTTTCCCGGGGCGCTTCGGTTTTGACCAGGTGCGCGGACTCGCCCTGCCGGAGGAAGCGCTCGGCACGGACGGCGCGGAGTTTTACGGCGACGTCTCGTTCCTCAAGGCCGGCATCTACTACGCCGACAAGCTCACGACCGTGAGCCCGACCTACGCGCGCGAACTGTGCACGCCGGAATTTGGCGGAGGCTTCGACGGCCTGCTGCGCTCACGCCAGACCGACCTGGTCGGCATCCTCAACGGCATCGACGATGAGTTGTGGAATCCCGCCACCGACAAGCACCTGGCGCACAACTACGCGGATCCAGACTGCGGCGGCAAGCAGGCGTGCAAGTCCGCGTTGCAGCGCGAACTCGGCCTGCCGGAATCCCCGCGCAACCCGCTGGCGATCTTCGCGAGCCGCCTGACCGAGCAGAAGATGGCGGACGTGGTGCTGAACCGGATCAGCGGCGCGCTCGAGAGCGCGCCGGACCTGCAGTTCGCGCTGGTCGGACAGGGTGACCGCAAGCTCGAGCAAGGCTTCCGCGAGATCGCGCAAGCCCACCCCAATCGCATCGCGGTCCGGCTGGAATACAGCGAGCCGCTGGCACACCGCCTGCACGCCGGCGGCGACCTGCTGTTGCACGGCTCGCGCTACGAACCGTGCGGCCTCGTGCAGATGTACTCGATGCGCTACGGCACGGTACCGCTGGTGCGCAACACCGGCGGTTTGGCCGACAGCGTCAACGACGCCGACGGCGCCTCATCGACCCCGACCGGCTTCGTGTTTGACCAGGCCAGTGGCGACGCCATGATGGCGGCGATGATGCGGGGCGTTGATGTGTACCGGCGCTCGCCGGACTTGTGGCGTGGGCTGCAGCGCAATGGCATGCGCAGGGACAACGGCTGGCAGAAGTCCGCGAGCCGGCACCATGCGCTGTACCTGCAGCAGGCGGAGGCCGCCTTTAAAGTCCCGTAGCGGCTTGTTTCGTCAATCGCGTATGGCCCCCGGACCCGCGATTACGTACGTTGACAGCGGTGGCCGTGGGAGGCGACCGTGTCATGAACAACAAGATCCGTGTGTTCGTCGTGGACGACGAAGCGCCCGTGCGGCAAGGCATCGGCGACTTCCTGGAAAAACGCGGCTGCGAGGTCGTGCCATTCGCCACCAACGCCGATTGCCTGCGTGAATTGGAAACCCGGCCGGCGTCGCTGCCGCAGTGCATCGTCGCCGACCTGCGCATGCCGTTCATCAACGGCGCCGACCTGATCGCGCGGTTACGCGGGCGGGGACAGGCCGTTCCCGTGGTGATCATCACGGGCCTGTTTCCCGAGGACACGCTGGTAACCCGGGCGCACGCGGCCGGCGCGGCGACCGTGCTGCACAAGCCGTTCGAGCCGCACCAACTCGAAGATGCCATCCGCCGCGCGCTGGACATGCCGCGGGAGACCGTCGCGGTCGGGGGCACTGCTGTGCTGGCCGAGGTCGGTGCCTATAACTGGTGGTGATGGGCGGAATCGAACCGCCGACCTCAGCATTATGAGTGCCGCGCTCTAACCGTCTGAGCTACATCACCAACGGTCCCGAAAGGGCGCGCATTGTAATGTAATCAACGCCTAAGCGCGCTTCGACCGGGCTGTCGCCAACTGCAGACAGACTGGAATGACAGCCGTGCTGGCGCATACTGCCGCCCTCTATTTGCCGCTCGGGAGAAGGGGGAGTGGTCGCTCGCACCCATACGATGCGCGGCCGCCTGATGCAGGTGGCCGTCGCCGGGTTGCTGCCCGTAACCATGGCCGCTGGAGCGGCACTTTGGGCGCTCGTATCCGACCAGTTGCGCGCGGCCGAAGACAAGAGCCTCGAGGTGACCCGGCTGGCGGCGGCGGCGATCGACCTCGAAATCCAGCGCGCCATCGCGACGCTGCAGGTGGCTGCGGCGTCGCCGCTGCTGGACCGCAAAAACCTTGACCAATACATCCTGCTGATGCGACGCACGCACGAGCAGATGCCCGGCTGGCACCGGATCTTGCTGTCGACCGGCGATGGCGTGCCGGTGTTGCACACCGGCGCCGGGGATCCCGCGGTGGATTCGCAGGCCGAGTCGGAATCGCTGCATCGCGCCGTAACTGAGCTGCGCCCGGCGGTGGGCCGGCTGCGCCGGTTGCCCGATGGCACCTGGATCGCACCGGTCAGCGTTCCGGTGCTGCGCGAGAACCGTCTCGACTACGTCTTGACGGGCATGCTCACGCCCAGCGCCTTCATGGAAGTGGTGAGGGCGCAGAACCTGCCATCCGACTGGATCATGTCGGTGTTCGACGCAACCGGTACGCGCGTTGCCCGCTCGCACAATCACGAGGGCACCGTGGGCAAGACGGCGGCGCCTTCGCTGCAGGACCTGATGCAGAGTTCGGAGCGCGAGGGTGTCGGCATCACGCGTACGCTGGAGAACACCGAGGTATACACCGCATTCGTGCGCATGCCGACGTCGGGCTGGAGCGTGGCCATCGGCATCCCGACCGAGACTGTGCAAGCGGGTGCGTGGCGCGCGATCGCCGTCTACGGCGGCGGCACGCTGGTCTCGCTGCTGCTGGCGCTGCTGTGGGCGGCGCTGGCGTCGCGCCACATCGAGGGGCCGATCGGCGGGTTGCGCGCCGTGGCCGAGGGCATCGGCCGCGGCGAGCGGCCGGTGCCGCCGGCGACCGAGATTCGCGAGTTGCGCGAGCTGGGCGAAGCGCTGGTGGCCTCGTTCGCCGAGCGCAATCGCTTCGAGACCGAGCGCCGCGAAGCGCTGGCACAGCTGACCGTCGCGCGCGACGACCTCAAGATGCAGGTTGCCGACCTCGAGCGCTTGCGCCAGCTCAGCAATCACCTCCTGGTACTGCCGGGCATCGACGCGCAGCTACAGGCCGTGCTGCTGGCGCTGTGCCAGCTGCATGGCTCCAGTAAAGGGCTGGTGTCGCTGTGCACGGACCGCCACGGCCAGCTGGAGGTTCGGGGCTCAATGGGTTTTTCGCGCGACGCGCTCGAGCAATTGCGCATCACTGCGCCGGGCGAGAGCCCTTGCGACCTGGCACTGCGCAACGAGTCCCGCGTCGTGGTCGCGGATATGGAGGTCGATCCCGCGTACATCCAGTTCCGCGAGATGGCGCGTGCCGGAGGCTTCCGCTCGGTGCACGCGACGCCGATCCGCGGCAGCGCCGGCCGCGTGCTCGGCGTGATTTCGGTGCACGGCACCGAGCCGGGTCAGCCAACCGAGCGTCACGCGCGGCTCGCGGATGTCTGCGCGCAGATCTGCTCGGTGTTCCTCGAGCGCTCGAAAGCCGAGGCCGATGCGGCTGAGTCGGAACTGCGCCTTGCCGTGGCGCTGGATTCATCCACCGTGCCGTTCAGCGTGATGACGCCGGTGCGCGACCCGACCGGGGTCATCGTCGATTTCACCTGGGACTACGTCAACAGCGCTTCCGCAACCCACACGCGGCGTCAGGTCCACGAGATGCTTGGCCAGGCCGTGGGCAACGTGGCGCCGGAGACCTGGCGCATTCCGGGCCTGTTCGAGGCTCTCACGGCGGTCGCTGAATCCGGCCGGACACGCGAACTCGAGGTTGGCACCGTCGACAGCGCGCCTGAGCGCTTCCTGCACGTGGTGGCGACGCCGATGATGGGCAAGGTTGCGGTCTGGTCGTCCGACGTCACGCACCGCAAGGAGCAGGAGCGCGCGCTGCAAGCGGCCGATCGTCGCAAGGACGAATTCCTGGCAGTGCTCGCGCACGAGTTGCGCAATCCCCTGGCACCTATTCAGCAGGCGGCGATGATTTCCAACGCGCCGCATGCCACCGAATCGCAGAAACGCTGGAGCCACGAGGTGATCCAGCGCCAGGTCAAGCACATGGCGCTGCTGCTCGAGGACCTGCTCGACGTTTCGCGCATCACGCGCGGCAAGCTCGAGCTGCGCAAGTCGGCTGTCGAGTTGCGCTCCGCGATCGACGCCGCCGTGGAAACCGCGCGCCCGCACATCGAGGCCAAGCAGCACCGGCTGCTCTGCGAGCTGCCGCCCGAGCCGATCCGGCTGCAGGCCGACGCCCTGCGCATCGCGCAAGTCGTGACAAACCTGTTGACCAACGCGGCGCGCTACACCGACGCGGGCGGCACCATCCGCGTGAAGGCCGGCAGTGGCGAGGGCCGGGCCTGGGTCACGGTCGAGGACACCGGCATCGGCATCGCGCCCGAGCACCTGGACTCGATCTTCGAGATGTTTTCCCAGGGCCGCGAGGGCACCACGCACGGCGGCGGACTCGGAATCGGCCTTGCGCTGTCGCGCGGCATCGCGCAGCTGCACGGCGGCACGTTGTCGGCGTCGAGCCTGGGCGGGGGGCAGGGCAGCCGCTTCACGCTCGTGCTGCCACTCGGCGCTACAGCCGCAGCGCCGTTACCCCAGCGCGACGAACAGCCGGCACCGCATACCGGCGGGCTGCGCATCCTCATCGCCGACGACAATCGCGACGCCGCCGAGACGCTGTCGTCGGTGCTGCGGCTATCAGGCCACTGGACGGTGCTGACTTACGACGGCAACGCCGCGGTAGCGGCCTACGAGCGTCACCGCCCCGACCTCGCCATCCTCGACATCGGCATGCCCGGCATGAGCGGCTACGAAGTGGCGCGCGCAATCCGCGAGCGCTCGACCGGCCAGACATCGCCGGTGCTGGTTGCGCTGACGGGCTGGGGCCAGGCCAAGGACAAGGCCAGCGCCGCGGGCGCCGGCTTCGACTACCACCTCACCAAGCCCGTCGACATGAAGGCCTTGTTCGAGATCCTGCGCGCGCGCAAACCCACCGCGGCGTCACTTTCGGTCGTCAAACGTTGAAGCGGAAAATGCATGACGTCGCTGGCCTCAACCGCCGATCGAGCGTTGCAACTGTTCGAGCGTTGCCGGCTTGACCAAGTGCTCGTCAAAACCTGCCTCAGTGGCGCGCTGGCGATCCTCCGGCCGTCCATAGCCGGTTAGCGCGACCACCTTTCCGGTTGCGGCACGCGACTTCAGCTGGCGAGCGACCTCGTAACCGTCGATTTCCGGCAGGCCAATGTCGACCAGCGTGACGTCGGGTTGGATGCGCAGCGCCTTTTCGATGCCGCTGCGGCCATCCTCCGCTTCATGGACCTCGTGGCCGACTGCCTGGAGCAAGACGCACAGGGACCGGCGCGCATCTTCGTTGTCTTCGATGATCAGGATGCGCCGCGAATGGGTCGTGGCCGGCCGCGAGCGAGCAAGCGCGCTCTGCGCGGGGGGTTCCGCTTGCGGCAGGCGGATCGTGAACACGGCCCCATGACCGACTCCCTCGCTGAAGGCTTCGAGACGGCCGCCTTGCTTCTCGATGAATTTCCGGGCCAGCGTGAGACCGATGCCAAGACCGCCCTCGCGACGGTCGAGCTTCCGCTCGCCTTGAGTGAACGGCTCGAAGATCCGCGGCAGGAGGTCGGGCGCGATCCCGATGCCGCTGTCTTCAATGTTGATCACGGCTTCGCCGCCGTCTCGCGCGCCGAGGATGCGGATGGTCCCGCCGCTAGGCGTGTACTTGAGTGCATTCTCCAGCAGGTTCATGAAGACCTGGTGCAGCCGCACCGGATCCCCTAAAGCCCAGATCGGATCGCTGTAGGCCGTGACGATGTGGTGCTGGCGCCTGCCAGCTGCCGTGAGCTCGTCCAGCACCTGCTGGATCGTTACCTCCAGATCGACCGGGCGGCTTTCCATGCTGAGTCGGCCGGCCATGGCCCGCGTGACGTCAAGCAGATCCTCGACCAGGCGCGAAAGATGCTCGGTCTGGCGTTGCAGGATCTGCAGGGCTTGCTCCGCCTGCGGCTTGCCGGGCTGGGTTGGGCGCTGCAAGAGCGCCGCTGCGTTGCTTATCGCGTGAAGAGGATTGCGGAACTCGTGGCTGAGCATGGCCAGGAACTCGTCCTTGGCCCGAATCGCAGACGCGAGCTCGGCCGCACCCGCGGCCGCGGCCTTCACGGCTGCACGGTTCTCGGCGACCAGCGCGGTCATCGGCAGCATTGTGAGCGCCAAGGTGCCCATGAAAGCTTGCAGGATCAGCAGAGAGCCGTGGGGCGAGCTCACGGCGAATGGCCCCGTTTCGTGCACGGTCGCCCAACAGGCAATGACCGCCAACAGGCCAATGGCCGTGGCGACTTCGCGCTGCGACAAGCGGAATGCCGCCCAGCTCAGCGGCGCCAGGCAGAGGAATACCAGTGGATGGCTGCTCCACATGAAGACCAGCAAGCCGATGGCGGCGACGACCAGGTACACCAACAACGCTTCGGTGCGACGCTCGGTGGTGGGGGCATTCGATGCGAGCGTCCGGTACCACAGCACGACCAGCGGCGTGACGATCAGCGCGCCGGAGGCGTCGCCGAGCCACCATGTGAGCCAGATCGCCCCGAATTGCGTCGAATCCGCGAGGCCTCCGGCCACCAGCGTGGCCACGCCGACCGTGGCACTGACGGTGGTGGCCACCCCCGCCCCGAGCAATGCGAACTTGAAGATATCGCCGGCGCGGTTGAAGCATTCGGTTCCGGTGGCGTAACGCTGGATCAGCCATGTGCCCAGCAAGGCTTCGGCCGTGTTGCCCGCGGCAATCCCGAGCGACGTCCACAGCGATCCCGCTGTCGCGAAATTGACCAGGAATGCACCCACGAAGATTGCCGGCCACGCCCGGGGGCCCAGTAGCAGCAACACGCCGAGCGCGATGCCGGTCGGCGGCCATATCGACGTCGCGCTGCTGTTGATGAGCGCGAAGCTCAGCCCCAACCTGCCGGCCGCGAAGTAGATGACCGTGACGCCGATCAGGATCGCCAGCCGGCTCAGACGCGAACCGGGAGGGTGAATCATCGCTACAGCATAGCCCTGACGACGGACAGGGTCACCCGGCCTCAGACGTTGAAGCGGAAGTGCATGACGTCGCCTTCGGCGACGATGTATTCCTTACCTTCGAGCCGCAGCTTGCCGGCGGCCTTGGCGCCGGCCTCGCCCTTGCCGGCGATGTAGTCGGCGTAGGCGATGACCTCGGC
>DATLBT010000069.1:0-24071 GCA_035526825.1 Verrucomicrobiia bacterium | reverse complement strand
CGCCCCTGCACGCGCACGAGGTACGTGCCGATGCAGAAATGCGCGCCCGCGCCGAACACCAGGTTGCCGTCGAGGCGGCGGTTCAGGTCCAGCGTGTTGGGCTTGTCCCACTTGGCCGGGTCATGCCACGCGGCCTGGATGTTGATGCCGATGCCCTTGCCTTTCTCGATGGTCTGGCCGTGGAATTCCAGGGTTTCCGTGGCGAAGCGGAAGAACGGCATCTTGCCGAACGAGCCGTAGCGCAACAGCTCGATGATCGCGTTCTCCATGAGCTCGGGTTTTTCCTTAAGCAGCGCCCACTGATCCGGGTTGTGCAAGAGGCCGTGGATCAGGAACGTGTGCAGGTCCGTCGCGGTATCGGAACCGGCGGTGATCAGCGCGAAGATCACGGACAGGATCTCGTAGTCGTCCAGTTTGGATGCGCCTTCGCTCGCGCTCACGAGATTGCCGAGGAAATCGTCGCCCGGTCCGCCGGCACGTGCGCGCCGCTCGGCGATGAGCTGCCGGAAGTATGCGAACCCCGGCAGCGTCGCCTGCATCGCGACTTCGCGCTCCTTCGGGTTCAGGTTGATGCGCGTCGCCTTGATGATGTTGACGGCGAACTCGTGGAATACCTGCTCCTGGTCCATCGGCACGCCGACCATGCGCGCGATCGCGCGCACCGGGATCTTGCTCGCCAACGCCTCGTAGACGTCGAACTCGTCCGGCGCGCCGATGTCCTCGAAGCACTGCGTCACGAGGTCGCGGATTTTCTCGTCGATCTTGCCCATCACCGGTCGGCTGAATGCCGGCATGGTCAGCTTGCGCAGGCGCAAGTGCGCCTCGGGCGAGACCGCGAAGAAGCCCTTGTCGAAAGACTTCTCGAAATCGTTCTTCTCGGCTTCCGGCTTTGACGGCGGCGCGTGCTCCCAATGCCGGAAGTTCGGCGAGAAGCGGTTGTCCTTCAGCATTTGCTCGCACGCCGCGTGGCTCGAGATCAGCCACATCTGCAGGTCCTTGTGCCACGCCACGGGGTAGTCGCGGACCAGCGTTTGCCAGACCGGGTCCGGGTTCCTGATGAAATCCTTCGAGTACGGGTTGAAGACCTTCGAATCGATCTCGACACGCGCGGCAGCCATCAGTGCTCTCCTTCGGCCTGCGTTGCAGTCTCGCCAGCATTGATGCGGGCAGCCTCCCGCAACTGGACGATGGTGTCGGCGCCGAGCTCGCGGGCTTGACCCTGTGCCGTACGAAGCGGCTGCGCGGCCATCGGAATCAATGGTTTGCGAGTACGACTCTGACCCCCACTCAGTAAGTGGGAGAGCGTTGCGTGCAGGGAGATGTCCAGCAGGCCGGGGCGGCGGGCTTGCCAAACGGCGAGCGCGGCGTGGATGCCGGTGAGGGGGTCGGCGATGGCGTCGCCGACGATCTGGGTTTCGCCGGTGGCTTGGCGGACGGCATGGGTCAGGCCGGCGGCGACTGCGACGTCGTCGCCGTAACCGATCCAGTTTTCGGTGGCGGGGGTGCGGCCGTAGGCGGTGAGGCTGAGCCAGACTTTGTGCTGCGCGTAATGTTCGGCGTCGATGCCGAGCTGGCGCAGCGCGCGCGGGCGGCTCGCTTCGATGACGATGTCGGCGGAGTCGATCAGCGCGCGGAGCTGGGCGCGGCCTTCGGCGGTGCTGAAGTCCAGCGCGACAGAGGCCTTGCCGGCGTTGAGCAGGTCGAAGAATGCGCGCGGTCCGCGGCGGGCGCCGTCGGGGCGATGCAGCGACTCGACCTTGATGACCTCGGCGCCCATTCGGTGCAGCAGGTGGCTACATAACGGCCCGGCCCAAAGAGACGAGAGGTCGATCACCCGGATGGGCGTTCCGTGGGAGCGCCCCTGGCCGCGATGTATCGCCACCGACGTCGGGGCCAGGGCCCCTCCCACAGATCGGTTGGCGGGCGCATCGAGCGCGACAGCCAGGCCGATCTCCCTGCCCCGCTCCACCAGCGCACGCGCATCAAGCGAACTCACCGCGGCGCTCACCGCATCCCAATCCCGCGCCACGTCAGCCTCGAGCCACGCCGGCAGCAAATCCCAGTCCTCATCACGCGCAAGATTCAGCGCGATCAAACCATCGCGCGCCTCGAGCAATCGGCACGATCCACCCGGCGAAACCCGCCCCTGCGAAAAATACCCGGAGATCACCGCGCGCTCGCTGAGCAGCTGCGCGCCGGTCGGCAAGGACACGGAACCGTCGCCGAGGCGCTCGAGCCGCGCCAGTGCCGCGTCGGCACATTCCACCAGCGACGCCGGGATGAACACCGGCGCAGCGAGCGACTTCAGCGGCGCCGCTGCGCCCACAACTGTTCCGAGCGGTGCTGCACGCCTTCCCACATCCCGCGCATGCCGCGCTCGATCGCGGCGCCGAACATCCCGCGCACCAACGGCATCATCCAGCCATCGAGCTGGAAATACGAGCGATAGCGCGTTGCGTCTGCGCCGATGGCCTCGAGGTCGTGCGAACGCAGGCTGCGCAGCCCACCGAGCGGGAACGGCTTCATGTTGTAGGCGAAGCGCTGGCCGGGCCTGTGCTCGTTCATCCATTCGACCTGGCGCTGCGGTGGGCCGATGAGCTTCACCCGCATATCCATTGCATCGCCGGGCTCGAGCGTGCTCTTGCACTCGACCACGAACGGGTTCCATTCGGGGTACTTGGCGAAATCGGTGAGGACTTCCCAGACCACCGTGGGTGGGGCTTTGATCTCGAGGGTCTTTTCGATGATGAAGCTCATCACGCGATCCCTCGCTGCGCTCGGGATGACACTTGCGACGCGGTCTCGGCAAACTCCTGGCGGATCACGCGGCGCAGCACCTTGCCGGTCTCGTTGTACGGCAGCGCCTCGCGGAACACGATGGTTTGCGGCACGCGCGACGAGCGGAGCTGGCGCTTGACCAATTCCTGCAGCTCGTCGACGGTCGCGCGCGCGCCGGGCTTCAGCACGATCGCCGCACCGACGCCTTCGCCCCACTCCTCATCTGGCACCGCGACGACCGCGGCATCGGCCACCGCCGGGTGCGTCGCGAGCACGTCTTCGATCTCGCCCGGCGAGATGTTCTCGCCGCCGCGCACGATGACGTCGTCCGCGCGACCCTCGAGAAACAGGAAGCCTTCGCCGTCGAGATAGCCGCGGTCGCGCGTGGAGAACCAGCCGTCAGCGTCGAGCACGCTACCCTGCTGCAAATATTCACCGCTGACCTGTCCGCCGCGCACGTAGACGAGGCCCTGCTGGTTCGCGCCGAGTTGGCCGCCGGTTTCATCGCGGATCTCGATCTCGACCGCCCCGGTCGCCTTGCCGACCGACGTCAGGCGCTTGTGCACAGCTGGGTCGCCGCTCGCCGCGGCGGCGCGGTGGTCGTCCGGGCCGAGCACCGCGATCGTCGAGCTGGTCTCGGTCAGGCCGTAGGCGTTGGTGAAGTCCACGTGCGGCCACAGCCGCATCGCCTTCTGGATGGTCGACAGCGGCATCTTGCCGCCGCCATACGCCACGGCCTTCAGCGCCGGCAGGTCGGCGCGAGTGCCGAGCTCGATCGCGTCGACAACGCGCGCGAGCATGGTCGGCACCAGGAACGCATTGGTCACCTTCTCGCGGCGGCAGGCCTCGAGCCAGGCCTTGGCCTCGAAGCTCTCGAGCTGCACGACGCGGCGGCAGGCGTAGGTCGAGCTCAATACCGAGGAAATGCCGGCGATGTGGTACGGCGGCACGGTCACGGCGATGACGTCGTTCTCGGCCGCCGCGCCGAACTCCACCGTGCCGACGATGTACGACATCAGGTTCTCGTGGCGCAGGATCGCGGCTTTCGGCTTGCCGGTGGTGCCGCTGGTGAACAACTGCACGGCCACCGCGCGCGGATCTTCGGGCGCGGCCACGCTTTCGGCCTCGCCCCCACGCACCGAGGCGAGAAACGCCGCGCGCGTGACGACCTGCACGCCCGTGCGCGCATCGACCAGCGGCACGTAGTCGGCGCCGGCGATCAAATAGGCCGGTGCGATGCGCCCGACCAGCTCGTTGATCTCGGGGCGCGTCAAGCGATAGTTGAGCGGCACGTATGGAATGCCCGCGTAGGCGGCGCCAAAGATCGCGACCGGGGCTGCCGGGCTGACGACGTCGAGCAGCGCGACGTACGAGGCGTTCGACGCCCTGAACTGCGCCGCTGCGCGCCAGGCGGCATTGCGCAGCTCGGTAAAAGTCCAGCGCTCGGGCCCGGCGACGATGCCGACGCGGTCGCCGAAAGCTTCGGCGGCCATGTCGAGGATCGTGGCGATGTTCATTTCAATCGCTGCTCGGCAACTGCTTCGCCTGCTTCACTTCCAGCGGCGCGCCATTCAGGGCCAAGCCGCCCTTGCCGCCCTTGGTGCACAGCAGCTCCACCGATTCGTCTGCATTGACATAGCGTTTGCCGATCAGCGTCTCCTCCGTCGCGGGCTGCAGCGTAAGGCCCGCCGGCGGGGCCGCTGTCGGCGCGATCATCGCCGCGCCGCCACACGCGAGCTCGTGCTCACCGGCCGGCGCCTTGATCACCATGACCTGCGTGTCGCAAACGGCGCTCTTGAAGCGCGCGCCCGCTTTCAGCTGTGCCATCACCGCCTCCGCCATCTTTCCCTGGTGGCCCGAATCTTAAGGACGGGGTTTGCGGGGGGATTCGTCTTTTTGCGGGAGGCCGGCGACCCAGGCTGCGAGGCCGTCGTACAGCTCGGTCCGCGCCGGGAACAGGAAATGACTGTGGCCGGCCTTGGGCAGGACCTGCAGCGTGACCGACGGACTCTTGGTGAACGCCTTGGGTGCGTCCTCCGGCGGACCGGCCATGTCGAGCTCGCCCAGGCCCACGAACACGGGCACGTCGATGCTCGCGGCTTCCGGCGCAACGTTGCCCGGCAGCATCGACATGTATGCGGGCACCGGCAGCAGCAACTCGCGCGCCGATTTGATGGCCTGGATGCCGGCCGGGTCGGCGTGCAGGCCGGCATAGAGCTGCGAGCCGTCGCTGGATCGGCCGATCTTCGGGTACGGATCGCGGAACATGGCCCTCGCGAACCGCGCAACTTCGCGCCGCGCGGCGGCGGGGTCCAACTCTTTCGCCTCACCCATCAGGTACTCGGGCAGGCCGCGGGTCGAAAATCCGAGCACCGCGATGCCCGCGTGCTGCCGGTTTTGGGCTTGCTGGACGATGGTCAGCATCGCGCCCATGGAGTGGCCAATGCCGACGGACCGCACATGAGGTATCGCCTTCAGGCCATTGATAGCGCTACCGTTTCCAAGCTTGTCCAGTACCTGCCGCGTGGCACTGGCGTTGGCGTAGGCCAGCAGGAACGCGTCGAGCGCATAGCCGTCCGCTGGCCGCGTGGACTCACCGACGCCGAGGTGGTCGATCAGCACGCAGGCATAGCCGCGTGCGGCCATTTGTCGTGCAAACGAGAAGCTGTCATCGCCCGGCGCGCGCAGATCGAAATACTTGCGGGTCATCGCGCCGCCGGGAAGGCAGACCAGCACCTCGGGTTTCGGGTTCGGCGGCGCCAAAACGTCGACGGCGATCTCGAGGGCACCTTCGCCCGGCAGCGTGACCCCCGACGCGAC
The DNA here is from genome assembly GCA_035526825.1 of Verrucomicrobiia bacterium. Classification (GTDB taxonomy): domain Bacteria; phylum Pseudomonadota; class Gammaproteobacteria; order Nevskiales; family Nevskiaceae; genus JACPFV01. The sequence continues at coordinate 18,473 of DATLBT010000069.1, read as the reverse complement.
GCGGAGAGTCGTAGAAAGGACCGTCACACTGCGGACAAAATGGCGCCCGCCATCCCCGAACTCACCAGCACGTTCTCCACGTTCTTGACCTGGCTGGTCGAGGTGCCGCGCACCTGGCGTACGCCCTCGGCCACGCTGTTCATGCCGTGGATGTAGGCCTCCGCGATCAGCCCGCCGTGGGTGTTGGTCGGCATCGCGCCATCGATGTCCATGCCACCCGACTTCACGAAATCCCTGCCCTCGCCGCGCTTGCAGAAGCCGAATGCCTCGAGCTGCATCAGCACCACCGGCGAGAACGCGTCGTACAGCATCGCCGCCTGCATGTCGGCAGGCTTCATGCCGGTCTGCGCATACAGGCGCTTCGCGGTGTGAACCGCTTCCGGCATGCACGAGAGATCCTCGTGGTAGTAGTTGGAGACCACCTCGACGTTGTACGGCATCGACTGGCAAGCGCCGGTGATCTTCACCGGCTTGTTCTTGCCATGCTTCGCTCGGTCGAGCGAGGTGATCACGATGGCGACGCCACCGTCGGATTCCTGGCAGCAGTCGAACAGGCGCAGCACCGGCTCGATGATCCACTTGCTCGCCTGGTGTTCCGCCAGCGTCATGGGCTTGTTGTAGAACCACGCCGCCGGGTTCTTCGCGGCGTAATTGCGTTGCGCCACCGCGACGCGACCGAAATCCTCGTTGGTGACGCCGTACTCGGTCATGTAGCGCTGCGCGAACAGCGCGATCCACGACGCCGGCGTCTGCGCGCCGTACGGCATGCACCAGAGAAGCGAGCCGGTGCCGTTGCCGGGCTGGAACGCCGACTCCAGCGTGATCGGCAGGCCAAATCGATATTGCGAGCGTTCGTTCATCGCGCGCCACACCACAACGCACTTGCAGACGCCGGCGTTGACCATCGCCATCGCCTGGTAAATCGTCGCGGCCGCGGCGGCGCCGCCGCCCGGGATGCGCGTGGTGTACGCGAGGTCCTTCACACCGAGGCAGCGCGCCAGGTGCATCTCGTCCGAACCATCGAGCGTGAACGTGACCATGCCGTCAACCTCGGACGGATGGATCCCTGCGTCATCAAGCGCCGCCTTGGCGCACTCAGCGGCGAGCGTCAGCTCCGACCGACCGGAAGACTTGGAGAACTCGGTCTGCCCGATGCCGGCAATCGCAGCTTCGTGAAAGGTCCTCATGCTTTTTTCCCCTCTCCCGCTCGCGGGAGAGGGGCCAGTGGTGAGGGTCTGAAGACCGGCACTTGCCGGTTCCCCACCGTCTTGTCGAAGAACAACTCGACCGGCAAGTCGCGGGTGACCTTTTCGAATTCGATGCCGTACAAGTTGCTCACCAGCCGGAAGCCTTCCTCGAGCTCGACCAGCGCGACGATCGGCGGCTCGTCGAAGCCGACCGGCCTGGGGTGCACCGGCCGGATCCAGCTATAGACCTTGCCCCGGCCCGACACCGCGACGTGCTCGCGCCTGGTGCTGTGGCAACTCGGGCACATCGGCCGCGGCGGGAAGCGGAATTGCTGGCACGAGGCACAGCGCTCGATCTTGAGCTCGCCCTTGTCGCACGAGTCCCAAAAGAACTTGATGTCGAGCGTGACGATAGGCTTGAGCCGGGTCGGTGCCTTGGCGTTTTCGGTCATGGTGGGAACTTTGCCCGCGGCGCGGGCCCCGGGCATGGTTCAAATGGGTGAGTCCTGGCTGAAGTCCCGCGAGCAATGCGGCGGTTCCCGCAGTCATACGCGGTATGGCCGCCAAACCCCAGCGCAGCAAGGCACGTCGATGGACGCTCATTGGCCTCGTTGGCCTTGCCGTCGTCATGGCGGCACTGGTTGCCGCCTGGCACTGGACGCCGCTCCACGATTACGTCGAGCCGCGCGACATTGCCCGCCAGATCCGATCCCTGGCCAACAGCCCGTGGATGGCGCCCGCGGTGGGGGCGATTTACGTGGTTGCGAGCCTGGTCATGTTCCCCAATACGGTGCTGTGCTTTGCCGTGATCATGGCGCTGGGTCCGCTCGCCGGGGCCGCGTACGCTTATGGCGGCAGCCTGACCGCCGCGCTCGTGGGATACACGATCGGCCGCTGGGGTGGCCAGGGCGTCAAGAAACTCCGCTTCAGCGGGTTCGACAAGATCAGTGCGCAACTGCGGAACGGCGGCTTCATGCAGGTATTGATGCTTCGTGTCCTGCCGCTCGCGCCGTTCACCGCGACCAACGTGCTGTCTGGCGCGGCGCGCGTGTCGCTGCTGCCCTACGTGGCGGCGACGCTCGTGGGCATCTCGCCCTACATCCTGATGTTTTCGTTGTTCGGACGGCAGGCGCGCCGCCTGCTGACCCATCCGACATCGACCGATGCCGCGATCATGTTCGGCGTAGCGGTGCTGGCAGCCGGAGCAATCTGGCTGGCACACTCGCGCGCCGCAGCGCGCGCAAAGTAGCGCCCGCTATCGCGTGTTGGCCTGCGCCGCGCTCGGCGTCAGCGGCGGCTTCGCCGGCGGCGCCCCCGCCGGCCGCGGTGGCATCCGCGGCATGCCGGCAAAGCCGATGGCGAACTGCTCCTCCATCGTCTTGACCTGCTCCTCGGTGTAGCCGAGCTCCGCCAGGATTTCCTTCGTGTTCTCGCCGACGATCAGCGGCCGACCCTGGATCACGCCTGGCGTGTCGGACAGATCGCACAAGAGGCCGATCATGTCGAACTTGCCGACGTGTGGATGCTGGAAGCTCGTGACCCACTTCCTGGCCTGGAATTCGACGTCGTCGTGGAGCTTGCGCGAGAAGTCTTCGGACACGATTTCCACCGGCACGCCTGCCGCATCACACTTGCCGAACCACTCGGCCGCGCTTGCGCCTTTCAGCTTCTCGGCGATCAGCTCAGCGAGCAGGGCATCATTGCGCTTGCGTACGTCGTGCGTCGCGAAGCGCCGGTCCGCCGCGAGCTCGGGCGCGCCAATCACGGCAAACAGGCCATCCCAGTGCGCCTGCGTCGCCAATACGAAGCACAGCCAGCCCGCGCTGGTCTCGTAAATGCGGTGGCCGGCCGAGAACCCGGTCTGGTCGGCGTCGATGTGCGGACGCTCGAAGCCCTTGCCTTCCGGCGTCGCGACGGCATAGCTCGTATTGAGCATCGCCGCGTTCATGATCGAGGTGTCGACCATCTGGCCTTCGCCGGTCTTGTCGCGGTGGCGCAGCGCGTTGATCACCGCGACCGCCGTGAGGAAGCCGTTGCCGGTGTCGCCGAAGCTGGTGAAGCTCCACAGCGGCTTGCCGCCGCGCGCCATGCCGCCGTCCTCGTACTGAACGCCCGACAGGCACGCACCGGTCTGGTCGTTGCCCGGCAGGCCTTCGCGCGGGCCGGTTTCGAAACCGCGCGAGTGGCAGTAGATGAGTTTGGGGTTCAGTTTCTTGAGGGATTCGTAGTCGATCTTCAAGCGCTGCGCCGCGTCGTAACGCATGTTGTGGTGCACGACGTCGGCCTTGGCCGCCAGCTTCAGGAAGATTTCCATCGCGCGCGGATCTTTCAGGTTCAGCGTGATGCTGCGCTTGCCGCGATTCGCCATGTAGGCGATGTGCACTCGGTGCCAGAACATGTCGTAGAGGCCGTTGACCTTGATGACGGTTGCGCCGAGATCGGACAGCAGCTGCGTGCCGAAGGGTCCTGCGATCGCAAGGCCGAGGTCGAGCACCGTGATGCCTTCGAGCGGCGCTTTCAGCTTCTTCGTCGCGCGCGGCGCCAGCACGGTGACGTCGGCATTCCTGGCGGCCTCGGCTTTAACCTCCGCCGTGTGCTGGCCGGGTTTGGCGACCCAGTCGGCAGGCTTGCTCGGGCACGCGCTCATCTTGTAGGTCTGGCCGACGGTGCGGATCGTGCCGAGATCGGAATCGGTGCGCTCGGTCACCACGCCGTCCTTCAGGAACAGCGGGTCGGCCAGCGCGGCCTCGGGCGGCCGCACGTCCTGCATCGTCATCTCGGCGACCGCGGCAGCATCCACCCACTCCTTCGCGGTGAACTTCGCCACGGCTTCCGCGAGCAGCGGCTGGTAATGCATCATCACCATGATCTCTTCAGGCCCGGTGCCGAAGCGATCCGGATCGTTCTGCACGGTGAGGTCGGGAGAGGAATTCAGCCTGTCGCCCGACGAGGCGCCGAGGATGAAGCGCGGGTTCGGCACCCAGTTGTGGATCCACTTGCCGTCCTTGCACTGGAAGTGACCCTTCGGCGACTTGCTGCCGAGGATCCACGAATCGAAGCCCGGCGAATCCGGTTTCTCCGCGCGCAGCCAGACGCCCGCGGCGCCGGCCATGCAACCCTGCATCAGCGAAGTCTCGACCCACTGGCCGCGCTGGGTTTGCTCGCGCGCGCGCAAGGCGGCGCTGATGCCCATCGAGGCGATGAAGAACGCGCCAAGGCTCGGCCAATGCGAGGCCGGGAACACCGGGCCGGGCCGCGCCGGGCCCTGCACCCACTCGGGCGGTACGTCGAGATCCGGATATGGGCTTTCGCGGCCGGTGATGTGGTTCAGCGCGCCTTCGGGCCAGCCGCGCTGCTCGAACAAAAGGCCGGTGCGCGCCATGACCAGGGCGTCGTAGGCCGGGCGATTCGAATGCTTGTTGTCGCGGCCATAGCCGGTGATCGAGCAGTAAACCAGGCGCGGATTGATCTTCGAGAGAACATTGAACGAAATGCCGAGCTTTTTTGTCGTGCCCGGCGCGTAGGACTCGATCACGACGTCAGCGGTGCGCACCAGCGCGAGGAAGGCGTCTTTGTCAGCGACGTTCTTCAGGTCCAACACGGCCGAGCGCTTGCCGCGTTGCCAGACCTTGTAGCCAAGCTGGCCGCGGTACGGATCCCCGCCCGGCGGCTCGATCTTGGTGACCTGCGCGCCGTGGTCGGCCATCAGCATGCCGGTCATGGGCCCGGCGATGCCCCAGGACAGGTCGAGAACCTTCAGATCGCTCAGAACACCGGCCATGGCGTGCCCCTTCTAATGGAGTGGGCACGATACCCATTCCGGCGGGGCTGCGGCCTGCTTCAAACGTATGAGGCCGCCGGCGACCTGCGAGCCGAGATGAAGCGGTTCGATCCAGTCACGCTTCCCGCTCGGGACGGCGCTGATCCGCTATCGGGCGGTGGCTGCGCCCGGGTCCTTGAAGAACCACGCCCCCAGCGCCGGCAACAGGCAGATCGCGCCGAGCATGTTCACGAGGAACATGAACGCGAGCAACAGGCCCATGTCGGCCTGGAACTTCAGCGCCGACAGCGTCCAGGTGCCGACGCCGATCGCCATCGTGATCGCGGTGAACACGGCAGCGGTGCCGCGCTGGCGCATCGCCTCGTAGAACGCATCGCGGAAGTTCATGCCATCGCCCATGTCGTGCTGGATGCGCTCGAACAGGTAGATGCCGTAGTCCACGCCCACGCCCACGCCCAGCGCGACCACCGGCAGCGTCGCGACCTTGAGCCCGATGCCGAGGCTCGCCATCAGCGCGTTGCAGAAGATCGACACCATCGTCAGCGGCACCAGCACGCACAGCGTCGCCTTCAGCGAGCGGAAGGTCAGCAGGCACAGCAGCGTCAGCGCACCGAAGATCGCGAGCAGCATGCCGATCTCGGCGGCCGCGACCGCCTCGTTGGTCGCCGCCATCACGCCGACGTTGCCGGACGCCAGGCGCAAGGTGACGCCCTCCACCGGGTTCGCCGCGATGAACTTCTTGATCTCCTCGACCACGTGCGCAACCGTGGTGCCGTCGTGGTTCTTGGTGAACACCATCACCTTGATCGCCCGGCAGGACTCGTTGTTGAGGCCGAGATTCGGGTCGAACGCGCGCGAACCGACGGACAATCCCGCTTCGCTGCGCGGCAGGGTGCGGAAGCGCGGCGTGCCCTCCGAGAACGCGCTGATCACCAGCTTGCCGATGCCGGCGACGCTGGTTACCGACTGCACGCCGTCGACGCCGCGCAAGTACAGCTCGAACCGGTCCAGAAGGTTGACGACCGGGTAATGCAGGCACGAGTCGCCCTGGAAATCCTTGGCCTCGGCCATCACCGTGAGCAGGTCGGTGCCGATGTTGTAGGTGTTGCCGATCTGGTCGTTGTCGCGGTTGTAGCGCGAGTCCTTGTGCAACTCGGGCACACCGCGGCCGGAGTCGCCGATGACGAGGCCGCGCGACAGTACCGCCGATACACCGAGCAGCACGATCGACGCCGCGAACACGCCCAGCGCCACGCGCGGCTCGGCGCAGCGCGCGATCAACGCCCAGATCTTGTTCTGGCCGGTGTTGCTCGCCGCCTGCTGCGAGAAGCGCTTGCTGCCCTCCTCCAGCGTGATGTGCGTCAGGATGATCGGCAGGATCATCTTGTTGGTCACGATCATCAGCAGCACGCCGAGGCAGGCGGTGATGCCGAGCTCGTGCACGATCGGGATGTCGATGATCATGATCACGCCGAAGCCCAGCGCGTTGGTCAGCAGGGCCACCGCACCCGGCACGAACAACTTGCGGAATGCCGTGCGTGAAGCCTCGACGCTGCTCGCCCCGGCCGCCGCCTCGAGCCGCCAGGCGTTGGTCATCTGCACCGCGTGCGACACGCCGATGGAGAAGATCAGGAACGGCACCAGGATCGACATCGGGTCGATGCCGAAGCCGATCAGCGGCAGGATGCCGATGAGCCATACCACCGGCAGCAGTGCGACGATCAGCGCCGTCACCGTCATGCGGATCGAGCGCGTGTAAGCAAACAACAGCGCCAACGTGATGACGAAGGCCAGCGCGAAGAACGCAAACACGCCGATCAGGCCGTTGATCACATCGGCCAGCAACTGCGAGAAGCCGATGATGTTGACCTCGAGCTTGTCGTTGTAGTCCGGGTTGGGCGCCGCCTCCACCGTGACGTCGCCACCCGAGACGACCAGCGCGTCGCCGCCGTCGGGATTGGCGACCTGGAACTGCTGGAACGCCAGCATGCGGCCGTAGTCGACGAAGCCGACCGCGACGGCATCGCCGGCCTTGAGCCCGGCCTGGTCGGACTTCAGCTTGTAGGTGTATTGCGTCTGACTCTCGAAGCGCCCGCGGATGTCGCCGAGCTTGCCCATGACCGCGCGGTAGAAGCGCTCGGCCTTGGCCGGATCGCTGGTGTCGACTTCCTGCAGGTTCGCGCGGATCAGCGCGGCTTTCTGGTCGTTGCTGACAATCAGGCCAATCTGGCCCGACAGGCCGATGTTGTGGCGCACGCGCTCGAGCTGTTCGGGCGTGCCCGAGAACTTGGCCGGCACCACCGTCTCGCCGTTGAAGCCGCTCTCGGTGATCTCGATGTAGTACGTGCTCGGCGTGAAGATCGACGACACCTGCACGCGGTTGACGCCGGGGATGAAAAAGACGTCGTCGTTGGCCTTCTGCATCGCGGCCATGAAATCGGGGTTGTAGATGTCCCCCTCGCCCTTCCAGCGCAGGTTCACCAGCAGCATGTTGGCGTCGTTGAAGTCGCGCAGGTAGTCGAACATGGTCTTCATGTACGGATGCTTGATCGGGATCAACTTGAGGAATCCCGGGTCGAGCTTGACGTTCGTCGCGCTCCAGCCGAAGAACACGGTCATCGCCGCGAACACCACCGACAGGATGTGGCGGCGCGCGATCAGAACGTCAGAGAACATGTTGACCATGCGGTCGAGGCCGCTCGGCGCGGCGCTCATGGAGCGGCTCCGTTGCCCGCGCCATTGATCGCGCGGCGCGTGATGCCGGTGTCGCCGGCCGTGAGCAGGCTGCCATCGGGGAGCACCAGCACCTCGGCGAGGCCCGCGGCGAGGCCGCGGGTAGCGGCTTCGGAGGCGACCGTGAAGGTGGCACCGCCGTCCTTCGACTGGAGCACGGTGTTGTTGTCGCCGACCAGCACGATGTCACCGCTGGGCAGCGCGGTACCGCTGAACAGCGAGACCTTCACGGGCACCTTCGACCGGGTCCAGGTGGCGCCGGCATCGGCGCTCCAGAACGCGTTGCCGCGCATGCCATAGACCAGCACGCGCTCACCGGCGGCAATCGCGCCGAAGAAGCTGCCTGCGTAGCCGGTATCGAGCTTCTTCCAGCTCACGCCGCTGTCGCGCGACTGCAACACGACGCCACGCTCACCGACCAGCAGCAGCGATCCATCGGGCGTGCTGATCATGGCGTTGAGATGGCGGTCGGCGGAGGAATCGCCGCCAGCGCTCTCGGAGAAGTTGGCGAAAGGGTCGGCGTTGGGATCGGCCTCGGCGGGCGGCGCCTCGGCGCTGGGTGCGGCGCTGGCGCCCTCGCCCTCGATGGCGAGCGTACCCGGCTGCCAGGTCTGGCCCTGGTCGCTGGAGGTCAGCAGCAGGCCGAAGGCGCCCATCGCGTACAGCTTGCCGTCGAAGGGCCCGGCGACGTTGAGCAGCGGATCGGGGCGCTGCGGATCGAAAGCGACTTCCTTCCAGGTCTCCCCGCCGTCGCTGCTGCGGACGATCCAGCCATCGTGGCCGACGGCGAGCGCGGTCTTGTCATCGATGAACGCGGCGCGGGTAAACGTGCTGCCGCGCGAAGGCTCGATCTTCGATTCGCGCCACGGGCCGTCCGGCGAATCACTGACGAGGATGTGGCCGAGCTCGCCGGCCGCGATGAGGCGCTTGCCGCTCTGCGCAAGGCCATTGACGAGCAGCTTGTCGGGATGGACCTGGGTGGGCGGAAACGCAGGAGGCGGCCGATGTGAAAACGAGTAGACGGCGCCGATCAGGACCAGTGCGACGACGCCATAGGCAGGCACAGCCATCCGCGGGTCTCCCTCCAAGACACACCGGGGCATTGTAGGGGCGCCCGCCGCCGCTCATCTCATCTATATGTGGGAGGGGCCCTGGCCCCGATTCTTTTCTTCTAGAAGTAGTAACGAGAGATCGTATCCGCCACACAAGCCGGCTTCACCTCCCCCTCGATCTCCACGGTCACGCGGATCACCGCCTGCACGCCACCATCCTTGGTGCGCTCCACGGCGACCACCTCGCCACTCGGCCGGATGCGCTTGCCCGCCTTCACCGCGGACGGAAACCGCACCTTGTCGGTCCCGTAGTTCACGCCCATTTTCAGTCCCTTGATCTCGACCAGCATCGGCAGGAATTTCGCCATCAGCGACAGCGTCAAATACCCATGCGCGATCGGCGCGCCGAAGGGCCCCGCCTTGGCCTTGGCCAGGTCCACGTGTATCCACTGCTGATCGTCGGTCGCGTCCGCGAACTGGTTGATGCGCTTCTGGCTGATCTCCACCCAGTCGCCGGGACCGAGCTTCGTGCCCACGGCGTTGAGGATGGCGTCGGCACCGTCGAAGATCTTGATCATGCGCGTTGGCTCGAGGCGGAGAGGACTTCTCCGGTCAGGTAGGAGGAATAATCGCTCGCCAGGAACACGATCACGTTCGCGATCTCCCAGGTTTCCGCGGCGCGGCCGAACGCTTCGCGCTCCGCCAGGTCCTTGAGCAGTTGCTCCGGCGCGGTCTTCCTGAGGTGATCGTGAAACGCGATCGACGGCGCGACCGCGTTGATGCGCACGCCGGCCTCGGCCGCCTCGAGCGCCGCGCAGCGCGTGAGCGCCATCACGCCGGCCTTGGCCGCCGCGTAATGTGCCTGCTCCTTCTGCGCCCGCCAGCCGAGCACCGAGGCGTTGTTCACGATCACGCCGGCCTTGCGCGGAAGCATCTTGCGCAACATCGCGCGCGTCATGCGAAAGGTCCCGGTCAAGGAAACGTCGATGACGCGGTGCCATTCATCGTCGGCCATGTCGACGACGCGCCTGCTGCCGCCCAGGCCCGCGTTGTTGACCAGCACATCGACGCCGCCGGTCCAGCCCTCGGCATGATCGATGAGATTGGTGACGTCGGCCTCCACGGTGACGTTGCACAGGCGTGCATCGAGCCGGGCGTCGGGGAATGCCTCGCGCAGCGAGCCGGTGGCTTCCTGCAGCCGCCGGTCGTGGATGTCGGCGAGCACCAGCGCGCGCGCACCCTCTTCCAGGCAGCGGCGCGCCGTGGCAAAACCGATGCCGGCGCCAGCCGCGGCAGTGATCAGAACGCTCTTGCCCTTCAGCAGGCCGTGGCCCGGGACGTAGCTCGGTGGTGTGTTCATTTGGCGTCCCCGCGCGGTTCCTTCGGCATGCCAAGCCCACGCTCGGCGATGAGGTTCAGCTGGATCTCGTTGGTGCCGGCATAGATGGTGTCGGCGCGCGAGAAGAAGAATAGCTGCTGCAGCGGGCGGATGACGGGATCGAGGCTGATGACGTCGGCTGCCGGGCCGAGCACGTCAGCGGCGAGCTTGCCGAGCTCGCGGTGCCAGTTCGACCAGTAGTACTTGAAGATGATTGCTTCGCGCGAGAGCTGCGTGCTCTCACCGCCGAGCATGCGCAGCGCGTTGTAGCGCATCACACGCAGCCCGCTCCAGGCGCTGGCGAGGCGTTGGCGCACCAGCGGGTTTTTCAGGGCGCCGTTGTTGCGCGCAGTGTCGATCAGCAAGTCGAGCTCGTAGCTGAAGCGCATTTGCTGACCGAGCGTCGAGACGCCGCGCTCGGCTTCGAGCAGGCCCATCGCGACCTTCCAGCCGTTACCGGCGCCGCCGACCACGTCGTCGGCTGCAGCGACGGCGCCATCGAAGTACACCTCGTTGAACTCGCTGTTGCCGGTGAGCTGCCTGATCGGGCGGATCGTTATGCCGGGCTGCTTGAGTGGCATCAGCAGAAAGCTCAGGCCCCTCGGACCGCGCGTGCCGGGCTGGCCGCGCGCGAGCACGAAAATCCAGTCCGATTCGTGCGCCAGCGAGGTCCAGATCTTCTGGCCGTAGACTTTCCACGAACCGTCGGGCTGCGCTTCGCAGCGCGTCTGGACGTTGGAAAGGTCACTACCGGCGTTGGGTTCGGAATAGCCCTGCGCCCAGTAAGTCGTGCCGTCGACGATGCCGGGCAGGTGGCGCTGCTTCTGCGCCTCGGTGCCGAAGCTCACGACGGCCGGACCGAGCAGGCCTTCGCCGAGCAGGCTGATGCGGCCGGGTCCGCCGGCGCGGGCGTATTCCTCGTGGAAGGCGACCTGCTGCTCGATGGTGAAGCCCCGGCCCCAGGGCCTGGGCCAGCCGACGCAGGTCCAGCCGCCCTGGGCCATCTTGCGCTCCCATTCCTTGCGCAGGGCCGGCTCGTGTTCTTCGTCGCCGGGGCCGCCCCGGTGCTTGAGCGTGGCGAACTTGCCTTTCAGGTTCGCGCGCATCCAGGTCGATACGGCCTTCCTGAATTTTTCGTCTTCCGGGCTTCTGGATTCAACGGGTTGCGAGAACGACTCTGACCCCTGCTTGGCAAGTTGGTCGGCGATGAACTCGCGTAGCACGTCGGCGGTGCCGAAGAGGTGGGAGCCGGCTTGCGCCCGCTTGAAGTGGAGCTGGGGGTCGAACTCCCAGGTGAAGCCGACGCCGCCGTGGAGCTGGATGGCCTCGCTGGCGCAGTGAAAGTAAGTGTCGCTGGCGAGGGCCTTGGCGCCGTTGCACTCGGCTTCCAGCGCCTCGAGCGTCGGCTTGCCGGCGGCGATGGCGGCGGCGCCGTAGACGCACGAGCGCAAGCCTTCGACGAGCACGAACATCTGCGCGCAGCGGTGCTTTACGGCCTGGAACGAGGCGATTGCGCGGCCGAACTGCTTGCGTTCGCTCGTGTAGCGCAGGATCAGGTCGAGGCATTGCTGCGCGCCGCCGAGCTGCTCGGCTGCGAGGTAGAGGCGCGCGAGCGCTTCGGCGCGCGCGAGGCCACTGGCCTTGGTCTTGCTCGCGGCGTCGTCAATGCGCTCGGCTGTGACGTTGGTGAGCGTGACGTCGGCGAGGCGTCGCGTGGCGTCCCAGGTTTTCTGCGGCGCGATCTTCAAGCCCTCGGCGCCGACTTGCACGGCGAAGACCGCCTTGCCAGTCGCAACCAGAAGCAGCTCGGCGGATCCGGCGTCGACCATGCCGAGCACGCGGCCCTTGAGCTGCCAGCTGTTCTTGGCCTTCGCGTCCTTGCGGGCCCAGACCCCGGCGCCTTCGAAGCTCGCGCTGGCGCGCAGCGAGCCGTCCGCGAGGCGCGGCAGGTATTTTTTCTTCGCTGCTGGACTGCCCGCTTCCTGCAGCAGGGTCGCGGCGAGCGCGACCGTGCCGAAGAACGGCGAACAGAACAGGTGGCGGCCCATATGCTCGAGGATCAGCACGAGCTCGCGCGGCGAAAGACCCAGCCCGCCGTGCGCCTCGGGGATCGTCGTGCCGCACCAGCCCATCTCGACGGTGCGGCGCCAGGCCTTTTCATCCCAGCCGTGCTCGCTCGCCATCGCCGCGCGCACGGCGGCGGAATCGCTCGCATCCGCGAGGAAACTCGCCGCGGCGTCGCCGATCATCAGCTGGTCTTGGGTGGGGGCGAGCTTCACGAACCCCACACCCGCGCCTGCGGCGCGACCGCTCCCCGCAAGCGGGGAGAGGCAAGAAGGTGGGTGGGCTTTTCTCCCTCTCCCCGCTTCAGCGGGGAGAGGGCCGGGGTGAGGGGCGAGCGGTCAGGTGCCATAAACCTTCTGCGCCTTCGGCGATTCCGCCACGAGTTGCGCGATCACATCGGTCAGCTCCGCCGCCTGCCACCGCGCCCTCTTGTCCTTCGCGACCCCCGTACGCCAGCCCTGCGCGATCGAGACTTTGCCGCCTTCGACTTCGAACACCTTGCCGGTGACCCCTGCCGACTGCGTGCTGCACAGCCACACCACCAGCGGCGCGACGTTGGCCGGGTCGTAATGGTCGAACGCAGCCCCGTCGGGCTTCTTCATCATGTCGGCGAACACGCCTTCGGTCATGCCGGTGCGCGCGGCCGGCGCCAGCGCGTTCGCAGTAATGCCGTAGCGCGCCAGCTCGGCGGCCTGCACCAGCGTCAGCGACGCGATGCCGCCCTTCGCTGCGGCGTAGTTGCTCTGCCCCACCGAACCCTGCAGTCCGGCGCCCGAGCTCGTGTTGATGATGCGCGCGTCGACTTTCTGGCCAGCCTTGACCTGGTCGCGCCAGCGCTTCACCAGTGTGCTCGCGATGCAGAAGTGGCCCTTGAGGTGCACCCTCACGACCAGGTCCCAGTCGTCCTCGCTCATCGAGGCGAACATCTTGTCGCGCACCACGCCGGCGTTGTTGACGACCGCGTGCACCTCGCCAAAGTGCTGCACAGCGTCGCCGACGATCTCGGCGGCGCCGGCCATGGTAGTGATGTCGCTATGGTTCTCGAGACCGTGCGCGCCGAGCTGGTTCGCCACCTCGACCGCCGCCTCCTTGCGGATGTCGTTGACAACGACATTAGCGCCCTCGGCCGCGAGCGCCAGCGCGTAGGCCTTGCCGAGCCCGCCGCCGGCGCCGGTGACGATGACGGTGCGTCCGGAACAGAGGCCGGCCATCAAAGCCGCTCGATGATCGTGACGTTGGCGACACCGCCGCCTTCGCACATGGTCTGCAAGCCGTAACGCTTCTTGCTGCGCTCCAGCTCATGCAGCAGGGTCGTCATCAGCTTGGTGCCGGTGGCACCGAGCGGATGCGACAGCGCGATGGCGCCGCCGTTGACGTTGGTCTGCTCGTGCGGGTATCCGGTTTCCTTGAGCCAGGCCAGCGGCACCGGCGCGAAAGCCTCGTTGATCTCGACGAGGTCGATGTCGCTCATTTTCATGCCGGCTTTCTTCATCGCCATCTTCGTCGCCGGGATCGGCGCCGACAGCATCATGATCGGGTCGTCCGAGTAGACCGAGATGTGATGCACGCGCGCACGCGGCTTCAGCTTGTAGCGCTTCACGGCTTTCTCAGACGCGATCAGCAGCGCGGATGCGCCATCACCGGTCTGGCTGGAAACGCCAGCCGTAATGGTGCCGCCCGGCGCCAACGGCTCGAGCTTGGCCATCTGCTCGATCGAGGTGTCACGCACGGTCTCGTCAACCTTGAGGCCGAAGGTCTCGAGGATCTCGCGGTCGAAGCGGCCTTCGGCCTGCGCCTTGCGCGCGCGCTGGTGGCTCGCCAGCGCGAACTCCTCCATCTCGCGGCGCGAAATCTTCCACTTGTCGGCCATCATTTGCGCGCCGTGGAACTGGCTCACTGGCGCATCGCCGAAGCGCGCGACCCAGCCCTTGCTGCCCGAAAACGGATCGCTCAGGCCCAGCGGCTTGGCGCTGACGAACGCCGAGCCGATCGGGATCTGCGTCATCGTCTGCACGCCACCGGCGATGACGACGTCCTGGGTGCCGCTCATCACGGCTTGGGCTGCGAAGTGCACCGCCTGCTGCGAGCTGCCGCACTGGCGGTCGATGGTGACGCCCGGAACGTGCAGCGGCAGCCCGGCTGCGAGCCAGCAGGTGCGGCCGATATTGCCGGCCAGCGGCCCGATGGCGTCGAGGCAGCCCCAGATCACGTCGTCGTAATCGTCCGCAGGAATCGCGTTGCGCGAAACCAGCGCCTTGAGCGCGTGCGCGCCGAGATCGGCGCCATGCACATGCGCCAGGCTGCCCTTGCGCTTGCCGACCGGCGTGCGCAATGCGTCGATGATGAAGGCTTCCACGGTCGAATCTCCGATTTTACGAGAAGGTAGTGCCGGGCCCTACGGGCGAAGCGTCGGCGAAAATGTGCGCGCAGATGCGGGTCTTGTGCCACCCGCGGTCGCCCCACGCGGCATCGAGCGCCCAGGCGCGCTTCATGAACATTTGCAAATCGGTTTCCCAGGTGTAGCCCAACGCGCCATGCACCTGCAGGCTGCGGCGCGCGGCGAGCGTGGCGGCGTCGCCTGCGGCGAGCTTGGCGTGCGATACCAGTGTTGCGACCCGCGCATCGTTGCGCGCCAGGGCGTACGCGGCGCGAAACACCACCGGCCGCGCGAATTCGATCTTGACTGCGACATCGGCCAGGTGGTGCTTCACCGCCTGGAATGACCCGACCGGCTTGCCGAACTGCTTGCGTTGCGCGCTGTAGTCGATGCCAAGGTCGAGCATGCGCTGGGCAAGGCCGAGCAATTGCGCCGCGGTGGCGAGCGCGGCGCGGTTGGCGATGCCGTCCCACAGGACGCGGCCTGTGCTGGGGGCGCAGATGCGCGTCGCAGCAGTCGGCTTCCAGTCCACCTGGTACAGCCGGCGCGAGCGATCGATGCTCGGGTTCGCGGTGAGCTTCACTTCGCCGGGCTTCAGCGCGTGGATCTCGTCCTGGTAATGCAGCAGCAGCAGGTCGGCGGCTTCGGCATCGGCGACCAGCGGGTTCGCCGGATGGCCGATTGCGATGCGAACCTTGCCGCTCGCAACCTTGCGCAGCCACTCGCCGGCGAAGCCGCCGTTCGGCGGCTGATTTTTCAGGAGATGCACGGCGAGGTACGCGGTGTCTGACAGCGAGTCGGGAATTGCGTAGTAGCCGAGTTCTTGCTGGATCAGCACCCAGTCGAGGTCGCCGAGCCCGATGCCGCCGTAATCCTCGGGCACGGACAGCGCGGTGAGGCCCTGGTCAGCGAGCTTGGCACGCAACTCCTGCGAGCGACCCGATTTGGTTTCCCAGATTTCGGCCAGCGCCTCGGGCGCCGCCTCGACCATCAGGAACTTGCGGATGGCGTCGCGGAAGGCGATTTGTTGTTCGTCGAAGGTGAAGTCCATGGGTAGGGATTAGGGATTGGGGGTTAGGGATTGGGGAAAGGCAGCAGCGATGGAGCTCTTCACCAATCCCCAATCCCCAATCCCCAATCCCTTGTGGTTACTCATGCTCTCGGCAACCCCAACATCCTCTCCGCAATGATGTTCCGCTGAATCTCATTCGTGCCCGCGTAGATGGGCCCGGCCTGCGCGAACAGGAAGCCGTCGAGCCAGTTGTAGCCCGGCTCCTGCCCCGCCGGCGCGCCCGGCATCAGCTCGGCGCGTGCGCCGAGGATGCGCATCGCGGTCTCGTGCATCAGCAGGTCCAGCTCCGACCACACGATCTTGTTGGTGCTGGCCTCCGCGCCGATCTGGCCACCGCGTGCGAGGCGCGAGGCGGTCGCGTAGGTCGCGAGCGCGTAGGCTTCCGCATCCATCCAGCTCTTGATCACCGCGTCGCGCAACGACGGATCGGCGTCTGCCGCCGGCTGGTGCTTGCGGTACAGCTCGACCAGGTGCTTCGCGGTCTGCTGGAAGCGCGCCGGCGAGCGCAACATCAGCCCGCGCTCGAAGCCGGCCGTGGCCATCGCGATGTTCCAGCCAGCGCCGTCCTCGCCGATGCGGTTCGCCACCGGCACGCGCACGTTGTCGAAAAAGATCTCGGCGAAGCCGGTCATGCCATTGAGCTGGCGGATCGGCCGGATGGTGATGCCCTTGGCCTTTAGCGGCAGCAGGAGGAAGGTCAGGCCGTGGTGGCGCTGGCTCGCCGGATCTGAGCGGAACAGGCCGAAGCACCAATCGGCCCACACGGCGCGCGTCGACCAGGTCTTCTGGCCGTTGAGCACGTAATCGTCGCCGTCACGATCGGCCTTGCAGCGAATCGCCGCAAGATCCGAGCCCGCGCCCGGCTCGCTCCAGCCCTGCGCCCAGATGTCCTCGCCCGCCGCCATCCGCGGCAGGAAGCGCTTCTTCTGCTCGACACTGCCGTGCTCCATCAGCGTCGGTGCCAGCAGGAACACGCCGTTCTGGTTCACGCGCAGCGGCGCGCCGGCGGCCCAGTACTCCTCCTCGAACACGAGCCACTCGACGAGGTCGCAGCCGCGGCCGCCCATCTCGACGGGCCAGGTCACCGCGCTCCAGCGCCCCTCGAACAGCTTGCCTTCCCACTCGCGGTGCTGCGCAAAACCTTCGGCCGTGTCGAAGCTGGCCAGTGGCTGCTTCGGCACGTTCGCTTTCAGCCACGCGCGGATCTCGGCGCGGAAGGCGTTCTGTTTCTCGGTGTATTCGAGCCTCATGTCTTGTTCTTCGCGAAATCGGCGTCGCGCTTCTCGACGAACGCGCGGCGTGTCTCGGCGGAATCGGCGCTCTGGTAGGCCTGCAGCGTGAAGCCTTGCTCGCGCCGGTACTTGTCCTCGAGGTTACCGTCCTCGATGGAGTTCAGCGATTCCTTGGCGAGCTTGATCATCGCCGTGCTCTTGCTGGCGATCTTGCGCGCGATGGCGAGCGCGGCTTCACGCAGCTCGGCACGCGGCACCACCTTTTCCAGGGCGCCGAGGCGCCAGGCTTCAGCCGCGGTAATCGGATCCCCGGTGAAGTACATCATCCGCACCTTCTGCACCGGGAAAAGCCGCTGCAGGTGCGCGCCGCCGCCCATGGCGCCGCGGTCGACTTCCGGAACGCCGAAGGTCGCGTCGTCGGACGCGACGACGATGTCAGCCGCACCGGCGATGCCGATGCCGCCGCCGAGCACGAAGCCGTGCACGGCCACGATCACCGGCAGCGGGCTGCGGTGCACCGCGTGGAAGGTGCGGTAGTTGCCGGCGTTGACCGAGATGATGCGCTGCGGCTCCTTGTCGAGCTGCTTGATGTCGACGCCCGCGCAGAAGCCGCGGCCCTCGGCGCGGATCACGATCACGCGCGCCTCGGCAGAGCGGCCGACGCGCTCAAGCTCGTCGGCGAGCGCGTGCCAGCCAGCGTCGTCGATCGCGTTGACCGGCGGGCGGTCGATGACGACTTCGGCGATGCCGTCGGCGATGGAAGTCTTGAAGGGCGTACTCATGAACCGTTCCCTGCGGTGCGCGCGGCTGAAAGGCTTTTGTGGGACAGCGCAGCGAATCGCTCTTCGGCTTCGGCAACGATCCGTCCAATGAGGTCAGCCACGCTCGGCAAATCGTCGATCACCGCCGCCACCTGCCCCGCCGGCAGCACGCCCTCGTCGGGGCGGCCCTCGACCATCGCGCGCTGGATGAGCACCGGCGCGTTGGCGGCCATCATGGTCTGGATGGCGGTGTCGCCTTCGCGCAGCGCGCCGACGAAGGTCTTCAGCATCTGCGCGAGCGTCATGCCGGTGCGCGCCTTCCACTTCCACGCACTGACGAGCGCGACGTAAAGGCGGCGCATCAACCCGCCGCGCTCGAGCGAGAGCAGCAGCGGATTGTCGATCATGCGCTGCGGCAAGCCGTCGACCGCCGTCGATGCGCGAATGCGGCCCGGCTCCTTTATGTCGAGGTAGCGCTGCAAGGTTGCGCGCGGTACCGGCGATTCGGCCGTCATCAGGAAGCGCGTGCCCATCGCGATGCCCGCCGCACCGTACGCGAGCGCACCGGCCAGCCCGCGGCCATCGTGGAAGCCGCCCGCCGCGACCACTGGCACCTTCACCGCGTTGAGCACCTGCGGCAGCAACAACGACGTCGGCACCGAGCCGGTGTGGCCGCCACCCTCGGCGCCCTGGATGGTGATGATGTCGGCGCCAAGCTCGACCGCCTTCTGCGCGTGCTTGAGTGCACCCACCGTCGGCATGCAGAGGATGCCGGCGTCCTTGAAGCGCTTGATGATCGCCGCGCTCGGTCCCCGGCCATACGACACCGCGCGCAC